>URAF01000001.1 GCA_900545885.1 uncultured Eubacteriales bacterium
ACCCCGACGGCAGAACCACGACTATGACCAACACCAACAAACTCGTGCGTTTCTACAACGGTTGCGACGGCGGTAAAACCGGATTTACTTCCGAAGCCAAGTTCTGTCTTGCCGCAACCGCGGCACGCGACGATATGCGCGTTGTGGCGGTCGTTATAGGCGCGGACAGTTCGCAGGGCAGGTTCGGTGCGGTGAGCAATATGTTCAACCACGCATTCGGCAACTATCAGGTGCGCAAACTCATAACGAAAGGCGAACTGATTGATAACTCCGTCAAGGTTTCCGTCGGCAAAACCAAATCCGTCGAACTTACGGTATCCGACGACGTCGCGGTGTTCGACAAACGCGGCGACAAGTCCGAATACGAACTTCGCTACGAACTTCCCGAAAAAATCAAAGCGCCCGTAAGACAGGGTGACGTAATCGGCAAAGGTTTCGTGGTCAAAAACGGAGAAGTTGTCAAAGAATTCGACGTGGTTTCCGCTCAGGACGTAAAACGCGCAAGCCTTTGGGATTTGTTCAAGAGAATAGGAAGCGCAAGATAAGCGCAAAAATCCGATATATCAGCAAAACGCCGCCATTGCGGCGTTTTGTTTTGCTTTGCATTTATACGCGTTGTGTTTCGGCGGGGAGTAGGCGGATGAGGGGAGTAGGCAGAGGCGGAAAGTAAGGCAGGAAGGTGTCGAACAAAGTACTGTCACGGCTTCGCTTTTATATGGGCAAAATACTATTTGTTTGACATAAAGGCACGTGCGTGATAAAATATCAAAGATATTAAGGAGCACTTACGATGAATACTCGCGACACACTTTACGTCAGACAAGGCAGTCTTTACATAGGCGATTTCAAAGCGTCCGACCTTGCGGCGCGTTTCGGCACGCCTCTTTACGTTATGGACGCGGCATATGTCCGCGAAGTTTGTTCGGCGTTCGTAAAAGCAATGGCTACTTACGGCGACGGCGCGGTTGCGTTTGCAAACAAAGCGTTTGCCACCGTTGCCACGGCAAGCATGGCGGCAAAACTCGGACTTTGGTTCGACGTCGTTTCGGGCGGTGAACTGTACCTTGTCAAATCTGCGGGCGCGGATATGAAAAAGGTGCTTTTCCACGGCAATAACAAGACGGAAAAGGAAATCGACGAAGGACTTGCCGACGGTATAGGGTATTTTGTCGTAGACAGTTTCCACGAACTCGAACTGCTTGACGCAAAAGCCGCGGCACTCGGAGTGGTGCAGGACGTTCTCGTGAGAGTGAACCCCGGCGTATCCGCGCACACTCACGAAGCCGTCGCGACGGCAACTCCGCTCAGCAAATTCGGTTTCGGCGTGGACGGCAACGCTTTTGACGTGATAAGCGACATTACCCGCCGCAAGAACGTCAGATACCGCGGTATTCACGTCCACATCGGTTCGCAGATTTACGACCATTCGTCGTACGACCTTGCAATCGACATCATCACCGATTTTATGAAAAAACTCCGCGACGCGGGCATTTCGACGGAAATTCTCGATATGGGCGGAGGATACGGCATTTATTACACGGACGAAGACCCGAAATTTACGCCAAAACGCTATGCGTACACGGTAGAGAACATTGGAAGACGCGTTGCCGCGGACTGCGAACGCAAGTCGCTCGACAAGCCTTTCCTCATTGTCGAACCGGGCAGAAGCATAGTCGGCGAAGCGGGCGTAACGCTTTACACCGTGGGCGCAATCAAGGATTTCCCCGGCGTGAAGAAGTACGTTGCGGTTGACGGCGGCATGTTCGACAATCCGCGTTATGCGCTTTACGAGTCCAAGTATTCCGCCTGTCTTGCGGACAAAGCGGACAAACCCGCGGACGAAACCGTCACAATCGCGGGAAAATGCTGTGAAAGCGGCGATATAATCGCAAAAGACATACCTTTGCAGCACGCCGAAGCGGGCGATATTCTCGCCGTGTTCTCGACGGGCGCTTACAACTATTCGATGGCGTCCAACTACAACCTCAACGCAGTGCCGCCCGTGGTGCTGGTTGACGGCGACAAAGCGGATTATATCGTAAAACCGCAGACATACCGTGATTTGCTCCGAAACAACGAGGTTCCCGATTGGCTGATTTGACGAACGGATACGACGAAGAGCTTTCCCGCGCGGACGTGAACACGTCGGCGGAAAATGCGGACGCGGCAGACGCCGCGGATTTTTCCGTTGCCGAAAACGCCGTCGAGAGTGAAGTTCAAACCGCGTCGGACGTTCAAATGACAGAAACCAAAACGGCAGAAGCTCAAACCGTGGCGGAAGAGCGGACAACGGAAGAGCAGACGGAAGCGATAAACGCCGCAGAAAAAAGTCCGACCGCACCGCCGCGCGCCGAAAAAAATCCCTTTGACAGGGACGGTTTTCACGGCGAAGTGGTGACGGAAGCCGTCGTACACGAACACAAACTGCCCAAGTCGTCCGAAAAATCGGCAACAATCGAAGCCGCCGAAGCTATAGTCGCCGAAGGCGAAATGACGGACTCCGAGTACATAGCGGGACTCAAACCCGTAATTCACTACCATCTCAGCGATTTCGACGGTCCTCTCGACCTTCTTCTGGAACTTATCAAAGACGCAAAAATCAGAATAGAAGACATTTTCGTGTCCGACGTCACACGTCAGTACGTCGAAATAATCAAAAACACTCCGAAAGAAGAGTTCGACTTCGAGTATGCGGGAGAGTTCATCACGCTTGCCGCGGAACTCGTCTATCTCAAATCCCTGCGCACGCTCCCTGCGGACGACGAGGACGAGGAGTATTACGACGACCCCGAAATGCAGCGTGCCGCACTCATCAACAAAATCAAAGAGTACGCGTTGATGAAAGAGCAGTCCGAAAAACTCCGTGCGATAGAAACGATAAACCGTTTTTACCGTATGCCTGTTTACACCGAGAAGGACTACCGCGTTTGCCTTACCAACTTTTCTTTGCCCAAACTCGTGAGCGCGCTTGCGCGCGTTATGGTAAATGCGGAACAGAGAGAGCGGTCTTTCATTCCCAAAAAGGTTATGCAGGACAAGTTTTCGGTTGCGGAGCAGATGCAGCATATCGTCGAACTGATTTCGCTCTACGGGTCGTTTACGTTCACGTCGCTGTTCGAGCCCGACTTTGACCGCAACGATATAGTGACGACTTTCCTTGCCGTGCTCGAACTGCTCAAATACGGCAGACTGCGCGCCGAACAGGAAGAACTTTTCGGAGAAATAATGCTTTACGCCGTCGAAGGCGCGGACGAAACGCCTTTGGTTTTCGAGGAGGAAAACGATGGAAAATATTAAAAACGTGGTCGAGGCTCTGGTTTTTTCTTCCGGTTCGCCCATTGCGAAAAGAGATTTGATTGAGAAACTGCCCGAACTTACAGGCAGTCAGCTCAATTCCATAATCAAGGATTTGCAGAAAAAGTACAGCGGCGACTGCGGACTGTTGCTTCTCGAATTCAACGGAAAACTGCAATTCAGTTCCAATCCTAAGTACGGCGAAGTCGTTGCGGACATTCTCACTCCGCTGCGCGAAAAAGAACTCAGCAAAACCCTTCTCGAAGTGCTTTCCACCATTGCGTACAAACAGCCGATTACCAGAATGGAAATCGACGATATGCGCGGCGGTACGTCCTGCGAATATGCGATTACGGGACTGCTCAAAGCGGGGCTCATCGAAGTTGTCGGCAGAAAAGACACGGTCGGTCGTCCCTTCCTTTACGGAACGACGGACGAATTCCTCAAAAAGTTCCAGTTGCAGAGCATAGAGGATTTGCCCGACCTTGCCGAAGTTATGGAAAAGTTGCAGGAAATCTACGCTCCCGCACAGGAAACGCTGTTCCACAACCGTACGCTTTACGACGAAGACGGCAACCTTATCGAGGACAACGAAGACGCGCTTGCCGCGGCTGACATCGAAGAGGAAGAAATCCCCGACTTCCTGCAAGGCGAAGAGTTCGAAGTCATAGAATAACCCGCAAGCCTTGCTCCGCAGACCGAAAAGGACGAGAAGGTTTCGGCGGAGCGGAAACAAATACCGTCAAACCGAATTTTATACATAATTTTCCGACTAAACGCCACAATAACAACGTGGCGTTTTTTGTTGTGCTTTTATCCGTCGAAGCGTTGCTTTTGCTGCTTACCGCACCTTGGAAAATCAGGGTACAGGGTTACTTTTCCTTGGAGCGTCCCTGCCTTCTCGTAAAGGTGTCGTTGGGCAGATTAAGGCTTGTGTCCGTAAAGGCAAGCATTGAAAAAGAGCGCGTTAGAATATCGGTAAACGGCAAAAAACCGAAAGAACGCAAAAGTCGTATGCGCTTGCCGCAAGGCGCGGTGTCGAAGGCAATGAAAACCTTTGCGGAAATGCGGATAATGCGTGCGGGCGACGTGTCGTTGTACGTCGGCGCGCAAGAGGCGTTGACGGGTGCGCTAGGCGTCAGCGCGGTGGAAAACGCATTCCGCGACGTATTGCGGGGCAAGGGACGTTCTGCGGTTTTCTGGGACTGCGAAAGACAACGGCTAGACCTCGATTTGCGATTGGGACTGCGAATTTCGTTGTTGCAGACCGCGATAATCGGGCTTTCGTTCGTGTCCCGCAAAAAGCGGTGATTTGACGGTTTTCCGTCCGAGGAATGAGAAATTGCGGTTTTCTTTTTCCGAACCCGCAAGGGCGTATTTTACATAAGTTTTACGGAGAGAATTATGAAAGGTTTTGAAGAAATACTCAATTCTACCATAGAGCATATGCGACGTATTTCGGATTCCGACGCGGTCGTGGGTAAACCCGTTATCACGGAGGACGGAGTTGTCGTGTTGCCCGTAAGCAAAGTCAGTTACGGTTTCGTGGTCGGCGGTGGGGAATACAGCGAGTCGTCGCCCAAAACCCGACACGACGATTATCCGCACGCGGCGGCAAGCGGTGGCGGTATAACCGTGACGCCTATGGGATTTCTCGTGTGCGGCAAGGAAAAGAAGTTCATAAGCGTGGACAAAACTTCCTGCGACGACAAGTGGAAAGACCTTGCACGCGCGGCGTTCAGAGCTATCAAAAGAGGTGACGAAGATGAATAATTCCGCAAAAGAGTTCAATCCGCGCAGCGCGTTTCTGCGCTTTTTCGCAATAACGCTCATCGTGTGCGCGTTTCTCACCGCGTACGCGTTTTCCGTCTACAAACCGAAAAAAGCCGACGCGGCGGCACATTCGGGTGCGGTTGTCATCGAGGCGTCGACTGGCAGGGTGCTTTATTCGGACAATATGAACGTTCGCACATACCCCGCGAGCACTACGAAAATACTTACCGCGCTTGTCACTCTGGAAAATATTCCGCTTGATACGGTGGTAACTGTTCCTGACTGTGCGGCAGGGGTCGAGGGTTCGTCCATTTATTTGAGAAAAGGCGAAAAACTCACCATAGGTGAGTTGTTGTACGGACTTATGCTCAGAAGCGGCAACGACGCCGCTGTCGCGCTTGCCGTTTCGGTTGCGGGAAGCATAGAAAAATTCGCCGATATGATGAACGACAGGGCGGTGCGTTGCGGTGCCGTGAACAGTAACTTCGTCAATCCTCACGGACTGCACGACGACAACCATTACACTACGGCGTACGACCTGGCTCTCATTACCGCGGAAGCCTACAAAAACGCCGATTTCAGACGTATTGTCGCGACAAAGAACGTTACGATAAGCGGAGCGGAAGGCAAACGTTATCTTTCCAACAAAAACAAACTGCTCACGACTTTCGACGGGGCGAACGGAGTCAAGACGGGGTACACGACAAAGAGCGGTCGTTGTCTTGTCGGCGGCGCGGAACGCGACGGAATGCAGCTCATATCCGTTGTGCTCAACCGCTACGATATGTGGGAAGCGACCAAAAAACTGCTCGAAGACGCATTTGCAACGTACGAAATGAGAGAATTGCCCGTCCTGCCATTCCCCGACGAGAACGCGGGTAACCTGCGCGTCGACGTGAAAGTGGGCGACGACGGAGAGCTTACACCGTCCTTTTATCCCGTGAAAAAGGACGGAAGCGAAATTCCTTACGCCGTTTACGGCGGCTGAACGGGCGTACCGGTCGCGGCAACCCGATTTGTTCCGAGATTTTGCAAATCGGCGTTCGACAACCAAAGACAAACAAATCTTTCTCGGAAAGCGCAAAAGGCAAATCGGGCAGGGCGGCGACATATGTACTGTTATAACGCGCGGAACGCTTGATTTTATATCATATACTATGTATAATGCTACTATCTCAATGGATGGTAGCATTATATGCGTTTGAACAAGTTTCTCGCCGAATGCGGCGTGTGTTCCAGAAGAAAAGCCGACGAAATCATCGCCGAAGGCAGGGTTACGGTCAACCGTAAAACCGTATCCGAAATGGGCTTTGATGTCGACGAAAAGAAAGACGTCGTGTATCTCGACGGCAAAAAAATCGTTCCTGTCACCCATTACGAATACATAATGTTCAACAAGCCTAAGGGCTGCGTAACCACTATGTCCGACGACAAGGGCAGAAAGACCGTTTACGACTTTATCGGCAGAGAAAAAAGGCTTGTTCCCGTGGGACGTCTTGACTATGACAGCGAAGGGCTGCTGCTTTTCACCAACGACGGCGAACTCACGCACAAACTTACTCACCCCAGCAACGAAATTCCCAAAACTTACGTCGTGAAAATCGAGGGCGAAATTTCCGAAAGCGATATGGCGACATTGCGAAAAGGCGTCACCGTGAACGGCGTCAAATATTCGCGTTGCAAGGTCAAGTTTACGGGAGAAGAAAACGGGTTGAGCCGTCTCGAAGTCGTCATTTTCGAAGGCAAGAACAGAGAAATCAGAAGAATGTTCGAAGCCGTCGAAAAGAACGTCGTTTTCCTCAAACGCGTGGCAATAGGCGACTTGCGTCTGGGCGGGCTGTCCAGAGGCGGGTTCAGGGAACTCAACGAATTCGAAGTGGATTATCTCAAACGTCTTTGACGTTTGAAAGAGGATATTATGCGGATTTTGTTATCCAACGACGACGGTTATTTTTCCGAGGGGTTGCTCAAACTCGCGCTTGCGCTTGCGCCCGATCACGACGTGCACGTCAGCGCTCCCGACTCCGAAAAATCGGGCGCGGGACACGCGCTGACTTTCGGTGAGGGCATAGTCTGGAAACGCGTCTCGGAAAACGAACTCGAAGTATGCGGCGAGAAAATCGCAATTCCCTGTCATTCCGTGCAGGGGTCTCCCGCAGACGCCGTCAAATTCGCGATTGAACATATTTATGCGGGCGAACCTTTCGACCTTGTGATTTCGGGCATAAACACCGTTCTCAACGTCGGTTCGGACGTGATATATTCGGGCACTTTCGGTGCGGCGGAAGAGGGGACAATCCTCGGCGTTCCCTCAATTGCGCTTTCCGCAAGGGTTGCGGAAGGCGGTTACGACGCGGCAATCGATTTCATCGTCGCAAATCTCGACGCTCTTTACAAACTCATTCCCCCTATGGTTACGCTCAACGTAAACGTTCCTTTCGGCGACAAGGAACGCCTGAAAGGCGTTGCGGTTGCGCCGCTCGGCATACGTCGATATAAAGACTGGTACGAAGAGCACCGCGACGGCAGATTCAGACTGAACGGTTATCCTTTCGACTGTTCCGAAAACCCCGAAGACGACGACTGCAAGATGTCGGACAGAGGATACATAACAATAACCCCCGTGAAAATCCCCGACACCGATTGCGCGACTATGGAAAAACTTCGCCGTGTGGAGTGGAAACTGTGAGCACGCTGATTATCGGAGCCGGAGCGGCGGGTTGTCTTTGCGCCGTATTGTGCGCTCGTGGGGGAGAGCGCGTGACATTGCTCGAAAAGAACGAGAAAACGGGCAAAAAGCTGTTTATAACTGGAAAAGGCAGATGTAACGTTACCGCCGATTATCCGCCCGACGAATTTCTGTCGGGAGTGGTACACGGCGAAAAATTCCTGCGTTCCGCGATATATTCTTTTACTCCCGAAAATACAAAAGAATTTTTCCGCGATTTGGGCGTCGAACTGGTTACCGAACGCGGCAACCGCGTTTTTCCCGCGTCGGGCAAATCGTCGGACATAACCCGCGCTTTCGACCGTGCGCTCAAAGCCGCGGGAGTAGACGTAAAACTGGACTCCGAAGTCAAATCCGTAAAATTTGAAAACAGAGTTTTCAAAGTGCTTACGGCGGACGGCAAGGAATACACAGCCGACAACGTTGTGGTAGCTACGGGCGGAAAGAGTTATCCCGCAACGGGTTCCACGGGCGACGGCTACGAAATAGCAAAAAGTTTCGGACATACCGTTGTCAAACCCGTGCCTTCGCTTGCGTCGTTGTTCACCGAAGAAAGCGTACGAGAACTTTGCGGAATATCCTTGAAAAACGTTACTTTGTCGGCAGTCACCGCAGACGGCAAAAGACTTGACGGCAAGTTCGGCGAAATGTTGTTTACGGACAGGGGACTCAGCGGTCCCGTTGCGCTTACGCTGTCCACGGAACTGAACAGAGTGAGCGGTGCGGTTTTGCATCTGGATTTGAAGCCCGCGCTTTCGCACGAAAAACTCGAAGCCAGAATTCTGCGCGATTTCGAGGAAAGAAAAAACGGCGACCTCAAAAATGTGACGCGTGCATTGTTGCCCGAACGGCTCAATTTGTACGTTCTGAAAAGAGCGGGACTGCAACCCGATAAAAAGGTCAATTCGGTCACGAAAGAGGAACGCAAACGGCTTGCGGACACGCTCAAGGACCTTACGTTCCGACTGAAAAGCATTGCGCCTTTCGAAGAAGCCGTTGTGACTTCGGGGGGAGTGAGCCTCAAAGAACTCACGCCGAAATGCGAAAGCAGACTGCAAAAGGGATTGTATTTCGTCGGTGAAGTTACGGACTGCGACGCCGTGACGGGGGGATACAATCTGCAAATTGCTTTCTCCACAGCGGCGGCAGCGGCGAAAGACATTCTTTCGCGCAAAGACAGCGAAAAATAAGTACTAACGACCAAGTCGAAAGTATTTAATTGCAAAATTTATTCGTTTCGCGATGTTCCGAAATTCGGACGGCGTAAAAGACCCGAAAGCGGTTGGCGTGCGGAGCGGAGCAACATACATTGCGACAAAGTGCGAAACAACCGATAAATTGACACGACGGACAATGTATAGTATAATTTCCGTTCAGGAGAACTTATGATAAACATAGCGATTGACGGTCCCGCAGGAGCGGGCAAAAGCACGATAGCCAAAGCGGTTGCGGCAAAACTCGGGATAATTTATCTCGATACGGGCGCAATGTACCGCGCGGTTGCGTATGCCGCGCTCAAAAAGGGCATTGACGTCAAAGACCCCGAAGGGGTGGCGCAGCTGCTCGAAAATCTGGAAATGGACATACGCTACGAAAACGGCGTTCAGAACGTTTACGTAAACGGTGAGAACGCAACGCCGTATCTGCGCACTCCCGAGATGTCCAAAGCCGCGTCCGACATATCCGCGCTTCCCGTGGTTCGATACAAAATGGTTGAACTGCAACGCGAATTCGCCGCAAAGTACGATGTTGTGCTGGACGGCAGGGATATAGGAACTTTCGTGTTGCCCGACGCAAACTGCAAGTTCTATATGACTGCAAGCCCCGAGGAACGCGCAAAAAGACGTTTCGAAGAACTTACGGCAAAAGGCGAAACGTGCGACTATAATGCCGTTTTGCAGGATATAGTAAAAAGAGATTACAACGACTCGCACCGCGAAGTCGCGCCGCTGAAACAAGCGGACGACGCATATTATCTCGACACGACCGAACTTTCGATTGCTGAGGTTACGGAGAGAGTCGAAAAGATTGTCAAGGAGAGAGTAAAATGAGCTACGGCTTTTACAGATTCATAAGATTCGTCACCGCGCCGATAGTGCGCATACTTTGGCCTACAAAGGTTGTCAACAAACATTATTTCGACGAAATGGGCGGCGGTATAGTGATTTGCAATCACTACGCCATTCCCGATACGCTCATTCCCGTTATGTCGCTTTACAAAAAGGAACTGCACGTTCTTGCGAAAGCCGAAGCGTTCGAGTGCGCCAAAATCGCCAACTGGTTCCTGCGTAAAATCGGCGCTATTCCCGTTCACCGCGGACAACCCGACATCAACGCCGTAAAAGAAGTTCTTTCCGTGCTCAAAGCGGACAAGAAACTCGTTATGTACCCCGAAGGCACCAGAAACCGCGAAGGCACAAAAGAAATGCTGGAATTCAAGCAGGGCGCGGCACGTTTTGCAATCAAAGCTCAGAAACCCGTTTTGCCCATGCTGTATTACCGCATGCACAAACCGTTCCGCAAAAACTATCTTTACATCGGAGCGCCCATCTATCTCGACGAGTTTTACGGCAGCCGCAGACCCGAAGATTTCGAGCGCGCAACCGATTTGATTTATCAGCGTATGCAGGAAACGAGAGTTCAGTGCGACGCCTACGTCGAAGGGCTCAAAAACAAGAAAAAAGGCAAAAAAGCGGCTGAAAAAGCCGACGGAAAGACCGAATAATGAAAGTTTGCGTTGCAAAAAGCGCTGGATTTTGCAAAGGCGTGCAGAACGCTTTCGATACCGCGCTGAAACTTGCGAAAGAAAAAGGTAAAATTTACACAATCGGCGCTCTCATTCACAATGAGGGCGTTGTGCAATATCTGAAAGAAAGGGGAGTGGAAAGTCTGTCTCTCGAAGAGGCGAAACAGCTTCCCGCAGGGTCGGTCGCGCTCATTCGCGCTCACGGCATTCCGTGGCAGGACGAGGAGTATATGCGCTCCCGTGGCATCGAACTTTACGACGCCACCTGTCCCGTCGTCAAACGCATTCACAAAATCGTATCCGAACGTTACGACGCGGGCGACGACATCATAATCGTCGGCGACAAAAACCACGACGAAGTGGCGGGTGCGGCAAGTTACGGCAGGGACAGAGTCAGGGTAGTTTCGGACTCCGACGAGCTCACAATCGGCGACAATCCCACGAGTATAGTCTTTCAGACTACGATTTTGGCGGATAAATTCGATAAAATACGGGATTTTGCGGAAAATTCGCAAAAAAACGAGCGAAAAACAGTTGGAATTTTCAATACTATTTGCTATACTACACTAAGCAGGCAAAACGAGGCGCGCGAGCTCGCGTGCACGTGCGACGCCGTTCTGGTGCTCGGAAGCAGGTCCAGCGCTAACACACGCAGACTTTTCCAGGTGGCTCACGACGTCAATCCCAACACGTTCTTTGCTCAATCCGTTTCCGAATTGCCGCTGTCGTCATTAAAGCATTTTCAAAGCATATCAATCGTCGCCGGCGCGTCTACGCCCCCGTGGTTGATACAGGAGGTTACAAAACTTATGAGTGAAACTCAAGTCAACGCTACCGAGCTCAACGCCGTAGCAGAAGAAGAAGTGAAAAAAGAGGCAACACTTCAAGAGTCCGACGTTCAGGCTCCCGCACAGGAAAAAGAAATCACGATGGAAGACGTAGTCGCTTCTACGCGTTCGGTCGGTTTTGTCAACTACAAGGTCGGCAAGCGTATTAAGGGTCACGTCATCAGAGCGGACGAGAACGGTATTTATGTCACAATAGGTGGCAAGAAAGACGGTTTCATTGATAAGGCTGACGCTTCTGTCGACAACAACTACAACCCCGCCGACTTCAAGGCAGGCGACGCTGTCGAAGCAACCATCATCGGTACCAACAAAGAGTACGTCGCACTTTCCAAGAAAGAAGTCGACATTCTCCGCGCCGAAGACGAACAGGCAGAAAAAGCCCTCAACGCAGGTGAGTTCTCCCTCAAAATGACGGAAGTCGTCAAGGGCGGTCTCCGCGGCAGAATGGGACAGTACACCGTATTCGTTCCCGCATCTCAAATCAGAATGGGTTACGTCAAGAACCTCGAAGATTACAAAGACAAGGTTCTCCGTCTCACCCTTATGCCAGCAAAAGAAAAGGACGCCGCAGAAGGCGAAGAAGCAGCCGCTTCCGATAAACCCGCAAAGAAATCCGGATATCTCTTCGCGTCCCAGCGCATCATTCTCGAAAGAGAAAAGCAGGAAAAAGAAGACAACTTCTGGAACAACATTCACGTCCACGACATCGTCGTCGGCAAAGTCAAGAGATTCACGCAGTTCGGCGCATTCGTCAACGTTCGCGGTTTCGATTGCCTTGCTCACATCTCCGAACTGAGCTGGAACAAGATTACCGATCCCTCCACCGTCCTCAAAATCGGCGAAAGCTATGACTTCGTCGTCCTCAAGATGGACAGAGAGAGCGGCAGAATTTCCCTCGGTTACAAACAACTTCAAAAGAAGCCTTACGAACTTGCGGCAGAGCAGTTCCCCGTCGGAACCGTCATCAAAGGCAAGGTCGAAAGAATATTCCCCTACGGTGCGTTCATTTCCATCGCTGACGGCGTTGACGGACTAGTCCACGTCTCTCAGATTTCTCACAACTGGATTAAAGACGCAAGCGAAGCTCTGAAAGTCGGCGAAGAAGTCGAAGCCAAAATCATCGGTTTCGAAGACAACCGCATCACGCTTTCCATCAAAGAGTTGCTGCCCGCACCCGAAACCACGGAAGCCGCAGCAGAACCCGCAGAAGTCGCAGAAGGCGAAGAGAAACCCGTAAAACGCGTGTCCAGAGTCAAGAAGTTCGAACAGAAACTTGCCGACTCCGAAGAAAAGAGAGAACGTCGTGCGAAGAAAGAAACTTCCAACGAACCCAAAGAATGGGTTTCCGGTTCCAGCTCCGCAACCCTCGGCGACCTCTTCAAGAACCTCAACCTGCAACTCGACGACGAGCCCGCAGCAGAAGAGGAAGCACCCAAGAAAAAAGCAACCCGCAAGAAGAAAGAAGAAGCTCCTGCGGACGCAGAGTAATTCAAGTGCAGCATTACGAGCCGTCGTTTGACGGCTCGTTTTTTTATACATTCCGAACGCTAAATCAATGTGGTAATTCGCCTTTTGTCGCAAACTTTGCGCTTTTGCGGTGTAAGCAAACACATCGAACATACGCATAGTAGCACACGTATAACGCGTATATGCACCTTTACGAATGTAAAGCAGTGCAATGCGTTCAACACGTGACATCGTGTGTGCACACGCATAGCACACGCGCGTGCGCATAACGCGCGTATTGCGTATTGACTTGTCCGCCATAATGAACTACAATATCTATTATATTAAGGGAGAAAGGATATGGTAAAAATCACGCTGTGCGACAGGAACTCAACCGCTCATAAAAACGCTCTGTTTCCGACCAAAAAACAAATCGTACTTATGATTATCGGTGCGATTTTGCTTACGGTTCTGCTTGCCGCCGTGATTTTGGCGCCGATTATTGTTATGGGCAACAAAAAAATCGTAAAAGACACCGCAACTCCGTCTCCCGTGCTTACCGAATGGATGAACTACATTTCCGACAGCGCGCCGATATGCGACATTGCAATCCCAGGCTCCCACGACAGCGCGTGTTACGGAATGCCGTATTACGCCGAAACACAGGACTTGACGATAGGCGAGCAGCTGGAACGCGGTGTGCGTTACTTCGATATTCGCGTCAACAACTCAAAGGACGGTTACGTGATTTTCCACGGTCCTGTCAACGGGGCGTCCTATCTCGACGTTCTGAAAGACATCGACGAATTTACGGACGCGCATCCGTCGGAGTTCCTGATACTCGATATGTCGCATTTCAAAAACGGTTCGGAACCCATGGTTTTCAGCCTGCTTGAAGAAACTCTCGGCGATAAAATCCTGCGCCTTTACAGGAGCGAGTTTTCAAACAAAACCGTCTCCTAAATCACTCTCGGCGAAGTCAGGGGCAAATGCTTAATCCTCACGGACGCGAGCGAAACAGACTACTATAAAAACAATCCGAACATAAATCTTCGCACAAACGAAACGGATTTTTATCCCGAGTGGCACGTGCTTTTCTCGTTCTACGAAAAGCCGTACAACGCGAAGTCGGCAAAATATTTCGTCGAGAAGGTGTTGCCCATATACTTTGACAGAGCAAAACAACTCGAAGGCGGAATGTTCGTGTTGCAAGCGCAACTCACGGATATGGCGTTTGTGTTCGGACCCCGTTACCGCGAAGGGCAGTTGATAGGGTATATGAACGATTTTGTTCGCGACCTTGCGGAAAGCGAAAATCTGCCTTACGTCAACATTATCATGCGCGATTTCGTCGACTGCGAAAAATGTGCGCTGACCGTTCGTCTGAACATTGCAAAAGGCTATGTCAAAACGGACCTTGCGGAGCAGTTTGCCGACGGCATTTATTGTCATCTCGACGAAAGCGTGTCGCGAATCGGCTGAAACCGATTTAATCGGAAAGGAGAAAATATGATAGCGGACGAAGCCACCGTAGCAAAGACGGTTGAAAATCTCAAAAAGCGCAAATTCGACGTTTATGTGTGCAAAACCGGTGAAGAAGCGCGCAATCTCGCCTTGTCGCTCATTCCCGCAGACGACGTTGTAGCGTGGGGCGGTTCCAAAACCGCGGAACAAATCGGGCTTATTGACGCCGTGAAAGCCAAATTCGCGACGGTTGACCGCGACTCGGCAAAGACGGTTGCCGAAAAACGTGAGGCTATGCGAAAGAGTCTGTCCGCCGATACGTTTATTGCAGGTATCAACGCTATATCTTCGGACGGTTGGCTTGTCAATATAGACGGTACGGGCAACAGAGTGGCGGCAATCTGTTTCGGTCCCGAAAACGTAATACTCGTTGCGGGCACAAACAAAATCACGGGTGCAATGCAGTCGGCGATTGCAAGGGCGCGCAACGTAGCCGCTCCCATCAACGCAAAGCGTTTCGACCTGCCCAATCCCTGCACGGTTTCGGGCAAGTGTGCGGACTGCATTTCCGATACTACTATATGCAGTCAGTTCCTAGAAACAAGATATTGTAAACCTGCTGGCAGAATAAAAGTTATTCTCATTGAAGAATAGCTCGGGTTCTGACCTTGCAAATAAATAAACATTTGAGGTGAAATATGAAATTTTATCGTTGCGAACATTGCGGCAATATAGTTACTTTTGTGCACAACAGCGGAGTTCCCGTGATTTGTTGCGGTGAAAAAATGAAAGAACTGCAAGCGGGCGTTGCCGATGCGGCACAGGAAAAACACGTTCCCGTCGTAGAAAAAGTCGACAAAAAAGTGACGGTTCGCGTTGGAAGCGTTGCGCATCCTATGTTCGAAGAGCACTACATCGAATTTATCGCACTCGAAACCACCGAAGGCGAATATGTCAAGTATCTCAAAGCGGGCGACGAACCTGCGGCAACGTTTGTCCTTGCAGACGGAGAAGACGTGATTGCGGCTTACGAATACTGCAATCTCCACGGCCTTTGGAAAAAGTAACAGCTGAGTGCGGCGGTTACAATCGGAAAAGTCCGAATGAAGCAAAATCAACCCGCAAAGCTCTTTAACAAGGAGAAATAATGAACAGAACTATTACCGTAAAAGGTGCGGGAAAACTGTCTTTGACGGCAGATTTTACCGCTGTAAACATTACCGTCAAATCTTCCGATAAAGATTATGCCGCAGCAATGGACAAAGCGGCGGAACAGCTGGAAGATTTGCGTGAAAAACTCGTTGCAGGCGGACTGTCAAAGGACGATATAAAAACCACGGATTTCAACGTTCAGACACAGTACGACAACGAAAAGGACGAAAAAGGCGGTTACAAACGCGTTTTTTCGGGTTTTGTCGTGTCGCACAACCTGAAAGCGGAGTTTGCTTTCGACAAAGAACGTCTGGCTAAGGTTTTGTCCGCGCTTTCTGCTACAAAAGGTCAACCGGAATTTTCCGTCAGGTTTACCGTAAAAGACAAAGAAGCGGCGAAACAAAGTCTTATCAAAGCGGCTGTTAAAGACGCAAAGGAAAAAGCCGCAGCACTTGCAGAAGCGGCAGACGTCCGACTCGGTCAAATTGTCAATATCGATTACAATGTCGGCAACGTCAATTTCTATTCGCCTGCGCGTTATCAGGTCAACGACGCTGTTTGTCGCAGCACGGCATTTACCGCTGCGCAAATTGACATAGAACCTGAGGACATCGAACTTTCCGACACCGTTACTGTTGTCTGGGAAATCGAGTAAAAATAGGCAGGGCTACGGAATAGCGATTGCTACACGGAGTGTCAATCGCGTCACAGAAGTGTCTGAATCGCGTCGGAACATAAAAAAACGACCTGGTTTACAGGTCGTTCGTGGCAGGGGAGACGCGATTCGAACACGCAACCGACGGTTTTGGAGACCGTTGCTCTACCGTTGAGCCACTCCCCTAAATGCTTGATTATTATATCAACAAAGCGACTATTAGTCAAACAAAACGCAAATAAATCGGAGATTATATGGAAAAGAAATTCACACTGGGCATTATCGGTGCAGGCAACATGGCGTCAGCCATTCTCGGAGGGGTTCTCAAAGGCGGACTTCTCAAAGCGGACAAAATCATAATCAGTGACAAAGACGACGAAAAATTGGCGGTAATGGCACAAAACGGCGTTGTCGTGACCAACGACAACAAAGAAGTTGCAACGAATGCCGAGTACGTTATGTTCGCCGTAAAACCGCAGATTGCGCCTATCGTCTTCGAGGAAATAAGCAAAGTGATTTCGGCAAGTACGGTTATATCCATTATGGCGGGTATATCCATTGCCAAACTCAAATCTGCACTTGGCGAACGCAATTATGCGCGCATTATGCCAAATACTCCCGCGCTTGTCGGAGAAGGTATGAGCGCAGTCGCGTTCAGCGAAGGTTACCGTTCGCGTTTTGTGACGGACATATTCGGATCCGTCGGCAAAGTGGTCGAACTTGACGAAAACCTGTTTGACGCGGTTACGTCGTTGTCCGGTTCCGGTCCCGCCTACGTTTATATGTTTGTCAAAGCGTTGATCGAAGGCGGAATGCAGGGCGGACTTGATTTTGCCACGGCAAAGGAACTTGCGGTTCAGACTGTTCGCGGAGCGGCTCAAATGGTGCGTCTCGACAACAGACCCATTGACGAACTCATCGACGCGGTGTGTTCTAAGGGCGGCACAACAATTCAGGCTGTCGACAGTTTCCGCGCGGACGGACTGGAAGATATTGTCGTCAAAGGAATGACCAAATGCAGAAAACGTTCGGAGGAACTCGGCAATGCGTAAAAAAGCAGTAGACATCTACACCGACGGCGCGTGTTCGGGAAATCCCGGGGCAGGCGGCTGGGCGGCTATACTTTTTTACCGTGCGTTCAAAAGAGAGATAAGCGGAGCGGAAAGCAATACCACCAACAACAGAATGGAACTTACCGCGATAATAAAAGGATTGCAGATGCTGAAAGAGTCCTGCAAGGTCACCGTTTACAGTGACAGCGCATATTGCGTCGACGCATTTTTGCAGGGTTGGATATACGGCTGGCAGAAAAACGGCTGGAAAACGGGAAGTAAAGACGACGTCAAAAACGTTGATTTGTGGCAGGTTTTGCTTGCAGAAATGAAAAAGCACGAAGTAACGTTTGTCAAAGTCAAAGGACACTCCGACAACGAACACAACAACCGTTGCGACGAACTTGCGCGCGCTGCAATCAAGAAACTTGTTGCGGAAAGTGCTTCGTGAACAGTGCATTGCGTTGTGAACCGAGCATTTCCAAAATAAAATCAAAAAGAAAAGTTAATGGCAAAAAAAATCCACCCTAATTGGGTGGATTTTTCATTCATCGGTATTTGCGCTGTATTTGCGCGTATTTTGACTTGATTTTAACCGAATAACGGTTGGTTGGCTTTTTCGATTGCATTATGCAGTGTGGTACTTCTTCGTGCGGTAGAGCAGATAGTAGACTATCGAGCTCAAAGGCAGGTTGGTAAGCAGTATAATCGGCAGTACCATGGTCATAAGTATCAGGGTTTCGTCGTTGACGCTTACGCCAACCGCGAAGAATGCAACGAGTACGAGGATTACGGCAAGTTCAATCATTATCATACCGCGGTTGATAAGCGACAACTTGACATTGAAATCCGCACGTTTACGCTTGGTCGGGTTTGCAAGATATGCAAACGTCGGCAACAACATGAGAACGGCACCGCCGAGCATTATCGGCAGGAAGTAAATCCAGCTTATCTGACGTGCGGTGGACAGCCACATAATCGCAACTTCCACGAGGAATATCGCAAGAACGATGAGCCACGAGTCGCGGTTCAGGCGGTTTGCCTGTATGAAATTGAAAGTGTAGTACTCCGACGTGTTGCCGCGGTCGTAAGGACGCATTTTGAATCCTTCGGCATAAAGTCGAGCTTTCAGGTCGGTGTCGGCTTTTGGAAGGGTATGTTCCTGAACGGCGAGTTCGGCTTTCTCTTCGGGAACGGAAGCGATAGAGGAGAAGAATTCGCGGTAATTCACGTTTTCTTTCTCGTATTCGAAAGCGTCGGTGCGTTTGCCGAGAACGGCAGAGGTTACAAACTCACCCTTTGAGTCTGTGCCGACCAACTGGGTTTTGGCTCCGTCGGTATGTATGCTGGCTTCCGCGGTGTCTGCGGGGGCGGACTGTGACGCGGTCTGTTGAGCGTATACAGCATCGGCAGAGTATGCCTCAATCGGGCGGTCGTACTCGCCGAAGTTTACGCTCTCCTCGGGTTGGGTGTATGCAACCTGTTCGGTTTCGGAGTAACCCGTGTTTTCGTCGGTCGTGGCGTTTTTGGCGTCTATCTCGGCTTCTTTTTCGTCGAGTTTGCGGAATATATCGCTCAACGTGGCTTGCGGTGCTTGTCTTTCGTCGACAACTCGCTCCGCGCTGAAATAGTTTATTTCTTCTTTTGCTTCTTTTTCTTCATGCAATCTTGCCTGTTCCTGCCAGATTTCGGAAGTGATGATTCTTGACGCCGCCGCAGCTGTTGTTTGCGCTTCGCGACCTGCTTCGTTGTTGTCTTCGGAAACAGTTGCGGGTTGTTCCGGTTCCTCTATTATGGTTGCGGGGAGCACGTTTTCTTCGTGAGCGGCAAGTCTTTCTTTAACAGACGCGAGTTCTTCGGCAAGACGTTTGAGTTCCGCTTGTCTTTCTTCGTCGCGTTTGCGGTTGTTTTCTTCTATTTCGGCTTGCAGAGCAGCAAGTCTTTCGGCTTCCGCCGCGGCTCTGCGTTCCTCTTCACGCTGTTTTTCTTCGTCGGCCTTTTGTTGTTCGACGTGCCAGTTTGCTTCGTCGATAACAAATGTGTCATTACCCGATTTTTCTTCCGAATACTCGGATTTTGTGTCAAGCTGTTCGAATATTTCTTTAAGCGTTACGGTTGCGGCGGTATTTTGAAGGGCAGTCGCGCAATCTGCGGCAACTTCTTCCGCCTTGTCTTCGGCTTCGGTTTCTTCTGTGGTCACGGTTTCAGCCGCGACAACATCGATTTCCTCGACTTGTTCTTCTTTTTCGACCGCATTTTCGCTGTCGGCAATTTCGACGGAGTCTTCGGCTTTTTCCGATTGTTCTTCAACTTCTTCGGCAGCGTTTTTTTCTTCTGCAACCGCATGAACGGGCAGAGGAGCCGCAACTTGCCATTGAGCCTCTTCGACAATCAGTTTGTCGGAAAGAGCAGAGTTGGTTTCGTATTCGGATTTCGCGTCGAGTTCCTTGAAAACGTCGGCAAGCGACATTGTGGCTTGTGACCTGAGCGCTTCTTCGCGTTCACGTGCAATTCGTTCGATTTCTTCCGCGCGTTCGCGTTCTATTCTTTCGAGTTCGGCTCTGCGCTCTTCTTCGATACGCTTTTCTTCGCGGAACTTTTCGCGCTCTTCTTCAAATCTCTTTTCGGCGGCTTTGCGTTCTTCTTCGATGCGGGCAAGTTCCGTTCTGCGTTCGTTGTCGATACGCTCGGCTTCGGCTCTGCGTTCTTCTTCGATACGTTTTTCGGCTTCGAACCTTGCCTGTTCTTCTGCAAACTTTCTTTCGGCCGCTATTCTTTCTTCTTCTAGACGAGCAAGCTCGGCTTTGCGCTCTTCTTCGATGCGGGCAATTTCGGCTTTTCGCTCTTCCTCTATACGCGCAAGCTCCGCCTTACGTTCTTCCTCAAAAGTGTCCTGTTTGCGCGCGATTTCTTCTTCTGCAAGGCGTTTTTCTTCCTGCAAACGGAGAATTTCGGCGTTGTGAGCTTCTTGCAATCTTTCAAGCTCTGCCTTGCGCTCTTCATTGAGACGTTCTGCTTCTGCTTTGCGTTCCTCTTCAAGACGAGCGATAGCTTCTTCTTTTTCGCGTTTTTCGCGCTCGAACATTTCACGCTCCGCACGACGTTCGGCTTCTATGCGTTCTGCTTCGGCTTTGCGTTCCTCTTCTATGCGTTCGGCTTCTATTCTGCGTTCTTCCTCGATGCGGGCAAGTTCCTCTTCTTTTTCCCTTGCAAGTTGTTCGAGTTCGCGTCTTCTTTCTTCTTCCGCGGCTGCCTGTTCGGCGTCGGCAAGCACTTTGTTTTGTGCTTCTTCCGCAAGTTTCGCCGCCTCTTCTTCCGTTATCTCGTTGCCGTTGGGGTCAAGATAAACTTTCTTTTCGACAAGAACGACTTTCTCGACTTCCTTTTCCTTGTAGACGACTTTCTTTTCGGAGTTGTCTTTTTTTGTGTAAGGGCGCAGGTCGTCCGTATTGAAAGGGGCGGGGCTTTTATCGAAATCGAATTGCTGAGAAGATACGAGTTTGTCAAGAATGGTACGGGAATACTCGTATTCGGATTTTTCCTTTTGCAGGAAATTTCTGCCCTCGGCAGTGAGAGAGTAGTAACGTCTGCGTCCGCCGCCCGTGTCGTCGGGGTCGCCGTCGTAAGATGAAATCAAACCTTGTTTTTCCAGTCTTTTGAGCTGATTGTAAAGGGTAGGCTGTTTGAGTTTGTACTGGCCTTCGCTTTTGGTTTCGATTTCTTTGAGAATGTCGTAGCCGTAACGGTCCTGACTCCAAAGAGAGCCAAGAATAATGGTCGTTACGTTGCCTCTTATGAGGTCGCTGTTGACAGAAGAAATGTCCATTTTCGAATCTCCCTGTTTGATAATGAAATGATAACAAACTATTATAATAAAGTCAATATTTTATAATAGTTGTGTGGCAAAAATGACGTAAATAGTGCAAATTTTCCTTATTGCGCGTAGAAACGCGCGAAAAGGTCAAATAAAAACTTCCCGACCGGTCGGAGAGTTCAGGAGGATTAAAACATAGCGTCTTAAAGTAAATCAGCAATTAACAAACGCTTTCGCATTTCAGTCGTCGTCGCGGAGCGTAACGGCTTTTGCCGCCGCTTTGCGGTGGTCCTGTTCTATTGCGGCGTAGTGTTTTTTTGTGGTGTTTACGTCACGGTGTCCGAGTACGTCCGCAACCATATAAATGTCGCCCGTTGCGCGGTACAGATTGGTGCCGTAGGTGCTGCGCAGTTTGTGCGGGGATATTTTTTTCAAAGGCGAGGCGACCATTGCGTACTTCTTGACCAGATTTTCGACTGCACGCACGCAGATTCGTTTGACCTGCAATGACAAAAACAGGGCGTCTTCGTCGGGAACGTTCATTTTCTGAGTGCGTGAAAGCAAGGCTTTTCGTTCGCCGTCGACATAGTATTCCAACGCTTCTTTGACGTCGTCGTTGAAGTATAGGATTGCCTGATTGCCGCCTTTTCGCGTAACCGTGAACGCATTTGATGCAAAATCGATGTCTTTGATGTTCAGTCCTACGCATTCGCTGACACGTATTCCCGTGCCAAGCAAAAGAGAAAGAATTGCGACGTCGCGTGCACGCGTGTTGAGCAGGATTTTTCGTTGATGTTCGCTCATTCCTTCGCCGTCTTCGGCGGCGTTCAGAATTTTGTCTATTTCGTGGCGTTCAAGCCTTATGATGTCTTTGTCGTGTTGTTTTGGCAGAGTGATTTTTGCGGCAACGTTCACGCTCAGCTTGTCTTTGTTGAAAAAATACTTGAAAAACGTGCGAACAGTGGAGATTTTGCGGGCTTTGCCGCGTTCGCCGTTGGAGCATTCCTTGCCTTCGAAATCGTATAATGTCAGGTATTCCAGATAGTTTTCAAGGTGCGTAACCGTGATTTTTTCAAGGTCGGACAAAGTTATGTCCTCGGGTGCCATATCGCGGAATGCACGGACTCTTTTTGTAAGATAGTCGAAAAAAATGCGCAGGTCGTATGCGTAGTTTAGACGCGTAAGCGCGGTTGTCTGCGGCTCAATGCCGACAAAGAACTCCTCACAAAATTCGGGAAGAGTATCTCTGATTTCACGCAGGCGCATATTTGTGTTTCTTTCGCGTTCTTTGAAATAGTTTGCCATTTGGATTAATTCCCAATAATTCGCTTTTATAAGCGTAGATTAAGATTTTTGCGTGGTTGAAGCAAAGTACAAAGTGCATTGAGTTGCAACTTTTATATACTTTCTGTACGGCTTTATTTTACCAACTATTCGCAAAATGTCAAGTCTGTTGAAAAACGGACGCTGTTTGCTCTTTTGCATGTTGGTTGAAAGAGCAAACTTTACGGGGCAACATAATACGGTTGGAGTATAATATATAATTTTTAAGTCAGCGGTGTTTTGGTTGCCTTCCGTTTGACAAAATGATAATATATTGCAGTCAGCAGAGGTTAATATGAGAAAAATCAACAACAGCGAAGTAAAAAGAGTTTGCAAGGAGTTCACAGAAATTTTCAAGAACTATCAGACTTACGCAATGTTTTTCCCGAGAAAAGACCGCAATAAAGGCGTGTATTATTTCTTTCGTTTCGAAGTGAGCGCAGCGCGCAATTATACTTATGTGGGTGGGGATTACGACGTTATTGCCTGCGTGAAAAAACCGGGCGACAAGGACCATAATCCCGCTTTGCAGTTTGCAAATCCGTTTTTTGCCGTGGCTTTTTATGCGGCTACGGGAAATTTTGCCATTTCGCTTGCGTCGGAATATATGAGCTTTGCGGACAAAATCGCAAAGAAATATTACAACCCGTCGACCGACTGTTACATCAAAAACATCGGAGTTGCGGAACGTGCGCGCGGAAAAGGTCTGCTTCGTAAAGCAATAGACGAACTTTGCGGCGACAGCGCGGTTTATCTCGAAACGCACGACGAAAGAAACGTGGAAATTTATCGTCATCTTGGGTTTGAAATCTGCGAAGTCGCAGATTTTCACGGAGCAAAGCATTTTGCAATGCGCCGTCCCGCAAAAGCGGAAAATTCGGTAAAATAAAAACGAAAAAGAGCGGTTTGTGAAGCAGTTTTGCCGTCGGGGTCACCCCGACGGCTTTTATTTGTCAGTCGTTGAAAGCTGGTTTTCGTCGCGTTTCGGTTTCTGCTTGACGTATTCTTCTCGGGTTATGCGGAAAATAATATGGGGCATATCGATGCCGTAATAGTGTTTGACCAGTTCTCCGCACGGCGTCATTCCGTTTCTTCGCGCTACTGCCTGTGACGGCAAATTGTTGTCGCGGATAATGGAATAAATGGCGTCAAAACCCAGATTGTCGAAACCGTAACGTTTGCAGTATTTCGCGCCTTCCGTGGCGTATCCGTAGCCGAAAAAGTCGGAGTTCAGAAGATAGCCTATTTCGGGAACTTCTTTTTCGCCGATATTTTGCATTGTTATTCCGCATTGTCCTATCATTTTGCCGTTTTCGCGCAGGAACATTCCCCAAAGTCCGAAACCGTAACGGCGGTATCGCGCAATCTGTCTGTCCAGCCATTCGCGCGCTTCGCTTTCGCTGAAAGTGTGCGCGTATGCGTACATGACCTTTTCGTCATAAAGCATAAGGCAGAGCGAACCGAAGTCCTCTTCGGTCATTTCTTTGAGTATAAGTCGCGGTGTAACAATGCGGAAAGAGTTGTTTATGTTGTCCATAAGCGCATTATAATATCGCGACTTGCGTTTTGCAATCATGCATATTTAACGGATTTTGCTTTTTTGGCGTATTTTGTTGTTATAAGCACAAAAAAATGCTATTTTATTGATGAACTTCGGGAGAGAGTAATGAAATACGTTTTCAAAAATTACAAAACCACTTTGGCGGCTTGTTTTACGGGATATATTTGTCAGGCCATCGTCAACAACTTCGCACCGCTTTTGTTCCTGACTTTTCAGACGCAGCTCGGAGTTCCGCTTGCGCAGGTGACATTGCTTATTGTCATAAACTTCGCAGTGCAACTTGCGGTCGACCTGCTTGCCGCAAAATTCGTTGAGAAAATCGGATACCGCACGTGTGCCGTTGCGGCTCATTTGTTCATAGGCACGGGACTTGTGTTGCTCGGAGTTTTGCCTATTGCCGTAGGCAACGCATTTTACGGTCTTCTTGCTGCAGTGCTCGTATATTCGGTGGGTGGCGGCATAACGGAAGTTTTGCTCAGTCCGCTCGTCGAAAATTGTCCGACCAAAAACAAGTCCGCGGCAATGAGCCTTCTGCATTCCTTTTACTGCTGGGGCAGTGTTGCCGTCATCGGATTTTCGACGTTGTTTTTCCGTCTTCTCGGAATAGATTTCTGGAACAAACTTGCCATTATATGGTCTGTGGTTCCCTTCCTCAACGCGATTTTCTTCCTGTTTGTTCCGATAGTCCCGCCGCTCGGAGACGGCGAACCGCACGGATTTGCCTCGTTGTTCCGTTCCAAGTTCTTCTGGGTGCTGGTTCTTATGATGTTTTTCGGCGGAGCAAGCGAAATCGCCGTAGCACAATGGGCGTCGGCTTTTGTAGAGAGCGGTTTGGGGGTTTCCAAGTCCTTGGGCGACCTGCTGGGACCTTGTATGTTCGCCGTTATGATGGGCGTTGTCAGAACCGTTTACGCCAAAGCGGGACAAAAGCTGAACCTTACAAAACTGATAATCGTTTGCGCCGTGGTTTGCACGGTCAGTTATATTCTCATTACGCTGTCGCCGTGGGCAGAACTTTCGTTGTTCGGTTGCGCATTGTGCGGTCTGTCCGTCGCAATGATGTGGCCGGGTACTTTCAGTATTGCGGCAAAAACCTTACCGCGCGGCGGTACGGCAATGTTCGCATTGCTTGCGCTTGCAGGTGACCTCGGTTGTTCGGCGGGTCCCACGATTGTAGGTGCCGTGTCTTCCGCATTCGGCGACGATTTGCAAAAGGGCATACTTGTTGCGGTTTTGTTCCCCGCCTTGCTTATTGCGGTGTCCGTGTTCTTTTTCTTCATGGAAAAAAATCCCGCGAAAACGCTTCGTTTTTGACTGCGTCAACCGCCGCAGAAGTAAATTGTGACACAGAATTTTCCGATACAGCCGCAGACAATGCCACCGAACAGAGCAGCGCGGAAGACAAGGAAAAATAAATTTGAGTTGTCGTTCGACAAAATTTCAATAAAGAAAAAGACCACGATCGTGGTCTTTTTTCAATCGTTTGCCGGAGTAGTCGGATTTCAGATTGTTGCGTCTTCGTCTTGTACTTCCGTGTTTTCTTCGGTATGTTCCTCAACGGCTTTGTTTGCCGCCAAGGCTTTCATTCGTGCGTATCTGGTTATTGTCGCTTTGTTGACGTAAGCAATTACACAAAGCACGGAAATGACAAAGGCAATAAAAATAAAGAAGAAAGCCGCACTCGGATTCATCCACGACATTCCGCCGAAAACCGCAAAAAGCACGCCGATGGGAAGAATGGTTCCCGCAAGCAATGCGGTGGCATATCTTGTTGCAAAGAATGAGAGTATAAGCAGAGTAAGAACAAGTGCCATATTGATTGCAAGTATAACTGCATTTGCTATAACATTATAAAGTACAAGATTTATTGTTGTTTTGTCCAAATCAGTGTATTGGAAAGAAGTCCGGAGCGATTTAAAATAATCCGCCAAATTTTTAAAAATCATGAAAGTGCATGTGCTGCCAGATATATTTTGTGTTCCGGTTGCAGCAATCATATCTGTGCTTTCGCCAAACAATGGTGTGAAAAAGAAAAGCAACATCAATATTAAAAGTACTAATGCTATGATTTTTGTATTGTTTTCTAAAAGTATGCTTAATTGTTTCATTTTTTCTCCTCATGAAGGTAGTTTTGTTTTAACGATGCATACGATAGCATAATACGACAAGAGAAATAATTTCGATAATTCCTATTAATATCGTTGTAATTATAAGGAAAATATCAAGGCCAGCAGACGATACGAAATATCGTGTATCATCGAAATTGTGGGAATCTCTGATGTAGAGTTTATTGCGATCGGCTATTTCAAGAGAACTAATTCCGCATGCGGATGCAGAATCGTCTATAAAAATCATATTGTCGCACCTTACACTATAAAAACCGTATGCAAGAATAACATTATCGGAACTTAAAACGAATGTGTTGTCGGGACGAAATACAAATGTCATTTTTTCGACAATGGTTGGTACTCCGTTTACATCCGGTAAATGCATTGAACCGTGAAGATGCATTGAATATTCAATCCCATATGCTATTGGTGTGGTGCAATAACATGAGGAAGAAATTATTGCGACAACAAGCAATATCGCAAAAATTATTGTAACAACGCAAATCGCCTTATGTGTTTGGTTTTTTCTGGCAGAAAAGGCAGCATTCGTGTATGAAATGTTTGATGCTTTTGCAGACTTTGCGGGCTTAATATATTCCGTTTCCGAAACAAAATCGTATCCGCAGTTTATACACATTATATTTTTTGCAAACTGTTCCTTATTGCAAACAGGACATATTTTTCTAGATTTTTCTTCCCGAAACACGTCTTGCGTTTGCTCGTATTCTTCAAGATGTTTTTCTTTGATTTGCTTAGTTGTGCCGGTTTTTTTATTATATTTGAAATAAATATTGCAATTGTTGCAGTACAAAGCGCCGTTTTCTTGCTGTTTGAGTTCGGTGCCGCATTTAGGACAAAACATTGATATATCCTCCTTTTTCTCATCAAAATAATATCATTGAAATATAGAAATGTAAAGTTACTGAACACATGTTTATAAAGAATAGACTATGTAATCGTTTTCTTTTTTGCAAAAAAAACACATAAAAAGTTGAAATACCAAGGACTTGTTTTAAGCAGTGATGCCAATGAAAAATATGTTAGAAACAAAACCCGCCCCCAGAGCGGAGCGGGTTATATTTAGGTTTAATCGGAATAGGATTGCGTTGGTTGTATGTCTTTGGATTTTTTGCGTTTGACAATAAGAAATATTCCGTAAATAGCCAAAAATATTGCAGGGATTATAGCTATAATCATACTTATTTCTTGCAGATATATTGCAATGGCTATAAAGGCAAAAGTTAATAAACCGCCGATAACCGTGACAACAATACCGTATATCGAAAACTTCAGTACGTTTTGATTGGTAAAACGGAATACATAATAGACTGTCAAAACCAATATAAGAACAACACCGATAATTATAAAAGGAATGCTGAAATATATGATTTCTTGATGTGCAGATAATACGTCCGACGGATTATGAAAATCTAATGAGGGGCAAGGTTCAGTTGCGCAAAGCAGTGACCCGTAAATCACAGCAAATAATGCGTAAAGGAATGTGACAATCTGCAATCCCAATGCGAGCCATTTCTTTGCGTTCATACAAACGTCCTCACAATATAATCTTTAGGTTATCATAATATATGTATTGCAAAATGTCAATATTGTTGAAAGCAAATAACTCATTTATTAATTATAATTTGTTTAATGAATTTACAATGCAAATTCAAGCAGGGAACATATGTTTTTATACTGATGACATAGAAAAACCGCACCGAATAGTGCGGTTTTAATGATTGCAAAAATGAGGCAATTATTTGTCAACAGAATAATTCGTTGAATTTATCGTTCCATTTGTCTGATTCTTCCCATTGCGGAGAGTGGGCGGAGCTTTCAAACCATACGATTTTTTTGTCGGGTGCTTCCAACTGTTCAAACCATTTTTCGGCCAAAGTATAAACGCAATTCATGTCGTGATGTCCAAGTAACAGATATACGGGAACGTCCAGTTTTTTTGCGGTGTTCATAAAATCGGGGTTGGTTTTTGCAAGAGTGGTATTTGGACTGTAACTTAGACCTTTAACATACTTTATCATACCGCAAAAACTGTATTCTTTCAGCATTATCGGGACTTCATGGAATAGCAGTTCTTGCCAATAAGGTTTGCGATTGGAATATGTTGCACCGCCTAATTTATGCAATACGGCGCGCTGTTTCATCAGACTTTTTTGGTGTTCGTTTTTGTATTTTCCGTTATCCAAAGGAGCGCCGATACGTTTGAGAATTGCAACAGATTTATTGTCGCCGACTTTTTCCGCTTCCTGCAATGTCCACGCGTAAGACAACTTTTCGTTTTCGATATAGTCTACACATTGTCCGACACCGACATATGCGAGTACGTCGTTGGGATATTGTTGAACATACCATACGCCGAGAACAGAACCGAACGAATGCCCCACGATTATTATTTTTTGTTTATTGAATTTTTGTTTCAGATAATCTACGACATTGTGAACGTCGTTCACGTATATTTCTTTTGTCAAATCGAGTGTTTTTGCTTCTTTTTTGTTATAAGCATAACCTGAACCGCGTTGGTCTAATGCAACCAACGTAAAATTTGTCGCAAGCGGGGACTGGTATTTCATGACTTGCGCACGGTCTGGACTTCCGCAACCCCCATGCAGAAACAAAACAACTGGGTTATCGGTATTGCATGTACGAATACGCAAATAATATTTTGTAGAATTGATACTGACGATTTCGCTTTTATCCAATGCGTATAACATTTTTGTTTCCTATATGTTGATTTGCAAACAATATATCATAAATTGGTAATTAATGCAACTTTGAGGTTACAAGAAAGTCTCGGTAAACTATAAATGTTATAGGGTAGTTTGTTGTCCGAAAATAAGGCAACAGGTGAGAAGACACCACGCCGACGAAAAAGAAAAACCGCACTTGATAGTGCGGTTTTCTTGGTGGAGAGGGGTGGATTCGAACCACCGAAGTCACTGACAACAGATTTACAGTCTGCTCCCTTTGGCCACTCGGGAACCTCTCCGTCTTGGAGCTGGTGACCGGAATCGAACCAGCAACCTGCTGATTACAAATCAGCTGCTCTGCCTATTGAGCTACACCAGCAGATTTCGATTCGGGCACGCTTGCCTCGTTTTCGGCTTTTTTGCCCTCAATGTGCTTGCCCTTACGGGTGGTGCCTCGGGGCGGACTTGAACCACCGACACAGGGATTTTCAGTCCCTTGCTCTACCAACTGAGCTACCGAGGCATTCGGTCTAGGGAAGTGGCAGTGACTTTGTCACTGCCACTCGACCTTTTTGGCGATCCGGAAGGGGCTCGAACCCTCGACCTCCAGCGTGACAGGCTGGCGTACTAACCAACTGTACTACCGGACCGTATTAAGTTTGGTGGGCCTTCACGGACTCGAACCGCGGACCAATCGGTTATGAGCCGACCGCTCTAACCAACTGAGCTAAAGGCCCTTATCGGGGAAGTGTCCCGCATCCGAATCGTGGTGGGTGGTCGGGGTGAGAAGATTCGAACTTCCGACCCCATGGTCCCAAACCATGTGCGCTACCAAGCTGCGCCACACCCCGAAGTTCGGGAATCGATTCGCGACTATGACAATATACAATATGGCGGCAAAGTTGTCAACTTTTTTGGCGGTATTTTTTAGATAAATTATAGACAAATTGTGCGCCCGACGGAAAAGAAAGCGCAAAACCTCTCAAAATCCTTTTCCTTGCAAACGTTAGTATAGCATACGGAGGCGTTATGAATTTCGAATGCAGACAGACAGGGTCGGTAATGACCGTGGAATTTTTGGGCGATATTGACGAATACGCTTGCAGAACCATGCGCGAAGAAATTGACGGACGAATCGAGAAAACCTCTCCGAAGGAGGTTGTTTTCGACATGGAAAAAGTTGCGTTTGTCGACAGCACGGGGCTGGGGCTTATTCTGGGTCGCTATAAGAAGTTGCGCGCAAAAGGCGGCGTTCTGCGTTTGAAGAACGTGCCGCCGCAGGTTGACAAAGTGTTCCGCACGAGCGGAGTTTATTCGGTTGTGGAGAAAATCAGATGAACAAGAAGAATTTTATGAAAATGCAGATACCCGCATGCGGGAAGAACGAGAGTTTTGCACGCAACGTAGTTGCGGGCTTCACAGTCGAATGTTCGCCGACGCTCAGTGAAATCAACGATATCAAAACTGCAGTCAGCGAAGCCGTGACAAACGCGGTCGTTCACGCATACGACGAAGAAAGCCGCGACAACATGATAGAAATCTGCGCGGACATCGACGACGAAAGCGTGCTTACGGTGACGGTTCGCGATTTCGGGCGCGGAATAGAAAACGTAGAACAGGCGAAGGAACCTTTTTTCACCACAAAACCCGACGAAGAGCGCAGCGGAATGGGCTTTACGATAATCGAAACGTTCATGGACGATATGCAGGTCGAGTCAAAGACAGGCGAAGGCACGACGGTAACAATGCGAAAGAGGCTCGGACAGAATGTTGAATCATGACGAAACTCTCGAACTGATAAAACGCGCGCAGGAAGGCGACGAGAGTGCGAAAGAAACGTTGATAGCGGAAAATTTGCCGCTTATCAAATCCATTGTAAAACGTTTCAAGGGACGGTTGGAATACGACGACCTGATGCAACTCGGCGCAATGGGCTTTCTCAAAGCGGCGGCGAACTTCGATTTAAGTTACGGAGTTCGTTTTTCGACGTACGCCGTTCCCATGATTACGGGAGAAATAAAGCGGTTTCTTCGCGACGACGGCGCGGTCAAAGTGTCGCGGTGGGCTAAAAGCCTGGCGCAGAAGATTGCGGCGTACACCGACGAACTGCGCAAGGAAAATAAAGACGAACCTACCGTCGACGAACTTGCGAAAAAATTCGGTTGTGAAGCCGAAGACATCGTGTTTGCAATGGATACGGGGCGTTTTGTCGTATCCTTGAACGAAACAGGCGGCGACGAGGACGGAACACCGCTCGGTGAAAGAATAGTCGGTGCGGAAGCACCCGAAGAGGATATAGACGGGCTTATGCTGCGCGACAGCATAACCAATTTGCCAGACCGCGAGAAAAAAATAATCATTCTCAGGTATTTCAGAGACAAGACGCAAAGCGAAGTCGCGGCGGAACTCGGTGTATCGCAGGTGCAAGTCAGCCGTTTGGAAAATAAAATTCTCGCAAAAATCCGCGAAAAAATAGAATAACGGCGGCAATGCGGTAATATTTACGTTTATTTTGTCCACACTTTAACCGTGGACGTTTTTTTTACGGAAAATCCCGAATGCAACGAAATTTACTACGAGTGCGACGCACCCGAAGAACCCGTGCGTCCTTCAAAAGGAACTTCCGTGTCAAAGAAAACGGACTCGGAGAACTGAAATGCTTTCAAAAGACGATTACAAATCATTCGTAAAAGAGAACGCGCCGAAATCACCGATGTGGCGGTCGCTTGCCGCGGCGTTTTTCGTGGGCGGCATAATTTGCTGTATAGGCGAAGGCGTAAGCGACGCAATCAAAGCCATTTTTCCCGATATGACGACTGAAGATGTGGGCGCATGGACGACAGTTATAATGATTTTTCTCGGTTCATTGCTCACGGGGCTCGGCGTATACGACAAACTAGGGCATTTTGCAGGTGGCGGTTCGATAATTCCGATTACGGGATTTGCGAACTCCGTCGTATCTCCTGCAATGGAATACAATCGTGAAGGCGTATTTTTCGGCGTATGTGCCAAAATGTTCGTCATTGCGGGACCGATTATAGTTTTCGGCATAGTGTTCAGCGTTGTCGTCGGAATAATCGGACTTATTGCCGGGCTGTAACGGGGGAAATGCCATGAAAAAAGGAAAACAGAGCTTTTTTACCGAAAATCCCGTATATATCAGGTCGTCTTATACCATTGTAGGACCGAAAGAAGGCGAAAGCAATTTTGCGGAATATTTCGACACGGTACTGAAAAACGACCTTTGGGGTGAGAAATCCTTTGAAAAGGCCGAAAGCAAAATGCACCGCGAAGCAATTCGCGGAGCAGTCTGCAAAGGTGGTCTTGACTTTGAAAAAGTGGATTTTATGCTTGCGGGCGACCTTCTCAACGAACTCAGCGCGTCAAGCCTTGCCATGCGCTATTTTCAGGTGCCTTTTATCGGTCTTTACAACGCCTGTTCGACGTACAGCGAAAGTCTGCTGCTCGGAGCCGCGCTCATAGACTGCAAAATGGCGCAAAATGTAGCCTGTTCTACGTCAAGTCACTTCGCGTCAGCGGAAAGACAGTACAGATACCCTCTGGAACTGGGCAACCAACGCACGCCCACGTCGCAATGGACTGTTACGGGCGCGGGCTGTACCTTGCTTTCTTCCGTAAAACCGACTGTCGCGGAAGACGAAAAGGCAAAAGAAGAGTTCGAAGAAAAAATACGCCGAGTGCAGAAACAAAACGGCTGTTCTTCCGCGTCCGATGACGAAAACGGCGAAAAAGGCATAAAAGCCGCGGTGGAAAGAGTGGGCAAGGCAATGGACAACATAAAACAAAAGATATTTTGTCGTGGCGCAGGCGGTGAAAACGCCGCAAGCGAACTGCAATGCGACAAATCCTATCGCAGGAACTTCGTTGCGCGTGTTGCAGGCGGTACGTTCGGAAAGGTCGTGGACCTCGGAATAGACGACGAAAGCAACATGGGCGGCGCAATGGCTCCTGCCGCCGCGGATACGCTCATTATGCATCTTGAGGATACGGGCAGAGTCCCCGAAGATTACGACGCAATAATTACGGGCGACCTCGGCAGATTCGGCAGAGAAGCGTTTCTTCACGTTCTGTCGAGAGAAGGAATAAAACTTCCCGCATCGTACAGAGATTGCGGCGCGGAGTATTTCAAGCCCGAACAAATGACGTTTCAGGGCGGTTCGGGTGCAGGTTGCGTGAACACGGCGTTCAACGCGTTTTATCTCAAAAAACTGGAAAGCGGCGAACTTCGACGTGTGCTTGTGCTTGCGACGGGTGCGCTCCTCAACAAAGACACTCCATTGCAAAAGGAAACAATACCGGGAATAAGCCACGCTTTTGTGGTGGAAAGCGAGCCGATTTGACGCATTTTGCAGGGAAGTGCGGTAATTTAGCCGCGAAACTATTATCAAAAACAAGAAAAATTAGAATACTTGCAATTTATGGTCAAACTGTATTTGTAAGTTGTGTATACGGCGTATTTACGGAATAAAACTTCCGAAAAACGTACCTGTAAGAGGCGATATGGAATATTTTCTGACTTATCTGAAAGTTTTTGCCGTAGGCGGTGCGGTATGTATGCTGGGACAGTTGCTTATCAACAAGACCAAAATGTCTTCGGCAAGAATACTCGTGACGTTTATGTTGCTTGGTTTGATACTCGAAGTTGCGGGAGCGTTTTCCTACATGAAAGAATTTGCGTCCTCGGGTGTGACGATTCCGATTATGGGATTCGGCAGCAATCTGGCAAAAGGTGCGCTTGAAGGCGCAAAAGAAGGGGGCATTCTGGGCGCAATTTGCGGCGGTATGCGCGGCGTTGCCGCAGGGCTTACGTCCGCAATAGTGTTCGGTTTTGTGTTTGCATTGCTTTGCAAGTCGCGAAGTAAAAAAATCTGATACGTAAAAAATCGGATACCTTAAAAGCTGAATAAAAAGCATAGACACAAAGGTTTAATCGAAAAAACGGTCACTTTGTTTTTGCGCTTGTGATTGGAATGTGGTTTCAAACTAGCAAGATTGTTGCAATAGACAATCAATCGACAAAGCGTTAGAGGTTGTTTGAAGTCAAACCAAAATATGCCGCAATCAAGACAGGTTGTAATGACAAATGTTATTATGTTCGCAAACTAAATGCGCTTTTAGCGCATTTTTTTGTTATTCGTTTTATTCATGTATAGGTTTTTATACGACGGTTTATTTCAGTTGTACGGAGTAAGATCAAGCAATCCGTCAAGCTGTTTGCCGTCGAAAAATATGTTCGGCACTTCGCCTACTATGAGATTTTCGCAAACGAGAACTTCGGCTTTTACGGTTATTGTAGGCTCGTCGATAGGCGTTATTATGCTGACTTGCGCTTTTACGTCTATGTACAGTTTGTGTAAGGTCTGGTTTATACCTGCACTCTGAAAGAAACTCACGAAATCGCATAGCGCGGAGCCTATCGGCATTACGTTTATGGTTACGTCGGGACCTACGCCCGTAAGCAGAGCAAGTCCCGTGAATGTGCCGACCGCTATGGAAATTTCCTGCAAGCCCAAAGAGTCGAGGTTTGCTTGGGCAAGGTTGGCTATTTCGCGCGAAATCATGTTGATTTCGGGAGAATTTGCCTGTACCATCGTGACTTTTCCGTCGTTGTCCTGAACCACCGAAAACAAGTCGTCGTAATCCAACCCGTCGCCCACGACCGACGTTACCGCAAGGTTTATTGCGTTGGTGCATATGGCGCGAACCTGCGCAACCGCGCTGCCCATTACCGTCGGAACGATGTTGTTTCTGAAATAAACGGTGCAGAATATAAACGCCGCGATAAATATTGTTATCGCCGCCGCAATTCTGATTATTCTGGGGCGCATTTCTTTGCGTATTCTGCTCACACGTCCATTATATGCGGGGTAAACCGCCTGCGATTATAAGAAGATTTGCCGAAAAGGGCGGCATTCAGCCGCGAGAAATCCGCAAAACTTCTTCACATTGCGCGCTTTTTCGATTTAAACGGGTTTTGCCGCGCGAAAATGAGCGAAAATCCGAGAAATCCGCCGCAATCGTTCTTGTAAAGTTGACTTATCGCGTAAGAATTGGTATTCTATTTTGAGTTAATCAATCGTGCGCGCAGGCATTTTGCGCGCGTGCTTACGGAGATATTATGAAAGAAAAAATCGAAAGCATCAAATCGGCTGCTTTGCTTGCCGTCGAAGAGGCTGACTCTTCCGCCGCTTTGAACGACGTCCGCGTGCGTTTTCTCGGCAAAAACGGCGAGATGACTTCGCTTATGAAGTTGCTCGGTACCGTGTCCAAGGAAGAACGTCCCGCAATGGGCAAAGCTCTGAACGACGTTCGCGTCGAAATCGAGTCCGCGCTCGACGCCAAAATCGCCGCCGTTTCCGAAAGAGAAAAACAGGCGCGTCTGGCTGCGGAAGCCGTTGACGTGACTCTTCCCGCAAAAACCCGCAGAACGGGTACTTTGCACCCCTTGACGCAGGTCAGAGAGGACATAATCAAAGTTTTCCTCGGTATGGGATTCAGCGTTGCGGAAGGGCCCGAAATCGAAAGTGACCTTTTCAACTTCCAGTTGCTCAACGTTCCGAAAGACCATCCCGCACGCGATATGCAGGACACTTTCTACGTCAACGACAATTTCGTTCTGCGTACGCATACTTCGCCTATGCAGGCGCGTATTATGACCACTCAACAGCCCCCTGTCCGTGTCGTAATTCCCGGCAGAGTGTACCGTTCGGACGACGACGCGTCGCACAGCCCGATTTTCCACCAGATAGAAGGACTTGCGGTTGACAAGCATATCACAATGGGCGACCTCGAAGGTTGTTTGCAGACCTTTGCCGAACAACTTTTCGACAAGGATACGAAAATCCGTCTCCGTCCGTCTTATTTCCCGTTCACCGAACCTTCCGTCGAAGTCGACGTTACCTGCGCAATCTGCCACGGAAAAGGTTGCAGAGTTTGCAAGGGCACGGGTTGGGTCGAAATTCTCGGCGCCGGTATCGTAAACCCTGCCGTTCTCGATATGTGCGGCATCGACAGCAAAGAGTACAGCGGTTTTGCGTTCGGTATGGGCATCGAACGTATCGCCATGATTAAATACGGAATCCCCAACATCAAACTCTTCTACGAAAACGATGTCAGATTCTTGAAGCAGTTCAATTAGGAGGACAGACTATGTTAGCACCGATTTCGTGGTTGAAAGATTATGTGGATATAAACGTTTCCCCCGAAGTTCTCGCGAAAAAGCTCGTCGCGATAGGCTTTGAAGTGGAAGATATAATTTACCAGTCAAAACAGGCGACCAAAGTCGTCGTCGGCAAAATCGTTTCCGTCGAAAAACATCCCAACGCTGACAGACTGCGCGTGACGCAGATTGATACGGGTTCCAAAACGATACAGGTCGTCACCAACGTTCCTGTCGAAGGCGGCGAAACGATTGCCGTAGCGCTTGACGGAGCAGTCCTTGCAGACGGTCACAAAATCGTCCGCGGCGAACTCCGCGGCGTGTTGTCCGAAGGTATGCTTTGCGGTATGGAAGAAGTAGGCGTTACTACCGACGACGTCGCAGGGCAGAAACAGGGCGACATTCTCCGTTTTGCGGAAGGAACGGAACTTGGACAAAACGCGCTTGTGGCGCTCGGTTTCGACGACGTAATACTCGACGTTGCAGTGACCGCAAACCGTCCCGACTGCAACAGCATTTACAAACTCGCGAAAGAAGTCGCGGTTGCGCTGAAAAAGGATTGCCGCGAACCCGAAATCAATTATGTTGCCGCAGGCGGTAACGTGAACGATATGGTTTCGGTCGAAGTCAAAAATCCCGAACTTTGCCCCAGATATATGGCGGCAGGCGTCAAAAACGTCAAAATATTCCCGTCCTCACAGAAAATCAAGTCACGTTTGAGAGCGGTAGGTATCCGTCCCATAAACAACATCGTTGACATCACAAACTACGTGCTTACGGAAATCGGACAGCCTATGCACGCATTCGACCTGCGCAATCTCGGCGGTCATAAAATCTGCGTGCGTACGGCGGAAGAAGGCGAAACAATCGTCACTCTCGACGGCAAAAAGAACACGCTCAAATCCTCTATGCTTACAATCTGTGACGCGGAAAAACCCGTTGCCGTCGCAGGCGTTATGGGCGGTGAAAACAGCGGTATTCAGGACGATACAACCGAAATCATATTCGAGTCTGCGAAGTTTGCACGCGATAGCGTACGCCGCACGTCCCGCGCACTCAATCTGCGTTCCGACAGCTCCGCGCGTTACGAAAAGGGCATTGACTTTGCGTCGCAGGAATACGGTCTCAAACGTGCTCTTACGCTCGTATACGAAAGCGGCAGCGGCGACATAGTCGAGGGAAACATCGACGTAAAAGTTCCTTACGAAACCGACAGAAAAATCGTGTTCACGACTGCCGATGTTGAAAAGATACTCGGTTGCAAGGTCCCGAAAGTTGCATTGAAGTCCATTCTCGCAAGACTCGGAATCCCCGTTACCGAAGAAGGCAGAAAACTTACGGCTTGCGTTCCTGACGCGCGCGACGACATCGTCGGCGTCAACGACATCGCAGAGGAGTTTATCCGCGTTTACGGTTACAGTCATATCGAACCCACGCTGTTTGCGTATTCTTCGCTCACCAAAGGCGGAAAACCCGCAAATATCGAGTTCCGCGACAAAGTCAAGAAAGAACTTGCGGCAATCGGGCTCAACGAATGTGTGACCTATTCGTTCACGTCTCCCGTTTTTGCCGACAGACTGAAAATCGCATCCGACAGTCCTTTGCGCAAAACTGTAAACCTGCTTAATCCTCTCGGCGAAGCTTTGAGCGTTATGCGCACGGTACTTTCGCACAGCATGCTCGAAGTGTTGTCCTACAACATAGCGCACTTCAACAAGAGTGCGGCTCTGTTTGAAATCGCAAAAGTATATATGCCCAAATCTCTGCCTCTTACCGAACTTCCCGACGAAGTCGAAAAGCTGGTTATCGGTATGTACGGACAGGACGTTGATTTCTTTGAAATCAAAGGCGTGCTTGAAGGACTTTTCTCGGCACTCGGCATAACCGCAGAATACTCGGTTTCCGACCTTGCGTTCCTGCACCCCGGAAGAAGCGCGAAAGTGTCCGTAAACGGCAAGGAAATGGGGTTTGTCGGCGAAGTACACCCCGACACGGCGGCTGAATACGACGTGGACAACAGACTTTATGTTGCGGAAATCAACCTCGACGACCTGCGTGCCGAATACGCCGAAGGACATACCTTCAAAGCGTTTTCCAAATATCCGTCCGTCGAACGCGACCTTGCCGTCGTAGTTGACGAAAGCGTGCTTGCGGGCGATATGGTAAAAGCAGTAGAAAACGCCAAAATCAAACATCTCGACAAGGCGGAAGTGTTCGACATCTACCGCAGTGAGCAAATCGGAAAAGACAAGAAGAGCGTTGCCATGAACTTCGCGTTCTCGTCCGTCGAAAAGACGCTTACAGACGACGAAATCGCCGCCGAAATGAAGAAAATACTGTCCGCACTCAAAAAGAGCTGCGGAGCAAAAATCAGAGTTTAATGTTCGACGAAAAAAGTTTGTCAACGCTGGAATACGGCAAAATACTCGAAATGCTTGCCGCTTTCGCTCAGTCCGAAGGCGGTAAGTCCCGCGCGCTCGAAATCCGACCTTACACCACGCTCGAAGAGGCCGAACACGCGCTCAACCTTACGGCGGAAGCCGACAGGGTTTTGTTCGAGTTTTCCGTAAGTCCGTCGTTTGCAGTCGACGACATAAGCGAAATTCTGCTGAAAGCCGAAAAAGGCGCGGTTCTCGCAATTCCCGAACTGCTCAAAGTCGGCCGCGCATTGCGCGTTGCAAGACGGCTTGTGAAATCGCTGTCCAAAGTCATCAACATTCCGCTTCTTTCGGAAATGTCGACGCGACTTTACTTCGAAGAGGAACTGGAAAAAGACATTTTCGACGCTTTCATATCGGAAACCGAAGTTGCCGACAACGCGACACCCGAACTAAAAGCAATAAGACAGCGCATACGTCGTCTTGGTGACGGTGTCAAAACCAAGTTGCAGACCTTCATTACGTCGCCAGCATATCACAAATATTTGCAGGACAGCATTGTTACCGTCCGCGGCGACAGATACGTAATTCCCGTAAAAAGCGAGTTCAAAGGCGCTATAAGCGGACTTGTTCACGACCAATCGGCGTCGGGCGCGACACTGTACATCGAACCGATGCAGATTGTCGAACTCAACAACGAACTCAAAACCGAAAAACTCAACGAACAAGCGGAAATAGAGCGCATACTTCGCAACTTTTCGACGTCGGTTCGCGCACATTGCGACCGTCTGAATTGGAGTTACGAAGTAATGGTCGATATGGATTTGATTTTTGCACGCGCTCAGCTTGCACACGCGCAGAAAGCAACCCGTCCCGACCTCAACCGTGAAGGCGAATTGACGATAAAGGAAGGCAGACACCCGCTTATCGACGCTAAAAAAGTCGTTCCGCTCACGCTCGGAATGAAATCGGGCGAAAATATGCTGTTGATTACGGGTCCCAACACGGGCGGCAAAACGGTTACGCTCAAAATGGTCGGACTGTTCGTTCTTATGGCTATGTCGGGTTTTTATATTCCTGCAAAAAGCGCGAATATCTGCATAGTCGACGGAGTTTACAGCGATATAGGCGACGAACAGAGCATAGAACAGAGCCTTTCCACTTTTTCTGCGCATATCAAGAACATAATAGGCATTCTGGACAGAATAACGCCGCAGTCGCTGGTGCTGTTCGATGAACTCGGTGCGGGTACCGACCCCGGTGAAGGTGCCGCGCTTGCCGTGAGCATTTGCGAATACGTTATGGGACTCGGAGCAAAAGCTCTTGTTACGTCACACTTCAACGACCTCAAGGAATTTGCGCTCACGACAAAAGGCGTTGTCGCCGCTTCCATGGAATTTGACACGGCGACTTTCCGTCCCACATTCCGACTTGTAATGGGTGCGATAGGCACGTCCAACGCGTTGGATATAGCAAGTACGCTCGGACTGAACAAAGACATCGTCGCAAATGCCCGAAACAAAATATCGGCGGAGAAAAAGCAGTTCGACAGCGTTCTTTCTGCGGCAGAACAAACCAGAAGATACGCGGAAAAACTGGTGTCGGACGCGTCGCTCGACCGCGAAAAAGCGGCAAGTGCGCTGCGCGAAGCCGAAAATCAGAAGAAAGTCATTGCCGAAAAGCGCGAGAAACTCGACGAAAGCATAAGACGCGAAACAAAACTTCTTATCGAAAATTCCGTTGAGGAAGCGGACGAAATACTCGAACAACTTCGCGAAATGCTGGATAAAGAAGTCGTCGTGGACAAGGATATTTTCGCGGCAAGAGCGTTGAAACGCAAATTGCAGAATATGTCCGCGAAGTACGACAAAGAAAGCGTCGTCGAGGACGAACCAGACAATTCGCCGCTTAAAGACGGCGACCCTGTATGGGTTAAATCGCTCTCTAAACGCGGAACGCTTGTAAGACGCAATTCGAGAGGCGAAGCCGACGTTGCCTTCGGCAAGCTTACGGTAAAAGTGAAATCGGGAGACTACTACAAAGTAAAATGACAAATCAGTACGTTCAGACGGTAGAAGTCGATTTGAGACAAGGCGCGCGCCGTGACCAGATACTCGGCATAGTTTTGCAGTTGTTGGGACTGGGTCTTATACTTGCGGGCGTTTTTGTCAGCTACTACTTTTTCATAGCCGTTGCATTTGCACTTGCGGTCGGAATCTACCTTACGCAAAGGTTTTACAGCACGGCAAAGCAGTTTGAGTACGACTTCAACAACGAAAGACTTGTCATATCCCGAACAAACATCGTAAATCACCGTCGCAGAATACTGGAAATCGTATACGGCGACGTAAAATCTTTCACGTATTTCCGTGACGTTGTTTTCCCGACCGACATAGTTGCAACCGGAAAAGCTACGGCGCAGGACGTAAAAGCAATGGTTTTTGCAGCGGACGGCAAAGAAATGCGACTGCTTTTCGAACCTGACGACTATATGGCGCTTTTGATTAGCGAAAGACTGCGCCGCGGAAAAGTCAATACCGAAGAAAACGGAGCGCAAACCGAATGATATATCTTGACAATGCGGCAACGACCGCGACTTACCGCGAAGCGGGCGAAATTATGTTCCGCGCGGGAGAAAGCGAATATTTCAACGCGTCGGCACTTTACGGCGAAGCCGTAACAGTTGCAAAACAGATAAAAGAAGCAAGAGAAACACTTGCGAACTGTTTGAGAGCGGGCGACGGCGAACTGTATTTTGTTTCGGGCGGAACGGAGGCGGACAACACCGCGCTTTTCTGCACGAGAAAACAAAAAGGCAGCAGAGTAATCGTGAGCGCAGGAGAGCACGACGCAATCGTCAATCCCGCGAACGTCCTGAAAGAACAGGGGTTCGACGTGGTGTTTGCCCCTATTAAAAGCAACGGTGCCGTTGACGAAGATAAATTTGCGGAATTGCTGACGCCCGACGTTTCGCTCGTGTCCGTAATGCACGTAAGCAACCAGACGGGCGCAGTCAACGACATAGCAAAACTCGTCAAAATGACAAAACGCGTTGCGCCGAAAGCCGTATTCCACAGCGACGGCGTACAGGCGTTCTGCAACGTACCCGTTAATCTCCGTGCGCTCGGCGTCGATTTGTATTCGGTGTCGGGACATAAAATCCACGCGCCCAAAGGAATAGGCGCATTGTACGTCAGAAAAGGCGTTGCAATCAAACCTTTCGTTTTCGGAGGAGGACAGGAAAAAGGCTTCCGTTCGGGTACGGAAAATTCGCCTGCAATCCGCGCATTTTCCGCGGCGGCAGAGCAGAATATACGCAATTTTAACGCAAACTATTCTAAAAAACGCAGTTATATAGAACAGTTACACGACGGATTGAAAGAGGTCGTTCCCGATATGCAGGTCATCACCGATTTGTCGTCGTCCGCACCGCATATCCTGACCGTTGCTTTTGCGGGCGTGCGCGGAGAAGTTTTGCTCCATACGCTGGAAAAAGAGGGCATTTTGGTTGGTATCGGTTCGGCTTGCAGTTCTCACAGAGAAAGCAAGTTCAAAACGTTGCTCAGACTTGACGACGCCCACCGCGACGGTATAGTACGATTCAGCGTGTCGGAATTCAATGAGATTGACGAAGTTCCCGTTGTGGTAGACGCCGTTCGTCGTGCGGTTGAACAGCTCAAAGCGTTTGCCAGAAAATAGGTTTCAAAAAACAGGAGTAGTATGGAAAAAGTTGTCATAATAAGGTTCGGAGAAATTTTTCTCAAAGGCAAAAATCGCGATTATTTCGAGTCTTTGCTCATAAAAAACATAAAACACGCCTTAAAAGGCGTGCAACATACGTTTTCGCGTTCGCAGGGACGTTATTTCGTGGAGAATTTCTCCGAGTTCGACGAGGACGAAATCATCGACAGACTGAAAAAGGTTTTCGGAATTCACTCTCTGTCCGTCGCAGAAAAAGTGCCCACGGAAGCCGCGCAGGATTTCCCGAATATTAGGGCGTCGCTTGCCGCCGTTGCCGCGAGAATTGCGGAAGAACGCACGGATAAGTCCAAAATTCCGTTCAGAGTCACCGTGAAACGCGCCGACAAGTCCATTCCCATGACTTCGGCAGATATTGCGGCCGCACTCGGCGGTACGGTTTTGCAGACCGGTGCGTTCAAAGTTAATCTCAACGAATTCGACTACGAATTCAAGGTTGACATTCGCGAAAACGGCTATTCTTTCGTCTACACAGACGTAATCCCCGGTGCGGGTGGACTTCCGGTCGGTTGCTCTGGACGCGGAATGCTTCTGCTTTCCGGCGGTATCGATTCTCCCGTTGCCGCCTATATGATGGCAAAACGCGGTATGCGACTCTTTGCTGTTCATTTTTCTTCCCCTCCGTACACTTCCGACAAAGCGCGCGAAAAAGTTGTCGAACTTCGAGACATAGTCGAAAAATATGCGGGTGAGATAAAATTGTGCGTAGTACCATTTACCGACATTCAGCTTGCGATTCACCGTGAGTGTCCCTCAAACTACATGATTACGATAATGCGCAGATTTATGATGCGCATTGCCTGTCGTCTTGCCGAAAAATACGATTGCGGCGCGCTGATTACGGGAGAAAGCCTCGGACAAGTCGCTTCGCAGACCGTGGAGAGTATGACTTGCACGGGTGCAACGGCGAATCTTCCTATTTTCCGTCCGCTTATCGGTTTCGATAAAGAGGATATAATGACCATTGCGAAGAAAATCGGCACTTTCGAAACGTCGATTTTGCCGTATGAGGACTGCTGCACGATTTTCCTGCCGAAAGCACCCGCGATCAAACCCGCGCTCAAATCCGTGGAAAAGGCCGAAAGCGTACTCGACATCGACGCGCTGGTTGAAAAAGCGGTCGAAGGTATCGAAATATTTTGACGAAAACGCAACATACAAACAAAACATCAATTAACCGAAAATGCCGCAGTCAGTTGAAAACTGCGGCATTTTTTGAATTATAAAGCGACTTGAATTTGAAATAAAATCAACACACAATTCTATCTTATTTTGATTTCACGTTTACAAAGTGCGCGGTGTTGAAGTGTTTGCGCTGTTTAACCGTGTTGTCGTTTGCGCTGTGTTAATACTTTTGCGTGTTTAGTATGTTTCCGTGTGTTAAGTGCATTCGAAAGGCATTGTCGGTTTCATTATGAAGCAAAGCGGTTTTTGCCGAAGTATCGCGTCCAGAAGTTTTCGAAACCGCCGTTTTCTTCGGGGAAACAACTTTTTGTAGCCGTACCGATTACCGTGCCGTCGCCTTCCGTTATGCCGATTTGCAAAGTGTAACTGACTTGTCGTCCCATACCGAAAGGCGTGTGTTTTATAACTATGGGCGCGCTTTCGGTATCGCTTTCGGGCGTTTGCGAACCGTTGACGTTTGCGAAGTCGCGGCAATACGCTGCGCCGTCCGTTTCCGATACAATCGAAGTTCCGAATGCGTCGGAGCAAAGAAGAGTGTAGTGGTAAACGGGTTCGACGTCAAAGCGTATTTCAACGCTGTCGCCTTTGACTTCGATTTCGAAAACGGGTTCGGGATTTGCAAACGCAGACATTTTGTCGTCGCCGCGGAATGCCGCGTTGAAAAGTTCTGCTTTTCGGTATCTGAACGGCGTTGACGGTACGGCAAGTGTGAGTTTTCCGCTTTTACGCGTGGAGTAAACGTCAATTTCGTCTTTTACGATGTCGGAAGGTGTGCCGAAGTTCTGCGGTGCAGGTTTTCCGTCATAGACGGAACGCCATATTTTCGCGGCGTGCAAAGTCGGGTGACCGCCTCCGAGTTCCGTCATTTTCGTGCCGCCGTGCCATACGGCAAGCGTATGCGCGGTCGTGTAACTCACGTTCCACGCGTCGGTGTTGGTTTCGGAGTCAGCTTGTACCGTTCCCGTTTTGCTTGCAACCGCAAAAGGAAGTGTCGACAGAGATTTTGCCGTGCCTGATTTCACCGTGTCGACAAGACAATCCGTCATAAGATATGCGGTTTGCGGTGAAACAGCTTGTACGGTTGCGGCGGATTGCGGAGTTATTCTTTTGCCGTCCTTTATTATGCCGCGCACATAGTGCGGTTTTGTATAGTTGCCCCCGCGTGCAAAAGCGGAGTAGGCTCCCGCAATTGTCGTTGGATTTACGCCTTTTGACGTTGCGCCAAGTGCAAGCGCAAGGTTTCCGTCTTTTTCGTCGTCAAGCGCAAGTCCGAATTTGCGCCCGTATTCCAACGCTTTTTCAGTGCCTGTGTAGGTCAGAACCTTGACCGCAACGGTGTTCATTGACTTTTTCACGGCTTCGCGCGGCGTGGTGTCACCGTAATAAATATCACCGAAATTGCGCGGTTGATAGCCGCCGAAGTCGCACGGTTCGTCCGTAACGGGGGTTGCAAGAGTAATCGCACCGATGTCAAGCGCGGGCGCATAAACGGTAATCGGTTTCATGACCGAGCCGCCTTGACGGGATATTTCGTATCCCAAAGTGTTGTAGTGCGCGACTATTTCGCCGTTTGAGTTGTCGAAAAGTACTGCGGCACCGCCGACATTGTCGGAAGAGTAGTTTGCGCGGTCGGAAGTCTGTTTGCCGAGAATTGTTTGAAGTTCGGGGTCCAATGCCGTGAAAACGGTTATTCCCGAATTGTTCAGTTCGTATTCCGTCATACCGAGCGTTCTGCAAACTTCTTCCGCGACTCGGTCGAGATAGAAGGATACGTACGCATTTGCGTCTGCCTGTTCGGACTCGTAGACAAGTTTCATTTTTTCGTGCTTTGCCTTTTCGCATTCTTCTTCTGTGATGTAGCCTTCGCGTTTCATTACGTCAAGCACGAGATTGCGCCTTTCGGTCGCCGCTGAAATGCTGTTTTTGGGGGAGTATCTGGACGGATTTTTCAGAATTCCCGCAAGGGTAGCCGCTTGTGCGATTGTCAGTTCTTCGGGAGTGCAACCGAAATACGTTCTGCTTGCTTCGTTTATGCCGTAAGCGCCGCCGCCGAAGTAAATGACGGACAAATACATCGCCAAAATCTGATTTTTGGTGTATTTTTTCTCGATTTTCATAGCGATTGCAATTTCATTGAGCTTGCGCGAAAGCGTTTTTTCGGAGCTTAAATGCGTGTTTTTGACCAGCTGTTGCGTGATTGTTGACGCGCCTTCGACGGTTCCGCCGGCTTTTATGTTGGTTGCAACAGCACGGATAATGCCTTTGACATCGTAACCCTGATGAGAATAAAAACGTTTGTCTTCGAGCGCGACAAAAGCCGCTTTTACGTGTTCGGGAATGCTGTCGGGATTTACGTAATTATCCGATTTGTAGTCGATTTTTTCGCCGTTTGCGTCTAAAAATACGGGAACGGCGGTTGCCGTAGGCAAAAGTTCGGGTCTGAATTCGGCGTTTTGCGCCCAAGTCATAAACCCGACGTAAATTCCGAGTACGCCGAGACACGCGACAATAAAGATAGTCAGGAATCCGAAACCAACTATTCGCAAAATCTTTTTCTTTTTGGATTTTTTCGGATCGGTTCCGACTGTTTGCTTGCTTTTTTCTTCCGCTTTGGTTTTCATCAAAATTATTATTGTGTTTTCGCCCGCTTTTATGTATAATTATCTAATCATTTACTTATCGTGTCGCGCGCACGCTTGTTTTATCTGAGCGATACGGCGATACGCGACAAAAAGGTGCTATGTTTTACAAAATCGTGACTTACGGATGCCAGATGAACGTCCACGAATCCGAAAAACTTGCGGGACTTTTGGAAGGTCTCGGATATTTGCCGTGCACGGAATCGGATTCTGCCGACGTAATAGTTTTCAATACTTGCTGTATCCGTGACAACGCCGAACGCCGCGCACTCGGCAATATCGGCGTCGTAAAAGCCGAAAAAAAGAAAAATCCCGAACTTATCATTGCGGTTGTCGGTTGTATGACTCAACAGGACGAAGCCGCCGAAACCATAAAAGAGCGGTATCCTTACGTCGATATCGTTCTCGGAACGCGCAATATCGCGCAACTTCCCGAGGAAATCGAAAACGTAATCCGTTCGCGTAGTCAGAAGAAAAAACGTTCCGATAAGAAATACCGCGTTTTCGACCGTGAGTATCCCGCCGATTATCTGAACATCGACGAGAACACTCCCGTTGTGCGCACGAGTTTTCCGAATGCGTGGGTGAACATTATTTACGGCTGCAACAACTTTTGCAGTTACTGCATAGTGCCTTACGTTCGCGGTCGCGAGGTTTCCCGCGATATGGACAAAGTGGTTGACGAAGTCAAAAAGTGTGTCGACCTCGGGTACAAGGAAATAACCTTGCTCGGTCAGAACGTGAACTCATACGGCAACGATTTGCACACCGACGGAGTTAATTTTGCGACGTTGCTCCGCGCAATAGACCGTATTGACGGCAAATTCCGCGTAAGGTTTATGACGTCGCACCCAAAGGATTTGAACGAAGCCATAGCAGACGCAATGGCGGAGTCGGACAAAATCTGCAACAATATTCATCTTCCCGTACAAGCGGGTTCAAACAAGGTTCTTGCAGATATGAACAGGCGTTATACACGGGAGAAATATTTGTCGCTCATAGATATGCTGCGCGAAAAAATGCCTAATATCGGCATCACGACGGACATTATGGTCGGTTTCCCCACCGAAACGGAAAGCGATTTTGCCGATACCGTAGACATCGTGAAACGCGTGAGATATTCCAATGCGTTTACGTTCATTTATTCTCCGCGCAAAGGAACTCCCGCCGCCGCAATGCCGCAAATTCCTTACGAAATCAAAAAACGCCGTATCGGTGAACTTATCAAATTGCAGAATTCCATTACGAAAGAACTTTCGGAAGAATACAAAAACAACGTTTACGAGGTTCTGGTCGAGGACGTTTCGCCCAAACACGACGGTATGGTGTGCGGCAGGACGGAAAGCGGCAGGCTCGTCACTTTCGACGGTTCGCGTGAACTCATCGGCGAATTCGTGAACGTGAGAATTACGGAGGCGCGATCGGCGTCGCTGTTCGGTCACATAGAAAAAGGTGAACTATGATAGTGGACAAAAGCAAACTTTCACCCATGATGAGACGCTATTTCGAAATCAAGTCCAATTACGAGGACTGTCTTTTGTTTTTCCGTCTGGGTGACTTTTACGAGATGTTTTTCGACGACGCGGAAACGACGTCAAGGGTTTTGGACCTCACACTCACGGGACGCGACTGCGGACTAAAAGATTCGCGTGCGCCGATGTGCGGCGTTCCTTACCACGCCGTCGACAACTATGTACGCAAACTTATCGACGCGGGGTTCCGTGTTGCGATATGCGAGCAGTTGAGCGACCCCGCAACGTCCAAGGGACTTGTCGACCGTGACGTCGTCAGAGTCATAACTCCCGGCACGGTTATGGAAGAACAAATCCTCGACGAGCGTTCCACCAACTATCTGGCGTCGGTGTTTTCCGACAAAAACGGTTTCGGTCTTGCCTGGGCGGACATAAGCACAGGCGAATTTTACCTTTACGAGTATGCGGGCGACAACCGTTTTGAACGGCTTGCCGACATTTTGTCCTCCGTCAAACCCTCCGAATGCGTGTGCAACGAAACTTTTCTTTCCGAATACAAATCGGTGAGCTATTTTGCGGCGTCGGAAGCCGCTCCGCATTGCTATCAGAACTTTGCGTATTATTTTCCGAGTGCGGAAAAGAAATTGTGTTCGGCACTCAACGTGGCGTCCCTCGACGCGTTCGAATGCGCCGACAGACAATATGCCGTATGCGCGGCAGGCGGACTGTACGAATATCTTATGCAGACGCAAAAGCGCGCGCTTGCACAAATAAATTCGTTGACTCTTCTTCGCGACAAATCGTTCATGTTGCTTGACGAGTCCACGCGCCGAAACCTCGAACTCACCGCGCGTGCACGCGACGGCAAACGCTACGGTTCTTTGCTTTGGGTGCTTGACAAAACCTCAACCGCCATGGGTGCGCGTACGCTCAAAAGGTACATAGAACAGCCTTTGCAGAACGAAAAGGAAATCAACGCGCGACTTGACGCCGTCGAAAATCTGACGGAGTCGAAACTCGTTCGCGAAAAGCTGGTTTCCGCTATGGAGCAGATACGCGACCTCGAAAGACTGTGCGGCAGACTTGCGTACGGAAGCGCAACGCCCGGCGACCTGCTTGCGGTGTCCGATACGCTGACGCAGGTGCCAATTGTCAAAGCAGCGGCAAAGGAATGTTCGTCCGAGCTCATCAAAAAACTCAATTCCGCAATGTATCCGTTATCGGAAGTCAACGAGGTTCTCATAAGCGCGCTCGAACGCAAGGACAATACTCGTACGGCGTCCAAAGGCGACGAAGTTTTTGGCATAATCCGCAAAGGTTACGACGAAACGTTGGACAGTCTGCGCGACATTCGCACAACGGCGAAACAATGGCTTGCAAATCTCGAAGCCGAAGAGCGCGAAGCCACGGGCATCCGTACGCTCAAAGTCGGCTATAACCGAGTTTTCGGCTATTATATTGAGGTGTCCAACTCCTTCCTCGACAAAGTTCCTTACCGTTTTCAGCGCAAACAAACGCTTGTCGGCGGCGAACGTTTTGTTACGGACGAGCTTAAACAGCTCGAAACGAAAATTCTCACAGCCGAAGAAGAAGCTGTTGCCCTCGAAAACCGCATTTTTACGGAACTCAAACAAATGCTCATCGACAAACTGTCCGAGTTGCAGTCTACGGCGCGCGCAATCGGCGTACTTGACGTTCTCGTATCCTTTGCTACGGTTGCGGTACGCAACAAGTATGTAAAACCCGTTGTCGGAAGCAAGGTCAAATCGCTCGACATACGCGACGGCAGACACCCCGTTGTCGAAGCGTTGCTCGACCGCGGAGCCTATGTTCCCAACGACACTTTGCTTGACGGCGGCGACAACCGCACAATGATAATCACGGGTCCCAATATGGCGGGTAAAAGCACGTATATGCGACAAGTTGCGCTCATCGTGCTTATGGCGCATATAGGCTGTTTTGTTCCCGCAAAAAGCGCGGAAATCACGCTTACGGACAGAATTTTCACCAGAATCGGCGCGAGCGACGACCTGACCGGCGGACAATCCACGTTTATGGTTGAAATGATCGAAGTCGCCACAATACTCAATTACGCGACGTCGTCGTCACTTCTCGTGCTTGACGAAATAGGTAGAGGCACGTCGACATACGACGGACTGAGTATTGCGTGGGCGGTGCTTGAATACATAACTTCCAACATACGCGCAAAAACGTTGTTTGCAACGCATTTCCACGAACTTACGGACGCCGAGAGTTTCGGCGGCGTAAAGAACTACCGCGTACTTGTCAGCGAAACTTCGGACGGAATAGTTTTTCTTCACAAAATCGCACGAGGCAGCGCGTCGCGCAGTTTCGGTATCGAGGTTGCGTCGCTTGCAGGCGTCAAGAAATCCGTAATCGAACAGGCAAAACGCGTTATGTCCGAACTGGAACGTCAGTCCAAGGACCGCGACACCAACCGTCTTATAATGGCGGCGCAGGAACAGACAAAAGCCGTTCAGGTCAGCCTGTTTGACCGTGTTGAGTCCGAAATCGAGAAAGAACTTGCGGACATCGACGTCGACAACCTCACGCCGTTGCAAGCGCTCACGGTGCTCAGTGACCTGAAAAAGAAACTCAACAACAAAAACGACTGAACGCAAACGCGAGACTTAAATCAAACACCGCGGAAACGCTTAATAGGTAAACAAAACCATTCCAAACCACGAATATCAAATCAGGTTTTGCGAAACCGTATTTGCAGATTTTGCCGACACAAAAAGCAAAAGTGTTCACAGTCGGCAAAGAATCCTAAATCCGTACTACAAAGCGGAAAGGACACAAAAGACAGAAACGGAGGCAGCATATGGGAAAAATAAACATATTGCAACCCAACGTATTCAATATGATATCGGCAGGCGAAGTTGTCGAACGTCCCGCGTCCGTCGTCAAAGAGCTTGTCGAAAACGCCATTGACGCGGGTTCTACGGAAATCGACGTCTACGTCGAGGACGGCGGCACGAAAAAAATCGTGGTCAGCGACAACGGTACGGGAATTGCCGCCGACGACCTTCGCGCGGCGTTTTTGCCGCACGCCACAAGCAAACTGAAAGAAATAATCGACCTTGACACCGTGTCGACGCTCGGTTTTCGCGGCGAAGCGCTCGCAAGCATCGCGTCCGTATCCGAAATCACGCTTATTTCCCGTGCAAAAAACTCCGATATAGCGCGCAAAATCGTTTTGAGCGGCGGAAAAGTTTTGTCCGAATGCGACGACAGCCGCGCGGAAGGCACGATTATCACAGTTGAAAATTTGTTTTTCAACACGCCTGCCAGGTTGAAATTTCTCAAAAAACCGTCTACGGAACTCGGCTACATAACCGATACGGTGGAAAAAATCGCACTTGCAAACCCAAATCTTAAACTCACACTATCTTCCGAAAACGGCAATATTCTCGTTCAGGAAGGCGGCGATTTGCGCGATTCCGTAATGGCTGTTTATCCAAACCTCGACATAGAACGTTTTATTCCAGTAAACCGCACTTCGTCGGCGGGAATAACCGTTTCGGGATACGTTTCCGAGGTTGATTATACGGCGCCTACGCGCTCTAAACAGACGATAATAGTCAACGGTCGCGTGGTCGAAAACGACACTGTTTCCACCGCCGTGGACAAAGCCTACCGCGAATATCTCGTAAAACGTACGTTTCCGATGTACGTACTCGACATAATCGTACCTTTCGACGAAGTCGACGTCAACGTTCATCCGGCAAAATCCGAAGTCCGTTTCAGAAACAAAAACGCCGTATTCGGTGCTGTTTTGCGTGCCGTCGAAGAAGCGATTATGGGCTCTTTCGGACAGGAAAGATTCGGTTTTGAGCTCAAAAACACTGACACAAACCCCGAAAAACCGCATTTCGAGCCGTCAAAACAACCCGAATATGAACAAACCGCGTTGGATACTGCGGCGCTTTACGAAGATGTTTACGGAGATATTCCCGACAACAAACCCTTTTCAACCGACTTTTCGCGTAATAATTCCTCGTATCCGACCGATTTTCCTGTTTCCGAAACAACAAAACGCGATTTCGGCGGTTTCGACATTTCTTCGTTTTCGGATTTGAGTCCGTATTCCGGAAAACGCGCAACGTCAAACCGTGGGCGTTATGCCGCAGACAGCCAAATCGGTGTCTACAAAAATCCGCCTTTGCCGTCACAAAATACGGCGGACGAGAAACCTTATGACGACGGATATCTTCTTTCCAAAATCAAAAACGATAACGATGAGGATTTTGCGAATAGTTTGAAAAACCGTTTCAGACTGTTTGACGGCGCGGTAATCGGTCAGATTTTCGATACCTATCTGATTGTCGAACGCGGCGACGTAGTTTACATAATCGACCAGCACGCGGCACACGAACGTGTTCTTTACGACAAACTGATAAACAATCTTTCCGCGGAATATTCGCAATCACTTCTCATTCCGTACAAACTCAAATTCAGCGGAAGAGAAGAGGAATATTTCGAAAAACTGTTGCCGAAACTCAATCAGATGGGTTTTGAAATCGAGAAAAAGACGGGATATTACATTGTTTACGCCGTTCCCGAGCCCGTAGTCAGAATGGATTTCGAGAAGTTCACGGCAAAACTTTTCGAAGATATGTTCGATGACGACGATATCTGCATCGATAAACTGCTGAAAGAAACAATCTGCCGCGACGCTTGCCGAGCCGCGATAAAAGGCGGCGACACGCTCACCAGACAGCAAATTGAATATCTGCTGTCGAATTTGCTTGACGAAAACGGCAATCTTCCGTCCAAATGTCCGCACGGAAGACCTGCAGTTGTTGCGCTCACAAAACGCGACGTCGAAAAGATGTTCAGGAGAATCGTGCAATGAGCGACAACGTACGCGCTGATTTTCACTTGCGGCTTACTCCCGAACAGGTTGACGCATTGAGCGATGAACGGCTTTTTCGTGCGCCATACGCCGTATTTGTGGTAGGTCCCACGGCGTCAGGCAAATCTGAATTTGCGTTCAGGCTTGCAAAACAACTTGACGGCGTTGTCATATCCGCAGACAGTATGCAGATATACCGCGGACTTGATGTCGGCACGGCAAAAGAATCCGAAAGTCGCAGAAAAGAAGTCGTTCACGAGATGATAGACATTGTGAACGCCGACGAAGAGTTTTCGGTTGCACTTTACGCCGAACAAACAAGACAATGCGCTAGACGTGCGCTGAAAAGTGGAAAACTGCCGATAATTGCAGGTGGAACGGGACTTTACGTCGAAGCCTTGCTTTATCCCATGCAATACGGTTCGTCGGACAAAAACCCCGAACTGCGCGCACAACTCGAAAACGAGTACGCCGAAAAAGGCGGAGAAACAATGCTCAAAAAACTAGCGGAACTTGATTCGGAAACGGCGGCAAGACTGTTCCCGAACGACCGCAAACGCGTAATTCGAGCACTTGAAATCGTTTTGACGACGGGAAAACCTATGTCTGCTCAAAAAGACGCAAGACCCGAGGCTAAAAACGACGACGTAATAATGGTTGCATTCGGTTCGGCTGACCGTTCGGTTCTTTATAACAGAATAAACGCGCGTGTAGACGAAATGGTTGCAAACGGACTTGTCGAGGAAGTTGCAGCAGTCGGCAATTTCGGTTATCAAAGCATGCAGGCAATCGGCTACAAGGAATTTGCGGGTTGCGATTTCCGCAAAGAAAACGGAAAAACCGTACTTGACGAAAGCGAACTTTCCGTTGTTGTCGAAAAAATAAAGAAAGATACGCGCAATTATGCAAAACGACAGCTCACTTGGTTCAGAAGATACGGTTTTGCGCGTTGGTTTGAAGCAGGGGACTTCGAAAATGCGGCAGAATACGTAAAATCACGGCTGAATTGCCACTAAACAGTGGATTTTTTGCCAAAAGTATTCTAAAAATATGGAAAATATAAAGTACTTCCGAAACGGAAAAATAATACTTGATACGGAGTCGAAATGAACTTTACAGAAGCCGAAAAACTTGTCAAAGAGTGTGAAAAAGAACTTTCCGAACGATTTGCGGAAATAGACGATACAGCGCTTTACAACCAACGCAAGGTTCTGAACGCATTCAAAAAACACAACGTGCAAGCGCGCCATATGTACGGATCGACGGGATATGGCTATGACGATGCGGGGCGCGACACGCTTTCCGCGGTGTTTGCCGACGCATTGGGTGCAGAAGCCGCAGTCGTTTCGCCTGCAATTTCGGCAGGAACGCAGGCAATAACTTTGATGTTGTTCGGTGTTTTACGTCCAGGAGACACGCTTTTTGCGGTATCGGGAGCGCCTTATGATACGCTGAAAGACGTAATTTCGGGAGAAAACAGAGGTTCGCTCAAAGAATTCGGCGTTTCGTTCGAATGTTTGGAACTCACCAAAAAAGACGAGTTGACGCCCGATTTCGATTATCCGTCAATTGAAAAGCGTTTGAAAAAATCTTTCGTAAAAGCCGTTTTTGTCGGCAGAAGCCGCGGATATTCGTGGCGAAACGCCATTTCTGTTGAACAAATAGGCGAATTGGTCGGATTTGTGAAGAAAATAAGCCCCGAAACGCTTGTTCTGGTCGATAACTGTTACGGCGAATTCGTGGAAAAAATCGAGCCCGCAGACGTTGGCGCAGACCTTATGGCAGGTTCGCTCATAAAAAACATCGGCGGTGGCGTCGCTCCAACCGGCGGCTATATTGCAGGAAAACAAAAATATGTAGAACTCGTGGGATACCGTTTGACCGCGCCTTCGCTCGGTACTGAAATCGGTTCGCATATCGGCGGATATATGCCGTATTATCAAGGGCTTTTCCTTGCTCCGCAGGTTGCAAAAAACGCATTGAAAGGCGCATTTTTGTTTGCAAAAGCGTACGGCAAACTCGGATATGAGGCTTTGCCTACGGACAATAAACCCGCATACGATATTGTTGCAAGCATAAAACTCTGTTCAAAACAGAAAGTTGTTGACTTTTGCGCGGCAATTCAAGGCATTTCGCCGATTGACAGCAATGTCGTGCCTGAACCTTGGGCAATGCCGGGATATCAGGACGAAGTCATAATGGCAGCTGGAACATTCGTTCAAGGGGCGTCAATAGAATTAAGTTCCGACGCACCGATTAAAGAACCGTACATTGTTTACGTTCAAGGCGCATTGACTTACGAACACGCAGTTCTTGCGGTTTGCGACACGCTCGTTAAATCTCATCTGTAAAACAACAAATTTTCGGTTGTATTTCAAAAATACTCTGAAAATTGCCATTTTTGCCGCTTTCTATTCGCAAAAGCTGTGTTTTGCGAATAGTTGTGTAGGCTTATCTACTCTCAAATTTTGCGAAATTTTGGATTTTTTTTTGCAAAAACCCGAAAAATAATTGCGAAACAACTGCATTATTCTTGACTATGTAAAGCGTTTTGTCGTTTCGGTTTGTGTTTATAACATATGTGCCGACGGCAAAATGAGAGTTCTGCCTGAAAATGCACTACTTTTATGATATTTTGTAATTATGCTTATTGATTTCTTGACGCATTTTATAAAAATAATTCCGTTTTTGCTTAAAAAACGAGATTATTCTTAAAACTTGACCTAAAATTTTCGGTGTTTTATTGCTTTTTTTGATTGACAAATCATCTGAAAATTTTCATAATAAGCATGCGACGTCGGTATATTCCGACTTGACGTTTTAAGTCTACTCGCAAAAAAAATGGCAACAGCGTTGCCATTTTTTATATGCTTTTTGTGTTGATGTCCCTGGTTTTAATTATTTTTGTGCAGTTTGCAGCCAGATATCGCGCATTGAGGCGGCGTCTTCTGCTTGGGTTCCAGCGGATTCGGACAAAATGTGCGGTGTCAAACCGTATTTTACGATAATTTCGGCAAATGGCTCGAATTCGGGGCCGTAAACGTCGTCGGCAAACGTCAGATGACGGATTTCTCCCTTTGCTCCGTACTGTATTTTTGAAAAATGCACGTGCATATTCTTCGTTTTTTCTTCACCGATACCGTCAATCATCTTTTTGACTATCGTTTCGAAGTCGTTTGCGGTTTTGAGAATTCCGCCGTAAAGCGAATTGACGTGTCCGAAATCGACGCAGGGATAGACGTTCTGCCCCATTTTGCAAAGTTCGATTACTTCTTCGACAGTACCGATTTGCGCTTGTTTGCCCATGGTTTCGGGACATACGAGCAAATCTGCGTATTCAGGCGTTTCGGCAATCAGTTCGAGTGTTTTTGCGAACATTGTTTTTGTGCGGTCGAAAGCCTCTTCTCTCGGAGCACCGCCCTGCGCTCCCGCATGAAAAACGCATCTTTTTCCGCCGAAGCATTTGAGAATTTTCAGCGAAGAAAGCACATATCGGACGGAGTTTTCGGCTTTTTCGGGCTCGGGCGACGCAAAATTGATAAAATACGGTGCGTGAACGCTCATTTCTACTCCGTATTCGGAGCATTTTTTGCCGATTTCGGTTGCGGTTTTGGAAGAAATGTTGACTCCGCGGCCGAATGAGTATTCAAACAAGTCAAGTCCGCGTGCTTTTATCCATTCGGGCATTTCGGTTGTTGCCGTGTGCCCTTCTGCGGCGAAACTTTCGGAGTGACCGGAAGGTCCGAAAAGCGGTCTGTTGGTTGAAAAATCCGTGTATGTCATATGTATTTACCGTTTTATTGTGTCTGTGTTGTTTGTGTTGTGTGATGGTTATTGTTTAGGTGCTTTTTGAAAAGCAGTTGGCTTTTCAATATCAAGTCCTTATTTATTCTTATTTTCCGCTTTTTGTGCGTTGTCGAAGAACGAATTTATCGTCGCGGTGTCTTTTTTCAGTTGTTCTTGCAGTCCTTCGGGTGAAGAAAACTTGCTGATTTCACGTATTCGTTTGTAAAATGCCAGTTTTACCTTTTTTCCGTACAAATCCCCTTCGAAGTCGGTAAGATACGTTTCAACGGAAAATACGGAGTCGTCGAAAGTGGGTTTTGCTCCGACGTTGGTGCCACCGCGGAATGTTTTTCCGTCTACGGTAAGCGCGGTTATGTATACGCCTTCTTTTATGCGGAGTTTTTCCTGCGACGGTTGGAGATTTGCCGTCGGATAGCCGATTTTCGTGCCGCGGTTGTGTGCGTGAACGATTGTGCCAAGCATAAAATACGGTTCGGAAAGGCAGTCGTTTGCGGCTTCGATATCGCCGTTTTCAATGGATTTTTTTATGTCCGTCGAGGATATTTTGCCGCTTTCGGACAACAGAAAACGCATTATTTCGACTCTTACGCCTTTTTCCGCGAAGTATTTTTGCAAAAACTCCGAATTTCCGCTCTTGTTTGCGCCAAAGGAATAATCCGTTCCCGCAACTACTGCTTTCAGATTGAAATTGTCGTTTAATGCGTCGAGAAATTGTTCTGCGGACAGGTTTATGAAAGGTTCGGTAAATTCGGCGCAGACCGTCACGTCGACGCCTAAATCTTCAAAAACCGAAACGCGTTCTTCCAGTGTGTAAAGCTGCGGCTTTTTGCCGAGAAAAGCACATGGATCGTTTGAGAACGTAAATACCGCACACTGTGCGCCGTATTCGTGCGCAAGTTCCTTTGCGCGGTTTATTATCACGGCGTGTCCTTTGTGTACGCAGTCGAAGAACCCAAGCGCAATCACTATCGGAGCGTCGTATTTTCGGTCGTGACTTAATATTTTCATAGTCTGATTGTCAATCTGAGTTCTCTGCCGTCGGTTTTGCCGATGCCGAGCAATTTTCCTTCGTTGCTGTATGTTTTGAAGTAAAATTCGTTTTCCGTCGTTTTGTTGCTTTCAGGTTCGTCCGTAACTCCCGTTTTGCGTTCTGCGTCAAACGGAACGTTTACACCGTTGACGGCTTTGAAAGTTTCTGTTTCCGTAAGCGTGTATGACGCAAAGTTTTTCAGCGCATATTCCACTGGAAGCACGTAAGGAAGCGGATTGTTGCGAAATTCCGAAACATTTACCGCATTTTCCGCGTTGAATGCGCCGGAAACCGTTCTTTCGAGCGAACTCATATATCCGACTGTTCCGAGTGCTTCGGCAATGTCACGAGCAAGAGAACGTATGTACGTCCCGCCTCCGCATTCGATTTCGAAACGGTATTCGCCTTCGGTGTCGTTCGTTGAATTGTCGGCGGATATCGAATATACAATTACGTTTTTGGGCGGAAGTTCGATTTGAACGCCTTGACGAGCGTAACTGTAAGCGCGCTTGCCGTCCACCGATTTCGATGAATAAAGCGGCGGAATTTGACTGATTTCCCCGACAAATCGCGGAATTGTTGCGCGGATTTCGTCGAGAGTCGGGATTTTGCCGTTGTCGGACGTTATTTTGCCGCCGCGGTCAAGCGTGTCGGTGGTAGTTCCGAAAACGAACGTTGCGACGTATTTCTTGCGTTTGAATGCCAAGAGGTCGAAAAGCTTTGTCGCGCTTCCGAGACATATCGGCAAAACTCCCGTCGCAAGTGGGTCGAGCGTACCGAGATGTCCGACTTTTTGTCGGCTTCCAGTCGCTTTCGACAAAGCTCCGCGAGCAATGCACACGGCGTCGGACGAAGTCATATCGTCCGTTTTGTACAGGTTCACAAAGCCGTTCAGCAACGCCGATTTGTCTTTATACAGTCTGCTCATTATCAAAGTCTGTCGCGCGCGGCTTTCACGAGTTTGTCGACGACGTCTTCGTAATAGCCGTTCAATCTGCAACCTGCGGCTTTTTCGTGTCCGCCGCCGCCGAACTCCCCTGCAACGTCGCTTGCATCAACGTAATTTTTTGTACGTACGCTGACTTTGAAGTTCTTGTCCTTGACTTCGGACACGGCAAACGCGACTTCCACGCCGTCAACGTCGATTGCGGACGAGATGATACCTTCGGTATCGGATGTTTCCGTTCCCGTACTTTCGAAGTCGGAAGTCAGGAAAGTTATTATTGCGATTTTGCCTTCTTCGAAGAAACGGCATTTTGACAATACGCGCATTTTGAGCGCAAATACGTTGCGGGATATTTTGCGGTGAACGCGGTAAATGACGTCCGAGGCGTCAAAGTCGTATTTCAGAAGCTCGCAAGCGATTTTGTGTGTGTTTCTGGTGGTTGACGGATACTGGAAGCAACCGGAATCGGCAACTATTCCCGCAAACAGAATTTCTGCCGTAACGTTGTCAACGGCGTTCATACCGTCAAGCAGTCGGAACACGATTTCCGAACATGCTGATGCGTCGGCTTCGACGTGGTAGACGGAAGCAAAAGGCGAATGCGATTTGTGGTGGTCGACGGCAAGGGTCGATTTGCAGGACAAAAAGCTTTTTGCGGCACCGCCCAGACGGTCAAGGTCGCTGCAATCCAGCGCAATGCCCAGCTCGTGCACGCCTTTTTTTGGAAGTTCGAATTTGTCCGCTCCGTTGAGAAATGAGTATTTTGCGGGAATTTCGCTGTCGCAGTAAAGCGTTACCGTTTTTCCGACTTTTGTGAGTGCGTGGAATAAAGACAATGCACAGGCTATTGTGTCGCCGTCGGGATTTGTGTGGCAATAAACGGCGATTTCCCGTGCATTTTCCAGTGCTGATTTGATTTCGTTCAGTTTGTCGGTCATTTTTCCGTGCTGTCCTCTTCGGGCGGTATTTCGATTTTTGCAAGAAGACTGTCGATTTTCATTCCGTAGTCCACGGAAGTGTCCAGAATGAAATTAAGTTCGGGGAGCAACCGTATTTGTACGGCGTCTTTGAGCATATTTCTTATGAACGTCTTGGAACGCTTTACCGTGTCGAGCGCTGATATGCGTTCCTCTTCCGTGGAAGCGTAAACGGAAAGATAAACTTTGGCGTATTTGAGGTCGGGCGTCGTCGAAACTTTTGTGACGCTGACGATGCAACTGCCGAGCCTTGGGTCTTTTATGTCATTGGCGATGATTTTTGCAATTTGTCGTTGCAATTCGGAGTTGACTCTTTCCGTTTTAATCTTCATTTATCTGCTCCATCTGGAATGCTTCGATAGTGTCGCCGACTTTGACGTCCTGATAGTTGAGCAACATTATGCCGCAATCAAAGTTCTTTGCCATTTCCTTGACGTCGTCTTTACCGTGACGCAGGGACGCGATTTCGGAAGTGACTTCGACTTTGCCGTTGCGGATAAGTCTTGCTTTTGCGCCGCGTACGATTTTGCCGTCCGTGACGTGGCAACCCGCGATGACGCCCACGCCGGAAATCTTGAACAGTTCGCGGATTTCGGCACTGCCGAGTACGACTTCTTTGAACTTGGGTTCGAGAAGACCTTTGACGGCTTTTTCGATGTCTTCGATTGCGTTGTAGATGATGTCGTAGAATCTGATGTCGATTTTTTTCTGTGCGGCGAGAGCTTTTGCGTTGGCATCGGGACGCACGTTGAAACCGATGATGATTGCTTTTGCAGTGTCGGCAAGCGCAACGTCGCTTTCTTTGATTGCGCCGACTGCACCGTGTATGATGTCGATGTCGACTTCTTCGTTGCCGAGTTTGGACAGCGACTGTTTGACTGCTTCGAGCGAACCTTGTACGTCGGCTTTGATGATGAGTTTGACGGATTTGAGTTCGCCTTTCTTGATTTTGTCGAACAGGTCGTTGAGGTTGACGGAACCGCTGTCGTCGCCGTTTGCCGCGAGTTTGAGTTTGCGCTCGTTTGCAAGTTCGCGTGCGAATTTTTCGTCGGCAACCACGTCAATGATGTCGCCAGCCTCGGGAACTTCGTCCCAACCCGTGACGGATACGGGAGTGGAAGGTCCTGCTTTCTTGACCTTTCTGCCCTTGTCGTCAATCATAGCGCGGATTTTGCCCGTAGAAGTGCCTGCAACCACGTTGTCGCCGATTCTGAGCGTACCTGTCTGGACGAGAATGGTCGCAACTTTACCGATACCCTTGTCAAGGCGCGCTTCGATGATTGTGCCGCGTGCGGGACGGTCGGGGTTGGCTTTGAGTTCGCGGATTTCCGCCATGATAAGTATGTTTTCAAGCAGACTTTCCACGCCTTCGCCAGTCTTTGCGGATACGCGGACAACGGGAGTGTCGCCGCCCCATTCTTCGGGGAGAACTTCGTAGTTGGTCAGCTGTTGCAAAACCTGGTCGGGATTTGCGCCCGTCTTGTCGATTTTGTTGATTGCAACGATAATCGGAACGCCTGCCTGTCTTGCGTGGTTGATTGCTTCGACCGTCTGAGGCATAATGCCGTCGTCAGCCGCAACGACGAGTACGGCAACGTCCGTAACCTGTGCGCCGCGTGCACGCATCGAAGTGAACGCTTCGTGACCGGGCGTATCGAGGAAGGTTATGGGAGAGCCTTTCAGCGAAACCGTGTATGCGCCTATGTGCTGAGTTATGCCGCCCGCTTCGCCGCTTGCGACATTCGCCTTGCGGATATAGTCGAGCAAAGAGGTTTTGCCGTGGTCGACGTGACCCATAATGGTAACGACAGGGGGACGGGGAACGAGTTTGGATTCGTCTTCGTCATCGATGACCAGTTTTGCCGAAAGCGTTTCTTCCATTGTCATCTCGGGTTTGAGTTCGAGCGTAATGGGATTATTTTTTGTAATTTCGCCGATAACGAGTTCCGCAGTTGCGAAATCGATGCTTTCGTTTATGGTTTTGATTATGCCGAGCAGGAAGAGGTTTTTGATGATTTCCGCAACGGAAATACCCGTCTTTTCGCTCAGTATCTTGATGGGTACGGGGTCGGTTGTGATGACTGCGTGGTCGATAACCGTAGTACCGCCGCCGCCCGAATTCTTGTTCTTGGATTTGAACACGCGGACCTTTGCGTCTTCGTCGTCCATCATAATTCTGTCGTCGACGATGAAACCTTTTTTGAGGAGCGCGCGTTTGTTCATGCTGCCGCGGTCGTCAAAACGCTGTCCGCCGCCGGAATTGGATTTCTGGTTGTTGCCTTTGCCTTTCTGGTTGCCCTGTTTGTTGACGGGAGCCTGTTGTGCGGCGTTGGCAAGACTGGACGCGGAAAGACCGTCGCGACGTGCGTTGTTGTATCCGCCCTGCGGACGGGGACCGTTCTGTTGTCCGTTCTGCTGGGGACGAGGTCCGCGACCGTTGTTGTAACCACCCGCAAAAACTCTCGTCGTAACCTTTTTGGTCGTGTTTTCCGGGGGAACGTATATTCTGCGGATTTCGCCGTTGGGCAGAATTTCGGACTGAACGGAAGGATTGCTTTCGCTGATAATGCGTCTGACTTCCTGTTTGGGAGCGGGCTGCTCTTTCTTCTTGTCCTTATTTTCGACGGGAGCTTGTTTCTCCTCTGCCTGTGGCTTTTTGACCGTTTCGGTCTGAACTTCCGCTTGTTCGACTTTGGGAGCGCTTTCCTCTTTTGCGGGAGCGGACTCGACGGGAGCCGCAGGTTCTTCCGCTTTTTCCGCAGATTTTTCCTCTTTGACGGGAACGGGTTTTTCTTCCTTTTCCACTTTGACTTTGGCTTTGGCTTCCGTGTTCGCCTGTTCTGCGCGTTTTGCCGCTTCTTCGGCTGCTATACGCGCTTCTTCCGCGCGTCTTGCCTCTTCGTTTTCTGCGGCGGCGAGTTCCTCACGTCTTGCCTTAACGGCAGTCATAAGAGCAATCGCCTTGGATTTCTCGGAAGAAATCACGGTTTTGAGCGCGGAAAGCGAACCCGCTTTGTACTCTGCGAGTTTCTTGAATGCGTCTTGGGTCGTTTCTTTTTTGTTTTCGGTCATAGCTACCTCAATAGGTTGATTATCGCCTCGGCGAGTGACGGATTGGTAATCCCCACAGCTTTGACGTTATCACGGTGCGTTGCGTCCGCAAGTCCTTCCGTTTCGAAGTAAGGACAGTTTTTGCAGACGGACTGCAAACGGGTTCTGTATTTTTCCGACGCCGCTCCGTCTACGAGAACGACGCGGCATTTTGAGAGATTTTCGCGAATGCGGTCTTCGCCGTAAAGAACGGCGCCGCTTCGCTGTGCAAATCCCACGTATGTTGCGATTTTAGAGTTCGTCATACAACCTTTGGTACACGCTTTCGTCAACCTGACGGCGGAATGCGGCATGCAATCCTTTCTTTTTTACGAGAGCGTCGACGCAGGACTTGTTTCTGTGCACCCACACTCCTCTGCCGCCTGCGCATTTCGACGTATCGACGGAAATTTCGCCGTCGGAGTTCATACATATGCGTATGAGTTCGTCTTTGTCGGCGTGCTCGCGGCAAGCCGCGCATTTTCTGGTGTTGACGGGATTACTCGGCATCTGCTTCCTGCGCCGCGGCTTCGTCTGCGGGCATCACGCTGGAATAAGGTTTGACGTCGATTTTCCAGCCGGTAAGTTTTGCGGCAAGACGTGCGTTCTGACCGTTTCTACCGATTGCAAGGCTGAGTTTTTCGTCGGGAACGACGACTTTCGCGTTCTTTTCCTCTTCGTTGATGGAAACCATGAGCACCTGTGCGGGGCTGAGAGCGCGGGCGATGTATTCGATGGGGTCTGCGCACCATTCGATGACGTCGATTTTTTCTCCGCCGAGTTCGGCTACGACTGCGTTTACGCGAACGCCTTTGTTGCCGATGCAAGCGCCGACTGCGTCAACGTTGGGGTCTTCGGAATACACCGCAAGTTTGGTGCGGAAACCGCCTTCGCGGACGATGGACATGATTTTGACAAGACCGGCTTTGATTTCGGGAACTTCGAGTTCGAACAGTCTGCGGACAAATCCCGCCGAGCTTCTGGACACGACAACCTGTGCGCCGCCGCGAACGGAATCTCTGATTTTCTTGATGTAAACCTTGATGACGTCGCCGACATTGTAGGTTTCGGTGGGAACCTGGTCGGTCTGCATCATAACGCCTTCCATCTGGGTGCCGCTGATTTCGACGTAAACGGTGCTGCCCTCTTTTCTTCTGACGATAGCGTTGAGGATTTCGCCCTGACGTTCGCTCATTTCGTTGAGGATAAACTCTTTCTTTGCGTCATTTAGTCGCTGCATAATGACCTGTTTTGCGGTCTGAGCGGCGATACGCGAAAACTGTTTGGGGGTGATGTCTTCGATGACGACGTCGCCGACCTTGTAAGAAGGCTTGATTTCGCGTGCTTCTTCGAGAGAAATCTGGGTGTCCTCGTCCTCGACTTCGTCGACGACCAGTCTGTGAGCGTAAACCTTGATGGTCTGTTTTTCCTCGTTGAGTCTTACGGCAATGGTTCTGCTTTCGCCGTATTCCTTTTTGTAAGCGGAAACAAGCCCGGCTTCGAGGGATTCCAGAAGCAGCTCTTTGGAGATTTTCTTCTCGCTTTCAAGCAATTCCAACGCCTGAAAGAATTCTTTGTTTACCATTTTGTCCTCCTAAAACCTGATGTACGGTTGCACCTTGGCTTTGATATTTCTTAATACGGTTTTATCTTTCGGGTTTTTGTCGCCCGTAACGATTGTAAACGAGTCCGCGTCGTAGGATTTGAGAACGCCGTGGAACTTTTCCTTGTCGGCAACGACCTCGATTTCCGTGCCGAGAGCGCGGCGGAAATCGTCGTCGGAAACGACGGGACGGTCAAGACCCGAGGACGAAACATTGAGGATATACTCTTCGGGGAAAAGTTCGTCGAGGCAATCGAGAGCGTCGGAAACGGCGTTGTGAACTGCTTCGCAGTCGTCGAGCGTGATTTCGTCGGGTTGCCAGATGAAAACGGTAAGATTGAGCTTGCCGAATTCCTTGGTATAACGGATTTCGACGACCTCGTAATTTTCGCCGGCTTGGGCAACAGCTTTTTCGACTGCGTTCTGTACGGTCTGACGCGCTTCTGGCGCCAGAGAGTTTTCTGCGTTTTTAACGGACATATTCGTGTTATGCTCCTTCTAAAACAAAGAGTGAGCTGTCGGCTCACTCCAGTAAGAATTACTAAGCATATTGAATGTATCATAACTTTATAAATTATGCAAGCGAATTTGCATACAAATTGCAAAAAAGTACTTTTTCGACATCCCGCGCATTCAAAACGACGCGAAATCGCAGCGCAAAGCGGCGAAAAAAACGACCAAAACGCAACAAAAAGCGGTTTACATTCGTTTTGCGATTATTCTGAGAACCTCGACTGTTGCGAATACGTCCGCCATAGCTCTGTGCGCGTTGTCGTGTGAGATGTTGAACGCACGGCTCAACGCTTCCAGACCGCAATGACGCACTTCGGTGAGGTATTTACGTGCGAGAATAAGCGTGTCTTCCATTTCGTTGTCGAAAACGTACCCTTCTGCGTCGGCGTATTTTGCAAGCAGCGGATAATCGTATCCCGAAATGTTGTGTCCGACGAGCACCGCTCCCCTTGTAAACTTGAAAAAGTCGGGCAAAACCTCTTTGAAGGTCGGTTTGTCGGCGACCATATCGTCCGTGATGTGCGTGGTTTCGGCAACTTCAGCGGGAATTGACATCTTGGGATTGAGCAAAGACGAAAAAGTTTCCGTTATTTTGCCGTTTACGACCTTTGCCGCGCCGATTTCTATCGGTTCGATTGCGGAAATCTGCAATCCCGTTGCCTCGAAGTCGAAAATGACGAAAGTTTTGTCATGGAAATACGGCGAAACCTCGTCTGTATCGGTGCTTTCGTCGAAAAGCGATTTCTTTATGGCGGTTTCGGTGTAAGGCTGCGGTTTGATGACCGAGTATTTTGCGGGTTCGGGTTTCGACGTCACCGTATTGATTGACGAATAGTCAATCGTGCACAGGAAAAGCGCATTGACCGCAAGACTGAGATTGCCTGTGAAATTGGACAAAGAAACTTTACCCGCACACGCAACTTCGGTGCGCTCCGCGAGATTTTGAATTTTTTCCGCCTCTTCGGGGCGCGGGAAACATACGCACTCGATTTTTCCCGTCGTATCGTCAAGGAAGAATCGCACGAGCGGCAATTCTTCGGGTCCGCTTTTCGGGTCGTCGGGATTGTATTTTTTGTTTTTGTACATACGCGTCGAAAGATTAAAAATCTTTCCGCAGAGAACTATGTTCTCCGCCGCGCCTTTTACGTCGGTTATGTAGTTGGGTAGTTGCGAAAGTCCCGCTACTTTTCCGCGAGCGTAAACCTTTTCGCCGAGGTCGATTTTTACAAGACGCATATTCGGGTCGCGAAGTACTACCGTATCTATGGAAATATCCCCTTCGTCATTTGTCGAAAGTGAGTCGCTCTCCTGCATTGTCACGTCGACGTAAAGATTGTAGTTGGTGTCGAGAAAAGTCGTCAGTTCTTCTTCCGTCTTTGCCGCGCTCAGCATTTTGTAAGTCGGCGGGTCAAAACGAAGTAGAACGGACAGATTTCTGTCCGATACGGACACCGCGATGTTTTCTTCGCGCAGTCTGCGGAAAACCATTTGGTTTTTGAGATTGAAGAATTCGAGAATTTTGTTGCGTACAGTTGATTCGTCGGCGTACGTGCGAATGTACTGAACTTCGACGTCAACGCCGTTGAACATATTTTTCACTACGTCGAGAACTTTTTGCTGTTGTTCGGCACCGAAAGAACGTATGTCGAAAGCGGAAATTATAAAACGCACCTGCAACAGGTTTTTGTCTTTGGTGAAAGTTGCGGAATTGAATTTCAGCATACCGAATTCGCCGTTTGTGGCTTTTTCGAACTCTTCGACAAACTTATTTTGCATACTTCCTCCGTACTTTTTCCGGCTCTCCGACCCTCGTATTTGCCGTTTTCGGTGTAGAATGTTGTATTTTCAGGGAAAAACTACTCTACAAAACCGTCATTTTGATAATACTTTGTCAATGTATTCGTCCAGCAACATCATAAAATGCGGCATAAGCAGTTCGCTTGACACCGTTTCGTAGATTTTGCCGTCTTTCAGGATTACCGACTTATCTTTCCCGCCTGCAACGCCCAGATTGCTGCCTTTGCCCTCGCCTATGCCGTTAAGCGGACAGCCCATAACAGCGATTTTGAGAGGTACCGTAATATGTGCCGTTGCCTTTTCGACTGCGTTGGCGAGTTTCTCGACGTCGATTTCCGTGCGGGCGCAAGTGGGACAGGACACAACTTCGACGCAGTTGTTGCGAAGTCCGAGAGTGTGAAGCAATGTTTTTCCCGCAAGCACTTCCTCGACGGGCGGCGCCGACAACGAAATTCTGATTGTGTCGCCGATTCCCTCTTGCAACAAAGTGCCGATGCCTACTGCGGATTTGATAAGTCCGCTTCTCATAGTCCCCGCTTCCGTAACGCCGAGATGCAACGGATAATCGCATTCGGCGGCGATTTTGCGGTTGGCTTCAATCATTGTGCGAACGTCCGACGCTTTGATGGCGATGACAATATCTCTAAGTCCGCAACTTTCAAAGACGTTTGCGCAGTCGAGCGCACTGCGGACAAGCGCTTCCGCTTCGGGCAACTGCTTATAGTCGGGGTGCAACGACCCGCCGTTTACGCCTACGCGTACGGGAATGCCGTTGTCGCTCATTCTTCTTGCCAGTTCTTTAATTTGTGCGTAGTCGCGCATATTGCCCGGGTTCATACGGATTTTTTTAGCTCCGTTGTCGAGAGCTAGATGCGCGAGTTTGTAGTTGTAGTGAATGTCCGCAATGAGCGGAAGTCCTGTGCGTTTTGCGATTTCGCCGAACGCGACAGCCGAATTTTCGTCGGGTACGGCAAGCCTTATGAGGTCGCAACCCGCTTGTTGCAGTTCGCGTATTTGTTTGATGCTGCCCTCAACGTCCGTCGTCTTGGTGTTCAGCATAGACTGAACGGTTACGGGTGCTCCGCCGCCTACGGCTATTTTGCCTATTTTGACCTGTCTGGATTTTCTTTGCATTTTCTTCTTTTCCGCTTTGCGGAAATTCCTTTGTTGTGTCGGCTTTGCGCCGATTATTTATTATAATTCAATGTTTTTTGTCATTATATCGCGTTTACATCGTTTATTGTACTGAATTATGCATTGTCGGCTAAGAAACCTTTACCGCCTTTGCTCTCGTCCGCTTGCAGGTTGTCCGAAGTGTGTTGCGTTTCGTTCGCCGACCGTCAACCTCGTACAAGATGGAATATGTCGAGGAAAACGGCAAGCAGCAACAGCAATACCAGTCCTACTGCGTGTATCACCGCCTCGATTTTTCGCGGCACGGGTTTTCGGAATATCATTTCAATCAGCGTAAACACCATTCGCGACCCGTCCAGCGCAGGTATGGGCAAAAGGTTCATGACTGCGAGGTTTGCCGAAATAATTGCGACGACGTACAGAAAACCTCCGAAACCCGTTGCGCTGACGTCGGCGATGGTTTTTATGACCGTAATCGTGCCGCCCGCGGCTTCCAGTCCGATTTGTCCCGTCAGCAATGCGCCGAGAGACGCAAGGACTTTGAACACTATGAAGAAGGAAAATCCGAATGACCTTCCGAGTGACCGCCAGAAACCGATTTTTGCGCTTTCCAGTCCGTAAACTATTCCGAGTCCCGTTTTGTTTGGGTCTTCTCCTTCTTCGAGGTATTCGTCTGACAGCACGTAATCGCCTTTTGTAACCGTGATTTTCACGGTTTTGCCGTCGCGCAGTACTTTGACTTCCGAACCGTCGCCTATTCTTTCGAATGTGGCGGCAACGTCGTCCGCAGTCATAATGTTAATCTGCCTTCCGTCCACCGAAAGCAGTATGTCGCCTGCCTGAAATACGTTTTCCACGCCGTTTACGGCAAACGAGTCCTGCACAACGGGAAGAATTTGACCGTAGGCGGTAAAGTATATCGTGATTATGAGAATTGCGCTCAGAAAGTTGAACAGCGCACCCGAAAACAGAACGATAAGACGTTTCCACGGCTTTTGTTTGTTGAAAGCGCCTTCGTCATCCGCTCCTTCTTCGTCTTCTCCGTGAAAGGCGCAGAAACCGCCTATCGGAAAAGGACGGATACTGAATACTTCACCGTTCTTTTTGTTGGTGCGTTTGAAAATCGCGGGACCGAAACCCAACGCGAATTCGTCGATTTTGAAGCCAAGGGCTTTGCCTGCAAGGTAGTGTCCGAGCTCGTGAATGACAATCATCACCATAAGCCCAAGTAAAGCCACGATGATGTAGCCGATATATTTGAACACTTCGCCTGCGGTGGCGGATATCAATGCGGACAGCGGCACTATTTTACTCCTATGGAATAAGTGTATTTGCGAGCTTCGGCGTCTATGCCGATTATATCCTCTATCCCCACCTCTTTGATTTTATGGAACTTTGCATAAACTTTTTCAAGCGTATGCGGAATGTCGTTGTATTTGACAGAACCGTTCAGGAACCCGTCGACAAGCACTTCGTCCGCCGCGGACAACGCTATACACGCGCCTTCACCGGATTTTGCCGCCTGCATTGCGATTTGCAAGCAAGGATACCTTTCGAAATCGGGCGCGGAGAAATTGAGCGTTTCGATTTTGGCAAGGTCGAGTTCGGCGACTGCTCCGTTTGATTTATGCGGCCAGAAAAGCGCGGTTTCTATCGCAAGCGCCATATTAGGCACGCTGAGCAAGGCTTTCAGACTGCCGTCGGTGAATTCTGCCATGCCGTGAATTATGCTTTCGCGATGCATCAGAACTTTGATTTTTTCGGGAGCAAGCGAGAAAAGGTGCATTGCCTCGATTACTTCCAGCCCTTTGTTGAAAAGAGTTGCCGAATCGATTGTCACCTTTTTGCCCATGTTCCAAACGGGGTGATTGAGCGCTTCGCGTGCCGTGACCTTGTGAAGTTTCTCGATTGGCACGTCGCGGAGCGCGCCGCCGCTTGCGGTCAGCACAATGCTGCGCACGCTTTTGGGGTCTTCTCCGTTAAGACACTGCATAATCGCCGAGTGTTCGGTGTCAAGCGGCAAAATCTTGCCGCCGTATTTTTTCTCCAACGCTTTCAGGTGTCTTCCTGCACAGACAATCGTTTCTTTGTTTGCAATGGCAAGCGTTCCACCGCGTTTGAGCGTGGCAACTGCCGCCCAAAGCCCCGCAATTCCGCTTACTGCCGATACGACTATATCGGACGGGAATTCCGCCAGTTCTTCCAGGCTTCCCACGCATTTTGCGGCGAATTTTTCGTCGTCGAGGAAGTCGAAAAGGCTTGTTTGTATTTCAACTCCGCCCGCAGGATAATAGTAGTGTTTGGGCGAATATTTGTCTATCTGGTCTCTCAGCAGTTTTTCGTTGGTAAAAGCGGAAAGCCCGACCACTTTGAAACGGTCGGGATACTTGTCCAATACTGCAAGCACCTGTTTGCCCACCGAACCCGTACTGCCGAGAACGGTGACAGTCTGCAACTTTTTGTCAGCCATATAAGTATGCTCCGTAGCGTCCGTTAGACGCCGTATATAATCGAAAATGAAATCAACAGAACGACGATACCCGTTATTATGCTGTCGAATCTGTCCATAACTCCGCCGTGTCCGGGGAATATCTTGCCGAAGTCTTTAATGCCGAGCGCACGTTTAAGACGCGAAGCGGCGAGGTCTCCGAGCTGTCCCGCAAATGCTCCGACAAGACCGATTGCGAGATATATAAGCGCGGATTTCCATGCGGCGTCCGTAAAAGGAACATAACCGCAATTCGGTATTACCGCGAAGTATTCGAAGAATAGGAAGAACAGCACAGACACCGTCATTCCGCCGAGAATGCCGCCGACAAAACCCGCGACGGTCTTTTTGGGACTTATGGTCGGGCAAAGTTTCTTGCCGCCTATCATACTGCCGAACCAGTACGCAAAAGTGTCCGCACCAACAGGAAGGAACACCGCAAACAGCACTGCATACACCGCCGAATATCTGAAAGTCAGTATCCACGCAAGGGATATGAACAGTATGGGATACACGAGCACGAATACCGTTGCGAACAAATCCTGTGCGCGGTTTCTTTCGGGGTCGGCGAAAGTGAATATCAAAAGTGCGATAAGCGCGCTTACGCCGAATGTAAGCAAAAGCCCCATCGTACCTTTACCGAGGAAATGCTCCATAAGGTAAAATACGGGATAGGTTGTGAGCATTGCGAAAATCAGCGGAGTTCTGAAAACTTTGTATCCCGCTTCCTGCATGCAGAAATACATTTCGCGCGCGGCTATTGCGAGCAAAACCCAAATGAAGAGGTCGATGAAAATGTGGCTTACGAAATAGCTTGCGGCAAGCAAACCGATGAGCGTTGCTATGAGCAGAACAGCCGTTACCGTACGTTTCAGCATAATTTACCCTGATGTATGCGGGAAAAGCAAATGTCTTTGCCCGCAGTTTTACGCGCCGAATTTTCGGACGCGTCTGCCGAATTCTTCGACTGCGAAATCGACGTCGCTTTCGTCGAAATCCGGCCAGAGTTTGTCGGAAAACAGCAATTCGGAATAAGCGGCTTCGTAAAGCATAAATCCCGACAAACGTTTTTCTCCCCCGCTTCGGACAATGAGGTCGAGAGGAGGAAGATGTGATGTCGAAAGTGCGTTTTCGAACTCTTCGCGCGAGAAATTCCCGTGGTCGTAGCATACCTTTGCAGCGTGAATTATGTCATCTCTTCCGCCGTAGTTCAAACAGATGTTGAACTGCATACCGCGGTTTTGGGCGGTTCGGTTCTCTATCCCTACGATACTTTCGGTGATTTCGTCGTCGAATGCGTATATATCGCCCGAATAGCTTACGCGCAGTTCGCCGTCGTAACTGTTATTCCACCTTTTGACGGCGGAAAGTACGGCGGCGGTTTCCTCTTCCGGTCTTGCGAAGTTCTCCGTGGAGAACGCATAGACGGACACGGCTTGAACGCCGAGTTCGGAGGCGCGTTTGAGCACTTTTATCATTGCTTCGACGCCGTGGGCGTAACCCGCGGCGCGCGGCAGACCGTGAGCCGTAGCCCATCTGCCGTTTCCGTCCATAATAAAACCTATGTGACGGGGTATCATCAGACGGAGAGTATCTCCTGTTCTTTGTCTTTGGTCAGTTTGTCGACGTCTTCAATCTGTTTCGCAAGAGCCTTGTCGACGTCTGCCGTGAAGTCTTTGAGGTCGTCCTCGGTGATTGAAGAGTCTTTTTGGAGCTTTTTGAGCTGTTCGATAGCGTCGCGGCGCGCGTTGCGAAGCACGATTTTGGTGCTTTCGGCGTTGTTTTTGAGGTCCTTGACCAACGCTTTTCTGCGTTCTTCCGTGAGCTCGGGGAAAATCAGTCTGATTACGTTGCCGTCGTTGTTGGGGGTAATGCCGATGTTTGCGGCAAGGATTGCCTTTTCGACGTTTTTGAGTGCGCTCTTGTCCCAGACGGAGATGACCAGCAAACGTGCTTCGGGAACGGTGATATTCGCCATATTGTTTATGGGCGTGGGTGTCCCGTAGTAATCGACGGTGATTTTGTCAAGTATATGAGGATTGGCGCGGCCGGCGCGAATGGATTTGAGCTCGCTGGAAAAGTTGTGAAGAGTCTTCGCGTACTTTTCGTTCATTTCTTCGAAAATAAGGTCGACTTCGTCGATGCCGTATGACATAAATGCCTCCTGTAATAACGTTTTGTATATTATAGCAAAAACGCGCGCGTAAATCAAGGCATAAGCAAAAATAAGAACGCGCCGTGCGGCGCGCTCTTTTCAAACTTCAAAATTCGGTCTGAACGGAAATTATTTTCCGATGTAGGTGCCGATTTTTTCGCCCGTAATCGCGCGTTTGATGCTGCTCTCTTCGTTGAGGCTGAACGCGATAATCGGGATTTCGTTGTCCATGCACATGGTGATTGCGGTGGTATCCATTGCGCGGAGTCCTTTGGAAATGACCTGCATGTAAGTCAGCGAATCGAATTTGACCGCATCGGGATTGGTCTTGGGGTCGCTGTCGTAAACGCCGTCGACATTCTTTGCGAGAAGCAGTGCGTTTGCGCCGATTTCAGCCGCACGGAGCGCGGCGCCCGTATCGGTGGAGAAATAAGGATTGCCCGTACCGCATGCGAAAATGACAATTCTGCCTTTTTCGAGGTGACGCATGGCTTTGCGCAGAATGTAAGGTTCCGCAACTTTGGTAATCGTGAGCGCGGTCTGTACTCTGACTTCCATTCCTTTGCGTTCAAGTGCGTCCTGAATTGCAAGCGCGTTGATTACGGTTGCAAGCATACCCATGTGGTCTGCAGTGCTGCGGTTCATTTCGCTGTCGGCTTGTCTGCCGCGCCAGAAGTTGCCGCCGCCGATGACGATACCGACCTCCGCACCGAGTTTTTTGACTTCGACAATCTGGTCGACAACCGCGCCGAGTTTTGCGTGGTCTATACCCATACCGGTTTCGCCCGCAAGAGCTTCGCCGGAAAGTTTGATGATTACTCTTTTGAATTTGAGTTCTGCCATTTTACTCCTCGTTATGATGACGATTATGTTGCCGACGGGGTCGGCGGAAAAAAAAGGAACGCTTACGCGTTCCTCGTTTTGTTATTTTGCCATACCTGCTTGTGCCATTACTTCACCGACGAAATCGTCTTCTCTCTTTTGAAGACCTTCGCCCATTTGATAACGTACAAATCTTCTGACGGTGATTTTCTCGCCGATGGACGCAACCGCTTCGGTGACGAGTTGAGAGATGGTTTTGGAGCTGTCTTTGACATAGACCTGTTCCATCAGGCAAACGTCTTTGTAGTATTTCTGAATTCTGCCGTCGACCATTTTCTCGATGATGGCATCGGGTTTGGGATTGGGTTCGTTCTTGGCTTGTGCAATGAGGATTTCTCTTTCCTTTTCGAGTTCTGCGGCGGGGACTTCGTCCTTGGTGACGTAGCTGGGAGCTGCCGCTGCGATGTGCATTGCGATGTTGTGTACAAGCTCTTTGAAAACGGGGCTCATTGCGACGAAGTCGGTTTCGCAGTTGACTTCGAGCAGAACGCCGATTTTGCCGTTCATATGAATGTAGCTGTCAACGATACCTTGGGATGCGATTCTGCCCTGTTTCTTTGCGGCGGACGCGATACCTTTTTCACGGAGATAGTCGATTGCTTTTTCCATGTTGCCGTCGGTTTCGACGAGAGCCTTTTTGCAATCCATCATACCAACGCCGGTGCGTTGACGGAGTTCCATAACGTCTTTGCTTGTGAATGCCATAAAAATTCTCCTATATTGTGTTTCCGAATTATCGAAATTCCGCGCACTTGCCGTGCGCGGAACAAAATTGTGTATTACGCTTCTTCGTTCTCTTTTTCCGCGATTGCCTTTTCAAGGGCTTCTTCGGGAGAAAGAACTGCTTCTTCCATTGCGGGGGCTTCTTCTGCCGCATCTTCCGCTTTGTCTTCGGAGTCGGCTTTGCCTGCGTTGAAAGATTCACCCTGTTTCGCTTCGATGACTGCGTCTGCGATTATGCTGGCAAACAGCTGGATTGCGCGGATTGCGTCGTCGTTGCCGGGAATGACGTAATCGACGAGGTCGGGGTCGCAGTTGGTGTCGACGACAGCAACGATGGGGATGTTGAGTTTGCGCGCTTCTCTGATGGCGTTTTCTTCTCTCTTCAGGTCAACGACGAAGAGGCAGCCGGGAAGGGTGCGCATATTCTTGATGCCGCCGAGGTTTTTCTCGAGCTGGTCGCGTTCGGCTTTGAGTTTGAGGACTTCTTTCTTGGGGAGAAGTTCGAACTCACCGATGATTTCCATCTGGTTGATTTTGTTGAGTCTGTCGATACGGGTGCGGATGGTCTTGAAGTTGGTGAGAGTTCCGCCCAGCCATCTCTGGTTGATGTAGAACATATCGCAACGTTCGGCTTCCTGTTTGATTGCGTCCTGCGCCTGTTTCTTGGTGCCGACGAACAGAATGGATTTGCCTTCTGCCGCAATGCTCTTGACGAACTGATACGCCGCTTCGACATGGTCGACGGAGATTTGAAGGTCGATGATGTGAATGTCGTTTCTGGTGGCGTAGATGTATTTCGCCATTTTGGGGTTCCAGCGTTTTGTCTGGTGACCGAAGTGCACGCCCGCTTCGAGCAGGGCTTTCATTGATGTGACTGCCATATTAGGCCTCCTTGATTTGTTTTTACCTCCCTCGGTATCAGCGTGTGGGCGACCGTCGGACGAACCTTCGGAACAACCCGAACTCCACCGGGGTGTGCGGTGCATTTTGGATTATATTATATTAAAATTTTTTTTGCAAGGAATTCACGTAAAAAATCCGACGGAATTTACGCAAATTTCGCTCTTTTGCGCAGGTGCTCCCGAAATGAGCCGTTATTCCTCTTCGGGGTGCTCCTCGATGTAAGCGTCAAGCTCTTTCTGGAACTCGTTGAACACCTTTTCGAGCAAGGCTTCGTCTTCGATGGAAACAAACACGTCGTTGCCCTCGTCGTCTTCCTGAATTTCATATATGAGAACTTCGTCGTCCTCGATGTCGGGCAACTTTTCAACGGGTTTCATAACGATGAACCATCTGTCGTCGACGTCGAGAGTTGCGAGATGATAAAAATCTTCGTCTTTGTCGGTCGCCTCGTTGTAGAGGGTGATAATGTCGTCGTCTTCTTCCATGTTGTTCTGGTCTTCAAAAAAATCTGCCATTTTGACTCCTGTGGGTTGCCCCGATTTGTATTTTCATTGTCTGTCGGCGCGCTTTAACAATCATTAAAAACGTCCGAAAACATCATAACTTTTTTATGCGCCGCCGTCAAGCCCAAAGTCAGCGGATTTACCGTGCAAACTGCCCTTTTCTTTTATTGCGACGGCAAAGACACGCGGATTTTGTTAGTTTGCAAACCGTACTTTGCGGAGCGGATTATCTTCTGCCGTCAAGATATGATTGAAGTATGATTGTTGCCGCAACTTTGTCGATGACTTTTTTGCGTTTGTCGCGTCTGACGTCTGCGTCAATCAGCATTCTTTCGGCGGATACCGTCGTCAGTCGTTCGTCAATGTAAATCACGTCAAGCCCGCTTTCGGCGCGGAGTTTTTCTCCGAAATCGCGCGTAATGGTTGCGCGGTCTCCTTCCGTTCCGTCCATATTTTTGGGAAGTCCGACGACAAACGCGTCCGCGTCCTCTTTTTTGGCGTATTCGACAAAATATGCTATATCCGCGGCTTCGTCGTCTTTTTTTCTGACGTAGGTTTCGCGCGGATTTGCGCAAAGTCCCATAAGGTCGCTTACCGCAACGCCTATTCTGACGTCCCCGACGTCAAGTGCGATTTTTCTTTTCATCATCCGAGCATTCCTCCGTTTTTGCCTTTGCCGAATCCGCCCGAAGAAAGCGTTATGCGTTCCTTTCTGCGCGCGGAGTTTTTGTCCGCGTTTGCGGCAAGATTTTCGTAAAGTTCCTCGCATCTGTCAAAGAGAATGTAACAGAACGCTATGCAGAACGCAATTCCCACGACAAACGAAACCGACCAGAACACCGCGCTTGCGCCGACCGTGCCGATGCTGCCTACAAGCGGCGAAACGACTACGCCGAGCAAAAGCACTCCTACGCCGATTGCCATTCCGATTAAAGTCGGAATTATGACGCGGAAGTTGTTTTTCTGAATGTCCGTCGTGTTTTTCCAGTCCAGAATCGGACGTTTCATATCCGTATAAATGGACAGTGCGTTAAGCCCCGCGCAAGTTACCGCAAGCAACAAGGCGAACAGCAACGCATTTACTATGTGCATTTTGACGAGAGCGACGGCGATTATGAAAAGCGGTATTATCGCCGCTATGCTGAACAGATACGCAAGCAAAAACTTTTCCGTGACGGCGGTTTTTGCGGGAATAGGCAGGTGTCGCGCTATGAAGAAGGACTGCCCTTCACGCGTAAAAGCAAGCGACGCTACGTTGTTGGCTCCGCCGCAAAGTATGACCGAATAGAAGAAAATCATACCGATAGGCGCGATTTCACCCGAAAGGAATTCGCTCGGCGAGTCTTTCATGAACACGAACATAACGCAAGTCAGTATTGGTGCAAGAATTATGTTTATGCAGGACGAAACCGCAAGCGACGGAAAACGTATCAGATTGCGGAAGTCGTTGAGCATAAGCGCGGACAAAAGTTTTTTCTCCGACTCCACTTTCTGTTTGGTTTTCGAAGCGGAAGCCCCTGTTTCAAGCCCTGCGCGAACGGCTCGTTTGTAGAAGAACGCCGACAGCGTGATTATGAGTGCGGCTACGCCCATCCATATCGCGGCGAAAATCGCGAAGTTTATACCCGCGTTTATACCCACGCAGAACTCGACAAGCACTTTGTTGGGATACATAACCGTACTAAATGTACGGAAAAAGCGGATTATGCCGTCGCTCAGGTTTTCGACGTTGGATATGTCGCCCATATTCGGAACGATGAGGAAATACGCCGTGAACACCACGGTGAACAGCAGTATGAGCGCAATTGTCGAGAAAGCCGCGCGTTTTTTGAAGAAGGACGACAGCCATATGAGCGGCAGAGAAAGCAACGTGGCAAGTGCAAGCGGCAGAAAAGGCGCAACGGCTACAATCAGTACCGTAAGCGGATAAAATCCCGCGGAAAGCGGATAGCCGTTCAAATCCGCCGTTATCCCTATCGTAAGCAGAACGGGGAAAAGCAGGTACGCCGCAATGGCGAGTTCGTTGAGATACACTTGCGTAAGTCTTGCCAGGAACACCGAAGACGGTTTGAGCGGCAGCGACGATACGAACGCGCTGTCGTCGGTCGCGTACAAAACCGTGAGTATAGATTGAATGAGGAAGAAGAAAATGACGAGTTCCGCCGCCGTAACGACGAGGTTTATGAGTTCGGCGACTATGCCGTGCTGAACGCAAAGCAACGTCATATGATAAAGCGCTACGCAGATGATTATCTCCATCGGCAGACAGGACAACGCAATCACCGCGCCTTGCGACATTTTGCCGTTTTTGCCTATTCTGTTGCGGGACTGGTTTTTGAGGAGCAATCCCAGCATCAACACGTAATCTCTCATCGGAACTCCCCCGCTTACGCTTTGTCCGACGGGATTTCGTCCGCGTCTACGGCAAAACCTTCTCCCGTTTTTTCCGATGTAATGGAAAGGAAAAGTTCTTCGAGCGTGGAATCCGTGTTATTTTGGTGCAATTCGCTGACCGTGCAATCGGCAATAAGTTTACCGTGGTCGACAATACCAACCCTGTCGCAAATTTTTTCGACCACGTCAAGGACGTGCGAACTGAAAAATACACTGTTGCCCGCTTCCGTGTGCTCGCGCATAAGCAATTTGAGGTTGTAGGCGGATTTCGGGTCAAGACCCGTCATAGGCTCGTCCAAAATCCACAGTTTCGGATTGTGAATGAGCGCGCCTATGATGTTGAGTTTCTGCTTCATTCCGTGCGAATAGCTGCGTATCGGATTGCCTATAACGCCGCCGAGGTCGAAAAGTTCGGTGTATTTGTCAAGTCTGGGTTTGCGCTCCGACGAAGGCACTTCGAAAACGTCGCACATAAAGTTGACGAACTCCATTCCTGTCAGTCGTTCGTACATAACGTGGTCGTCGGACACGTAACCGATTTTTTTCTTTGCGGCAAGAGGGTCGGCTTTGAGGTCGACACCGTCAACTATGACCGAGCCGCCGTCAAACGACAAAATGCCCGTAATACACTTGATTGTCGTGGATTTTCCCGCACCGTTCGGACCTATAAATCCGTATATTTTGCCGTCGGGAACTTCGAGATTGAGATTGTCGACGGCGGGAATGCGGTTGCCTGCGTACGTTTTGGTAAGGTTTGAAATTTTCAGCATAACTATTTCTTGGTGGATTTGGGCTTGCGTTCGGCTTGTCTTTGTCTGATGACCTGCTCGAAACCGTGGTCGGTGGGCTTGTAGAACACGGCGTCCTTGATTTCGTCGGGAAGATACTGCTGTTCCACCCAGCCGCCGTAATCGTGAGGATACTTGTATCCTCCCACCTTTTCGGTTTTGTAGTTGGGGTCGCGCAGATATACGGGAACGCTCTCGTGTTTTATCTTTTTGACGGCGTCCTCCGCTCCGCCGAGAGCCACCACCACGGAATTGGATTTAGGCGCTTCGGCAACGTAAATAATTGCTTCGGTGAGAGGTATTCTGCCCTCAGGTAACCCGATTTTTTCGAAGGCGTGCATAGCTGACACCGCAACCACAAGCGCGTTCGGGTCGGCAAGTCCGACGTCTTCCGCCGCATGAATAACGGCGCGCCGTGCTATGAGCATGGGGTCTGCACCCGCTTCGATAAGCCTTTCCGCCCAGTATACCGCCGCATTGGAGTCGCTTCCGCGCATACTCTTGATAAAAGCGGAAATTATGTCGTAAGACATACTTTCGTCAAACCCCAACGCTTTGCGTTGAATTGACTGTTCTGCTACGGTTTTATCCACTCGTACAACGCCGTCAGGATCGGCATGAGTGGTGATTGCCGCAAGTTCCAGCGCATTGAGTGCCGTTCGCAAATCGCCGCCGGCTGCCCATGCAAGATGTTTTATCGCATCGTCGGCAACTTCGAGGTTCATATTTCCGAGTCCGCGCTCCTTGTCGGCAAGCGCATGGAGCAAACCTCTTTCAATATCTGCGTCGGTAAGGCGAGAAAACTCGAAAACCCTGCACCGCGACACGATAGCGCGCGTCATCGAAGCATAAGGATTTTCGGTCGTGGAACCTATAAAAATTATGTATCCCTGTTCGATTGCCTGCAAAACGCTGTCGGACTGCGCCTTGTTCCAGCGGTGGCATTCGTCGAGAAGCAGATAAGTGCGTTTTCCGTACATACGGAGCAGGTCTTTCGCCTCTTCGATGACCTTTTTCGCGTCGGCAACGCCGCTCGTAACCGCATTCAATTTGACGAAATTCGCGTTCGTATTCATTGCGATTATATGCGCAAGCGTGGTTTTGCCAGTTCCGGGAGGTCCGTAGAATATGCAACTTCCCAGTCTGTCTGCGGCAATCGCGCGGCGCAACAGCGAACCTTGCCCGACTATTTTGCTCTGACCTATAAATTCGTCGAGGGAGCGCGGGCGCATTCTTTCAGCAAGCGGTGCCATTGTTTCGAGATTGTTTTGATAATCGAACAAGTCCATACCCGAATTATAAAGCCAAACGCATGAAAAGTAAAGAAAGCCGCACTGAAAAAACGCAAGTTGCGGCGTGAATTTTATTCACGTCGCGGCGCAAGCTACGTGACACTCGGCATCACGTTTGTGTTGCGTTGTTGATTTTCCCCATCATCGCATAGGAAATTGTGTCAAAGTTCCCTTATCGTTCCCGCATAAAGATTCTGCCGTAAAGCTCCTGTCACAAAGTTTCCGCAAGACATTTGCTTTTCCGATAACCACTGTGCAATTATTTGCTCTGACCCTGCCTAAAATCGCAAACAAAACGCAAAACGACAAGAAAACTATTTTTCGAAAGGCTTTCGGATTTTTATATCCAGCGGTACGTCGCCCAGTTTAACGTCGGGAATACCTTTGAAAACCGTTCCGTTTACACTCAATTCTTCGTCGCCGTTTTCAATCGTGACGGTATGAACGACACCGTTGTGTTGAAGTTGCAGGATTGCCGAAAGTATTTCGGGCGGAAAGTTCGGCTTTATTGAAAGTTTGTCGTCGTTCACCGAAAAATCGAAATTTGTGCCTATTATTCTCATTTTAGGCATAAAACTACTCTTGATTTTTACATTTTTGAGAATACTTGACTTTGCGTCTGCACTGCCGAATATCATTTGCATATAGGCTGTCGAAGAAAGGGCGCGTGCAAGTGTAAGTATGTTGCCGTCGAAATTGCATACTGCAAGCGTTTTGGCGCCAATACGCGCTCTTTTCAGTTTTACGGGAGGGATTTTGCCGTAATCCGAATAGTTGAGCAAACGTACCGCATAAGCCGTTTCGTCTAGGTTCTCTTTTTCGCTCTGTCGGCTCAGTTCTTCTAAAAAGGCTTTTCTGCATTCGGGAGTCGATTTTTCGTAGGTCTCGAACACGGATACGATTTTGAGCGGTTCGTAGTAAGCCGTAAAGTCGAAAAGTCTGACGTTGTCCAAAGAGTCGAGAACGTTGCTTAGCGCAAAAATGGTATCGTCCGCAAGTGCGTCGAACCTGACGTCGAACTGCTCTGTCGAATATCCGAGTTCGGCGGCGCAGAATTTTGAGAAAACGAAATTCTTTTTCAGTCGTCTGAAATCGGAGTCGTTTTTGAACGTGTGCGGCTTCTTTGCTATGCGTACGGCGGCTTTTCTAATTTTGTCGAGTGTGCAAACGCGAGCGCAAAGCAAGCCGAGCTTTTTGTAAAGCACGAGCGTAAAGGCATCTTCAAGGTTCATTATTTCGGGAAAAGTAAGCGTGCGCGTTGCGTTGACCGCGTTCAACATAATTTCCGTTCTGTCCCTGCAAAAGATGTATCGCGAGCGGTTGAGCACTTCTTCGGCAAGTACGACTACCCTCGTTCTGCCGTTTACGGACGGCAGGGATTGCAGTGCCGAATAATCTTTTTTGCCGAGTTCTTCAAGCTCCTTCTTTTTGTCTGCCAGATTGAGTGCAAACCGCCTGAATAACTCCGTGTCGTCGTCTTTTGATATTTTTCTTGTCGCCTTGTTTATCTGTTTTTTGAAATACGCGGTAGTTTCGGCACTTCCGCCTTTTTGCGGCGCGGGAAGTCCGTTTGCAAATTCTTCGGCAAACGCAGAATATGTCTCTTCGTCCATTGGACAATCGAATTTCTCTCGGACGGGAGGCTTGACGCTCAGTAAAATTATGACAAAAATCGCGGTTACGCTTGCCGCTATTGCATATTCCATACGGCGATTATTGTCAAAACCGCAGGTTTTATTCCGCATTTAGCGTGTTTTTACCGTGTTCGGACAATTTGTTTGTGCTAATCGGCTACCCTGCTTTTTTCTTTGACAAACGAGTCTTTTGCTTGATTTTTCGGTCGGATTGTGATTTAATTGCTGTGCGAGATAGCCGGATGGCCGCACGGAAACGTGAGGAAAGTCCGAGCACCACAGGGCAAGGGTGCAGGCTAACTACCTGTGAAGGCGACTTCAAGGACAGTGCAACAGAAAAATACCGCCCGTATGGGTAAGGATGGAAAGGCGAGGTAAGAGCTCACCCGCAAATCGGCGACGAGGCGCGATGTAAACCCCACCCGGTGCAAGAAAGGAGCGTGAAATGCTGCCCGCAAGCTCCGATTTCGCTCGAACCGTAAGGCAACTTGCGGTCTAGATAGATGGCCATTCAAGACAGAACTCGGCTTACAGACTATCCTCGCAACATAAGAAAAGGACGCGCACGAGCGTCCTTTTCTTTATGCTGTCATTATAATTTTTATCCGTTATAGTTATTTTTCGCTTTGCATTTTCAACGCGAAGACGAAAGTTTTGTCAAAATTGAGTTGTGATTTCTACGGTTCAGTAACGATGTTTTGATACTGGATTTATGCAAGCGATTTCTTGTAGTTTTCCGCCCAAAGTTTCATTTCCTTTGCGTGCGGTACCGCGTGCGACGAATAGTCTTTGCCGCCGATAAGTCGCGCGATTTCCTCCGTGTCGTCTTCAAGCAACGTAAGGTGCGTATGGGTTTTGCCGTCCGATACGCTCTTTTCAATCAGGAAATGGTTGTCCGCCATTGCGGCAAGCCCCGGCATATGCGTTACGGCAATAACCTGACGGTTGCGGGATATGTTGCACATTTTCTCTGCGACAACCGCCGCGATATGTCCGGAAATACCCGTGTCGATTTCGTCGAATACCATTGTGCCGATGCTGTCTATGCCTGCAACGATGTTTTTGAGTGCAAGCATAAAACGCGACATTTCGCCGCCGGATATGATTTTGGCAAGCGGTTTGAGAGGTTCGCCGACGTTGGGAGAAATGAGAAACTCAACGCTGTCGCCGCCGTTTTCGCCGACTTCGTCCGCCGAATAATCGCTTTTGATTTCGACCTTGAACGTAGTGCCGCCCATACCGAGGTCTTTGAGCTCGCGTGTTATCGCGGTTTCGAACTGCTCTGCGGTCTTTGTGCGGAGTTTTCCGAGTTTTTCCGCGGCGTCGGACAACGCTTTGCCTTTATGTTCGATTTCTTTTTCGAGTTGGGCGACTCGCTCAGTCGCATTTTCGAGTGCGTCCGCTTCTTCTACCACCTGTTCGTAGAAGCTCATTACTTTTTCGTAACTTCCGCCGTATTTGCGGTTGATATTGCGGACAAGTTCAAGACGTTCTTCGACTGCGTCCGCGCTTTTTGCATCAAAGTCGAGTTCGCGTACCATATCGGCGACTGTTTCGGCAATGTCGCTTATTTCGTATTTAGCACTGTTAAGACGCTCTCCGAGTTCGGAAATTCTGTCGTCGTATGTGGCAACGCTGTTGAGGTTTGCCGCCGCGGATTTTAGGCTTCCCGTCACGGAATTTCCGTCATAACCGTCAAGTATATTTCGGGCTTCCGAAAGCGCGGAAAGGATTTTTTCCATATTGCGTATGCGTTTGCGCTTGTCGAGAAGTTCGTCCTCTTCGCCTTCTTTTATGTCCGCACGTTTGATTTCGTCAATCTGAAAACGTAAAACGTCGAGTTTGCGTTCGCGTTCGCTCTCGTTTCCGAAACGCTCGAACTCGTTTTTCAGCGCAACGTATTCCGAATGAAGGTTTTTCACTTCGGCTTTTCGTTTTGCGACTTCGTCGCCGCCCATTCCGTCAAGCATTCCGATGTGGTTTGCAACTTTCATCAGCGACTGATGTTCGTGCTGTCCGTGAATGTCGACAAGCAGTTCCGTAAGTCCTTTGAGCATCGAAAGCGTACAGACTTTGCCGTTTATACGGCATTCGTTTTTGCCGTCGGTTGTCATTTTGCGGCGAATAATGAGAATTTCTTCGGGGTCTATGCCCGCGTCGTCAAGATAACGTTGTACGGAAGGAGTGAGATAATCGCCGAAAACGGCTTCTACGGACGCGGAGTCCGTGCCGTAACGTATGAGAGATTTGTCGGCGCGTTCGCCGAGAACAAAATTGAGCGAGTCGATAATTATGGATTTGCCTGCGCCCGTTTCGCCGCTCAGAATGTTGAGACCGCGACCCAAATGCAATTCGGTTTGCTCAATCAGGGCTATGTTACGGACGGTCAGAGTTTCAATCATTATTGAAGTATGTCCTCCAACTTTTCGGCAACGTAAGACGCGTTTTCGATTCTGTCAACCGCGATGAAAATTGTGTTGTCGCCAGCGATAACGCCGAGTATGCAATCGAGGTTCATTCTGTCGATTGTTTCCGCAGCGGCGTTTGCGGCACCCGTCTCCGTCTTTACGACGACGAGATTTTCCGCTGTGCGTATGGACAGAACAGTGTTCCTGAATATGCTGAGAAAACGCTCGGAAGTGTTGTCTTTTGGCTGTTGCGCGGCGTATTTGTATTTTTTGCCGTCGGAAGCCATGGTTTTGATTATTCCCATGTCTTTGATGTCGCGCGACACCGTGGCTTGCGTAACGTTAAAACCTTCGTCGCGCAGCCTTGCAACGAGTTCTTCTTGCGTGTCGATATTGTTTTTGGCAATCAGTTCGAGGATTTTAAGCTGACGAGCTTCTCTTCCCATTAGCGGTACTCCTTCAAGGGGTTGTGCCCCATCTGTTCATTTTATCCAAAAGTTTTTCGTAGAAATTGTGTCCGTCGGTCACGATAAACGGCGCAAGCAGAGGCGATTTTGAAATCATAACCACGGAATTTCCGCCGAGGTCGGCTGTTTTGTTGCCGTCCGTCACGAGAACTGCGTTTTCGGAGGCGGAAAGTTCAAGTCTGATTTCGGAATTGCCGCCGACGACCAAAGGTCTTGAATGCAGCGTATGCGGACAAACGGGATTGACGACTATCGCGTCGAGTTCGGGTGCCATAACGGGACCGCCTGCGGAAAGTGAGTACGCCGTCGACCCCGTAGGGGTCGCAACAATTACGCCGTCGCTGCGGTAAGAATCGACAAAAGAGCCGTCGACAAAAAGTTTAACCGTGACGGGACGCGTATCTGCACTTTTCAGAACAAAATCGTTCAGAGCAAGGAAATTGCCTTTTGCGGACTTGCAACCGAGAAGCATTCTTTTGCGCACTTCGCCGTTAAGTAAAGCGTCTGCAACGCGTTCGGGGTCGGCTTCGGACTCAAATCCTGTGAGAAAACCGAGGTTGCCGAGATTTACGCCTACAAGCGGAACACCAACGCGTGCACATTTGACTGCCGCGTCAAGCATTGTTCCGTCGCCGCCGAAAACAAGCAAACGTTCGCAGTCGGAAGGAATATCGCCGCCTGCGGGAACTTCAACAATGTCAAAATCGCCGCAGGATTTAAGGGCGGCGAGCAATTTTGCGCGAGCGGGATTATCCCATAAAACGGGTTTTGTAAGAATTGCTATTTTCATAATCCGAATCCGATTGCAACCATTATACAATGCACTGCCGAGGATTTCAAGCGAAATGACGAAATAATATTCAAAAAATTTTGCATTCAAACGCAAAATTGTGAATAAATATGCAAAAAGTCGCATATAAGCGGCACAATACGGTATATTATACACAAATTCTCACAAAATCAATCTGGTTTTCGCAAAAGCAAAAGATATTCGACGTTCTTGTCTTCGTAGAAAACGGGCGATACGGCGAACCCTTCGATTGTAAATCCGTTGTCCGACGCATAGCCACGGACTGCGGCGACTGCTTTTTCTCTGTCGCGCTCTGATGTGACTATACCTTTTTTGTTGAGCGCTGACTTGTCGAGTTCGAATTGCGGTTTGACAAGAACAACTGCTCTGCCGCCATTTTTAAGTGCTGAAAACAGCGTGGGCAGAATGTATCGCAGCGATATAAAACTGACGTCCGAACAAGCGAAATCGAATTTTTCTTCGAGAACGAGGTTGCGAGCATTGGCTTTCAGAAACTCCACGCGCGGGTCGGCAAGAATGTTTTCGGGAAGTGCGCAATCCGCAACGTCCACTGCAAGCACTCTTTTTGCGCCGTGGCGCAGAAGACAGTCCGTAAAACCGCCGTTCGAGCAACCGACGTCTATGCAGTCGAGCCCGTCGAGGTTGAGAGAAAACTTGTTTATCGCTTCCAACAGCTTGTAAGCCCCTTGCGAAGCGTAATTTTCGTCGGAAAGTATCTGCACGTCGTCGCCATCGTTTACGTCAAAAGACGTTTTGACAACCTTATTCCCGTTGACCTGCACAAGCCCCTTTTTAATGAGGTTTTCGGCGTAAGTTCTCGACCGCAAGTTGAACTTTTCCTGCAAATACTTGTCAATTCGCATTGTTCTGCTCCGACGGTTGATTGTTTTCGCCGAGTTTTTCTGTCGTTATGGAACTTGGTTCTTTGCCGCTTTGCTCGGTTTCGCGATTGGTAACAAGGGTTTCGTCGTTGCAAACGGAATTTTCCGAAACGGTGTTTGTTTTTGCGGATTTTGTTTTGCTTTCCGCAGTAACGCTTGCGGGTTTTGCGCTGACGTTCTTTTTTTGTTTGGACGAACGTTTTTCGTTTGTAGCGTGTACCGCTTTATCATCGGATTTTGCGCTGTCGGAGTGCTTTGAACCGTGATTGTCGGCGGCAAGTTCCGCGTTTTCGTACTTTTTCTTTTTCTCGGCTTGTTTCTTTTTGCGCTTGCGCTCCTCGGGATGGAAAACGCCGATTATACGCGCAACGAACATGACAAACTCTTTCGAGTTGCTGATTGCAATGTTTTTGAGGAAGGCTTTGCCGCCGATTGTAAGTGCGGAAATTACGCTGGACATCGCGATAGTGAGCCATCTTTGCCAGCTTTCGTCCAGAATGGTGACGAGTTTGACGACTATTGCGGCGCCGCACGCACCCGAAATGATGCCGAAAATGTCGCCGATTACGTCGTTGCAGACGTTGGCAACCTTTTCGTTGTTTTTGACAAGCCACATTGCTGTTTTTGCGCCGTACACTTTTTTCGACGCCATAGAGACTATGGGGGTGATATCGCACGATGTTACGGCTACGCCTATGCCGTCAAAGAGTATGCTTGCAGTAATCAGAAACAGCAAAAGTATTACGGTGACGATAATGTTGTCGGCGGAAGACGTAATTTCGGTGAGAAAACTTATGAAAGCGGACAAAAACAGCGTAACAACCGTGATTTTGACTGCCCACAGGTTACGTTTTTTTCTGGGTTTCTTTTTTTCTTTGCCGTCCTTCTGCTCTGAATTGCCGTCCGCGGTTTTGTCGCGAGAAACGGCGTCCGAAACATCCGCCGCGTCAGTTCGGCGTGAGGATATGGAATCTTTGTCGTGGGAAACGTTGTCGCTCAACTTGTTCTCCGTATGGATACGCTCCCGAAGGGAGCGGAATTTCGGTGTTTATGCTGGCGACAGCCTGAGTAAACCTTGCGCCTTCAGGTTCGGTAGGCTTTCCCCCTGCGGAAACTCGTCGTCGCCGACCGAGACGTTTCCGATTACTCCGCAAGATGCACGGTTTCCCGATGCATAACCGAATCGCCACTTAGAGCACACTATAATCCCCAAGCTGCCTACGAGAACAGTCTAGAAGATTTCCTTTGCAGTTTCCGTCCGCCCTAATCCTTTTTTGCAGACAACATTTCGAGAGGCAATCGGGAGAATCGGTTGGCCAACCGACAACCCCGTAGTTCCTCTGTCCCTGAAAATCCACTCAAGGCAGGCTACTCTGCACACAGCTTATTATCACCGCATAGCAGGTTTCACCCCGTTCAGTAGGACGCAGGTCCAACCGAGACGGGTCTCCGCGACAAACGGGTCGAGTTTCGTATGCCGTTACGAAGCGCCCGAAAGTCTTAACTCCCAGCAACAGCCCCGGTTTGGGCAACCAAAGCCATCACCAGAAACTTCATCGATATGCCCTTTAGCGATATTTTACCCCCGCCTTCGGGTCGGCGAAAACTGACTAGAATACTGCGCCAGCATATAATACAATTATTATACGCAAAAATATGAAAATGTCAACGGAGTTGCGCGGAAGTCGGCGCCGAAAAGGGTGCGAAAAAGCGCGATTGTATCGAAAAAAGGCACGCAGAGAGATGCTCGGACTGATTCAAGGGATATAGGTTTCAGTGCGCAACCGAATACAAATCGCAAGCAAACTAAAAGGAAAACGCGAAAATGCGAAATGCAGAAAAAAGTTAGCTGTCGAGAGTTACCCGAACTATTTTTTCGGCAAAATCACGGAAAAGTTCGGGCGCAAAACGGTGCTCGAAGAAATCGGTAACGAATGCTTTTTCGTCTTCGGGAAGTTCTTTTGCGGCTTTCAGTACGTCGGGCGTAAGCGGCAATCCGAGCGCAGGTGTTGAGGTTGAACCGCTCTGACGCGTTCCAAGAATATCGCCCGCTCCGCGCAATTCGAAATCGCGTTCGGCAACTTTGTTGCCGTCCGTGCACTCGACAACCGTTTTCAATCTTGTTGCGGCTTTTTCCGTGCAATGTTTCATATGCAGGAAGCAGTACGACTCCTCGCCTGTACGTCCCACTCTTCCGCGCAGCTGATGCAACGACGCAAGCCCGAATCTGTCAGCCGCAAGCACGCACATAATACGGGCTTTTGTGTCCACTCCGACTTCGATTACGGAAGTTGCAACGAGAAGTTTTGTCTTGTTTTCGGCAAAATCGCGCATTACGCTTTCTTTTTCTTCGCCGCTCATTCTTCCGTGAACGATTTGCCACGGAATTCCGTCGAAAATGTGCGCGTATTCTTTTGCAAAACTGTCCACTGACAATGTTTCGAAACCTTCGCAGTCTTTTATGCTTGGACATACGATGAACGCCTGAATGCCTTTTCTGCATTCGTCCGCAATGTAACTCAGCATATCGGGAAGTTTTGCGTCGGTGACAATTCGCGTCTGTATGTTCGTTGCGGCGTCTGCACGCTTTTCTATGCGGGACACGGAAATATCGTCGTAAAACGCTAGTGCGAGCGACCGCGGTATAGGTGTTGCGGTAAGCGTCAGTACGTCCTGCGCGCCGCGGTTTTGCAGTTCCGCTCTCTCGTTGACTCCGAACTTGTGCTGTTCGTCTATTACTGCAAGCGTAAGAATTTTGTATTCTATTTTTTTCGAAAGCAACGCTTGCGTTCCGAAAACAACTTTGACAGAGCCGTCCGCAAGTCCGTTTGCGACTTCGTCGTGTTCGTGTTTTGAAAGCGAAGCCGTGAGCAATGCGGCGCTGATGTCATTTTTTTCTGCGATAGCCGCAAACTTGCGGAAGTGTTGTTCGGCAAGTATTTCGGTGGGTGCCATAACAGCGCACTGATAACCCGCTTTTGCCGCGGCAAAAGCGGCGAAAAACGCAACGACGGTTTTGCCCGACCCGACATCGCCGCTCACTATTCTTGACATGTTTTTGTCGGAAACGAGGTCACCTAAAATGCTTTCAAATGCTGTATATTGAGTGGATGTCGGCGTTATCGATAGTGAATTTTTGAATTCAAGTATTACATTTTTCGACAATTTATAGAATACTTTTCGCTCGCTATCACCTCTTTTCAGTGTATTTCGGTAGATTTTAATGCCAGTAGCAACGTCATAAGTCGCAAGTGCCGCAACTCCCTGCTCTGCTTCTTCGAGAGTGGCGGGAAAGTGAACTTTGCGGAGAGCATCGGAGAGCGTGTGCCCTTTTTCGCCGTATTCTTCGCCGAACATTTCGAGTGCGTTTGCGACGAGTTTTGCAAACGTGGCTTGACCGATAAGACCGCGCAACGGATATACGGTCATTATGCCGTCAAGGCGTTTTATTTTGTCGACGGGCTCGAAAACGGGGTTTACGACTGTCGTTTCCCCTTCTTGCAATTTGCCGAGAAAGCGGTATGTTTTTTCCTGGGAAAATGCGGTGCGGTAATACGGTTGATTGAAAAATACCGCCTTGAAAGTTCTGCCCTTTTCGTCTAGACAGTCCGAAAGCGTCACGACGAAACTTTTGGCTTTTCTGCCTTTGGGCTCCGTGACAGTTTGAACTTTTCCTTCGAATAAACAAAATTGCCCTGCTTCCGCATCGAGTGCGCGCATGGGCAATTTAAGGTCGATGTATTTCGACGGAAAGAAGAAAAGAAGTTGTTCGGGGGTGTCAATGCCGAGCGTGTGCAGTTTTTCTGCCGTGGCTTCCCCTATTCCTTTGACGGAACTCAGTTCTTTCATCATTCTGCCGACAGAATGTAGTAATAGTGAGGCTGTCCGCCGAAATATGCCGCGACTTCGAGGTCGGGATACAATGCGGAAATTTTTTCGGCAAGGCGTTCGGCTTCGGCTTCTTCGATGTTTTCACCGTAATATAGCGTGAGCATTTCCGCGTCCTTGCAGATTTTTTCGACGACGCTGAGTGTCGCTTCCTGCACAGAGGAACTCTTTGCGATTATCTGTTTGTCGCTGATACCGATGATGTCGCCCTCTTTGACGGAAAAGCCGTTCATTCTGGTAGAACGCACAGCGTGAGTGATTTCAGCGGTTTTGATGTCCTTGAACGCACCGCTCATTGCGGCGAAATTCTCTTCGGGGTCGGCATCGGGCGAATATGCAAGTGCCGCAGAAATTCCTTCGGGCATACAGGTCGTCGGAACGACGAAGACGTTGACGTCGGCGAGTTCTTTTGCCTGTTGTGCCGCAAGTATGATGTTGGAGTTGTTGGGCAGGACGAACACGTTTTCGGCTTTTGCACCGTTGATTGCGTTCAGAATGTCGTAAACGCTCGGGTTCATCGTCTGACCGCCTTCGATTGTGATGTCGACTTGCAGGTCTTTGAAGATTGCGGTCATTCCTTCGCCCGCACAGATGGAAATCATTGCAGAAGGTTTGAGAGGCTCTTTGGTTTCCTCTTTCTTCTCACCGACGAGTTTGCGGTGCTGTTCCATCATATTTTCGATTTTGATATTGTCGATTTCGCCCATTTTGAGCGCCGCTTTGAGCGCAAGGTCGGGCTGATTGGTGTGAACGTGTGTTTTGACGAGGTCAAGGTCGCCGATTACCAGTACACAGTCGCCTATCGTCATAAGATAGTCGCGGTATTTGTCGACGTCGGATTCGGTGACAACGGATTTCAGGTGCGTGATGAAATATTCCGTGCAATACTGGAACGTTATGTTTTCGTAGTCGTTGTCGAGCGTTTCGAAGGATTTTACGTCGGATTGGTCGATTTTGACTTGCGACGCCGCTTTGTTTGTGTCAAGCACGCGGATTTCTGTGCCCGTAAGCACGGCGTACATACCTTCGAGTATTGTGACAAGACCTCTGCCGCCTGCGTCAACCACGCCTGCTTTTGCAAGGACGGGCAACATTTCGGGCGTGCGTTGCAGGATTGCTTCGCCAGCTTCTATTATCTGTTTGAAGAAATCTTCGAATTCGAGTCCGCGTTTTTTAGCAAGCGCGGTTGCCGATTCCGCTATAACCCTGATTACGGTGAGGATTGTGCCTTCTTTGGGTTTGGTAACCGCGCTGTACGCGATTTCCGTGCCTTTTTTGAGTGCGGCGGCAAAAAGTTTTGAGTCGACTGCCGTTTGTGTGTCAAGTACGACCGCAAATCCTTTGAAAATCTGTGAAAGTATAACACCGCTGTTTCCGCGTGCGCCTTTCAATGCGCCTTTGGAAAACGCGATTGCGATTTCTCCTATGTCGTTCCCCGCTACCATTGCCGCCTCGCGCATTGCCGAGGTTATGGTAAGGGACATATTGGTGCCGGTGTCGCCGTCGGGCACGGGAAAGACGTTGAGTTCGTCGATTACAGGACGGTTAATCTCAAGCGCTTTCACTCCCCCTGCGAGCATCTGCCTGTATAAATTGCCATCTATCAGTTTCATTTTTTACCCATCAAACTCTTATGCCGACTACGTTGATATGCACGATTTTGACGCGCATACCGGTAAAGCTCTCCAAAGCAAATTTGACCGTGTCGGCGATTGCCTTTTTTACGGCTTCGATGTTCACGCCTACTTTCAAAATGACAAAAACCTCAACATAGATGAGGTTGTCGACTGTCGCGACTTTTATGCCTCTCCCGAGCTTTTGTTTGCCCCAGAGATTGCCGATATTGTCGCTGAATCGGCGCGAAACCATTTCAACTACGCCGTAACACTCGGATGCAACCTGACTTGCAACCGCCGAAACCGCTTCGTCCGAAATGGATATTTTGCCGAATTTGTTTGAAGTAGTGAGTGACATACGTTACCTTTCCCGAAGATTTTACTATATGTAAAAAAAATTTGCAACTAAATGAATAATTTTAGGCTCAATCGGTTGCCAAAGGTTGCAAAATTTGATAATATATTCGCGTTATATAGGAGGTAGCAGTATGTCCAGAGTTTGCAGCGTATGCGGAAAAGGCAGAATGAGCGGCAATCAGGTCAGTCACTCGAACAGAAAAACCAGACGCAGTTGGGCGCCCAACGTCCAGAAAGTGAAGGTCAACACCCCCACCGGCGGCGTCAAAGAAGTGTACGTGTGCACCCGTTGCCTGCGTTCCAACAAAATTGACAGAGCGTAATTGTTGATTAACGAACATCACGCCCGTCGTCATCGACGGGCTTTTTCTTATTTCTTCTGAACAGTCTGAGGAAGGATTTAAGGAACTTTGGCGGATTGATGCAAATGATTTTCATAATGCCCTCCGAGTTTTTGTATATAGTATGAAAGCGCGCGTCAAATGGTGATTTGAAATAATTTGAAATCCGTAAAAGTCAAAACTGAATGTTATCGAAGCTGAAATACAAACAAAAACGCCGCATAACGCGGCGTTTTGATTTTTCGGTTGTTTTGCTTGTCGCTGTTTTATTGGCTTTCTCTTTACAAATGCTCTATGCCGACTGGCGTTTACCAACGCAATTCGCAAAAGCCCGCATAGGTTTGTTCGCAATACAATTACAATTAACTCAGATTTGCATTGCCTTGACGGCTTCCGACGGGTTTTCGGCTTTGAAAACTGAACTGCCCGCAACTACTATCGTTGCGCCTGCGTCTTTGCATTTCTGAATGTTCGAGGGTGAAACTCCGCCGTCGATTTCGATTTCGTAGTCGTAATCGTTGAGCTTTTTGAGTTCGAAACCGCGGCGCACCTTTTCAAGGCAATCTTCCTTGAAACTCTGTCCGCCGAAACCTGCCTGAACGGTCATTATGAGCAGCATATCGATTTTGTCAAGATAAGGCTCGACAATGGAGAAAGGCTGGTCGGCGTTGACGACAAGTCCGCATTTCACGCCTTTTGATTTGATTTCTTCAAGCGCGCCTTCAACGTCTTCGGACGCTTCGGGGTGGAACGTAACCCAATCCGCTCCTGCGTCGCAGAACTGCCCCACGTATTTTTCGGGACGGGTTATCATAAGGTGCACGTCGAGTTGCTGGTCTGTGTATTTGCGAATGGATTTGACCATAGGCATTCCGAACGTGATATTCGGCACGTACACGCCGTCCATAACGTCGCAGTGTACCAGGTCTGCGCCCCATTCTTTCACCTTTTGTACGGCTTCCGCCATTTTGCCGAAATCTGCAGACAGAATCGACGGTGCAACTTTAATCATACTTGTTTTTCCTCCTTTCATTCAGCTCGTTGAAAATTTGCTTGTATCTTTCGTACCTGCCGAACCCCACTCCTGCGCCCAGATGAGCTTTTACCGCGCAATCGGGTTCGTCGGTATGCGTACACGTATTAAATCGGCAATCCTTTCTGAACGCTTCCATATCGTCGAAATACAGCCGCAGTTCTTCGGGCGGAACGTCGACCGCGTCCAACATTGAAAATCCGCATGTATCGACAAAATAGGTATCGTCGCCGAGAGAAAGTATTTCCGTGCGGCGCGTCGTATGTTTGCCGCGTTTTATTTTCTTTGTGAGTTCGCCGACGGCAAGAAGCGGGCTGTCCAGCACGGCGTTGATTATGGAACTTTTGCCGACTGCCGACTGCCCCGCAAAACAAGCCGTTTTTCCACGGATAAGACTTGCGAGCTTTTCCGTTCCTTCTCTTGTTTCCGCCGAGCATTTAACGCACTCGCAGACATTATTATACTCCGAAAGGTCGATGTCCGCAATATCCGATTTGTTGGCGACGAGAACGGGTGTTATGCCTTCTTCGAGGCAGTTGACGATTACTTTGTCGACAAGCAGAAAATCGGGTTGCGGTTCGGGTGCCACGGCTATGAAACATACGTCTACGTTTGCGACATACGGACGTATCAAAGCGTTTTTGCGCGGATATACGCTTTCTATGACGTATGAGTCGCGGTCCTTTGCAACCTGAACTCTGTCGCCTACGAAAATTATTCCGTCGGCTTTCAGCTTTTTGCGCGCAAAACATACTTTCACGCCGTCCGACGTGTCGACGAAAAATTTTGACGCTACCGCTTTTATCACTCTTCCGTCAAACGTTTTCATTGTCGCTCCGATTGCTTTCAGAATTGATTTGTTGTTTGTTTTCGGCAATAACGCGTCTGCGCAGCTGTCCGCACGCGCCCTCTATGTCCTCGCCGAAACTGCGCCTGAGCGTTGCAGACGCGCCCATAATCTGCAACCTCGCAAGGAACTTTTCCGCCGCAGTCTGCGCCGGTTGTTTAAGTCCTTTTTCCTTGACTTCGTTGAGCCTTATGAGATTGATATGCGCGGGAAAACCTTTTGTCAGCCTTACAAGCTCTCTTGCGCACTCTTCGCTGTCGTTTTCTCCCGCAATCAGCGTATATTCAAATATTACCCTGCGCCCCGTTTTTTCAAAATAATATTTTGCCGCGGAAATAAGTTCGGGTATTCCGAATTTGCGGTTTACGGGCATAAGTTTGCTGCGTTTTTCGTCAAAAGGAGAATGCAGACTTATGGACAATGTAACTTTGTGTCCGCTGTCGGCAAATCTGCGTATTTTGTCGGCAAGCCCAGAGGTTGACAATGATATGTTGCGTTCGGAAATATTGATGCCGCCGGGCGCGGAAACTTCGTCCAGAAAACGCATAACGTTGTCGTAGTTGTCGAAAGGCTCGCCGCTTCCCATAAGCACTATGTTGGTGACGGCACGTTTTTTTGCCGTTCCGCCCGCATAGGAGTTCATAGCGATAACTTCACCGAGAATTTCCTGTGCGGTGAGATTGCGGACAAGACCGTCTATGCCCGACGCGCAGAATGCGCAGCCCATACGACAGCCGACCTGCGTAGATACGCAAACCGTATCGCCGTAGTTGTGCGGCATATAAACGCCTTCGATGAGATTGCCGTCCGTAAGCGCGAAAAGGAACTTTTTGCTGCCGTCTTTTGAGCAAAACACCTTGTCGATTTTAACGGGGTTTGCAACGAATTTTGCGGCAAGCTCGGCACGGAGTTGTTTTGACAGCGAAGTCATTTGGTCGATGTCTTTTCCGTCGAAACAAAACGCGCGTATCTGTTTTGCCGTGTACGACGGCGCATCGGGAATGAGCGAGGCAATTTCGGCGACGCTCAGTCCGAGCAACGCCTGCGGCAACTCGTTTTTTGCCGCTTTTTCCGCATTTTGTACGTGCATATTTGCGTTTACACTGACATTGTCGCTCATTTTACGAACCTCGCAATGAAAAAGCCTTCCCACTCCCCGTGCGGCAGAATTCTGCATCTTCCGTCCTCACCGAGAAAATCTACTGACGAGTCGGGAGTAAGCCACAGTACGTCGCGCGCATAATCGGCGTTGTCGTCGTTCTCTTCCTTGAACAACGTGCAGGTAGAATATACCAACACTCCGCCTTTTTTAAGATACTTTGCGGCGTTTTCGAGGATTTTGCGTTGAGTTGCGGCAAGTTCGGGGATTTTTTCGTCGCCGCGTTGCAAGAACACGTCGGGGTGTTTGCGGAAAGTTCCGAAACAACTGCACGGAACGTCGGCAAGCACGAAATCAAACTTGTTTTCCCATTCTTTTTTGAAAACCGTAGCGTCCGCGCACACGGGACGAACGTTTTCCACGTGCATACGCTTCGCGTATTTTTCTATGAGATTGACCCTGTGCGAGTGAAGTTCGCACGCAGTAATCACGGAGTCGGGACAAAGTTCCGCGGCATACACGGCTTTTCCGCCGGGTGCCGAACACAAATCGAGAATGGCGGCACCGTTGCGCGGTGCAAGCGCACGCACGGCTTGCACGGACGAAGGTGACTGATAGGTCAAAGCTCCTCCCGCAAAAAGGTGCTTTACGGTGTCGGAAACGCGAACGATAAGTCCGCCGACCTCACTTTCGGCATATTTTTCGCCGCGTGCGGAAAGTGCCGCACAGACTTTGGTTTTGTTTGTGATTTTGGTGTTTATCCTGACGTGAACGAAATCCGAAACGGGTTCTTCGAGAACTTTAAGCGTCGATTCTTTGCCGTACTGCGCAACCATTCTGTCTACAAACCATTGCGGTTTGGAGAAATTGACGGATATGTAATTTTTGTCGTCGGGGGAAGGCAAAGAATACTGTTTTGCCGCAACTTTTTTGAGAACGGCGTTGACAAATCCCGCTACCCCGCCTTTACCCAGCATTTTAGCGGCTTCGACGCATTCGCTGACAATAGCGTAAGCGGGAACGTTGTCGAGGTTGAGAAGCGCGTAAACGCCCTCTTTCAGAAGAATATAAATGGTTTTCTGCGGTTGTTTTTGCAGGAGTTGCGAAAGGATATATTCGCATTTGACGTTCTCTTCGAGAACGCCGTACACGATTTTCTCCGTCATATCTGACGCGTCCAACTCGTCAAAAGCGCGGTCAACGTAAGTTTTTTCCGTAAAAACCTTGTCGAGTATTCTGCAAGCCGCCGCAAAATGGTGTTTCATTCCGTCACCGCTCCCACGGTTATTTTGTTGCCGAGAAGGAAGTCCGTATCGTTCATTCTCTTTTTGCCTTCGGGTTGCAAAATGCGCACTCTGACCGAACCGTCTTTACAGCCGATTACAAGTCCGTTTTCTTTGTCGGCGGCAAGAACGGTACCTTCCGCACCGCGGAAAGAAGAAGGTTCGACGTCGAAAACCTTGATACGCTTGCCGTCGATTGCGAAATATGCGGACGGCCAAGGCGTCATTCCTCTGACGAAACAGTCAAGTTCGCGCGCCGTACGACTGAAATCCATTTTGCCGTCGGCTTTTGTAATCATTCCGCAATGAGTTGCTTTTGCGGAGTCCTGCGGCGTGAATTCGGCTTTGCCGCTTGAAATCAGGTCCACGGCTTCGCATACGGCTTCGCCGCCCAGCACCGCCAGTCTGTCGAAAAGTTCGCCTGCGGTTTCTTTTTCGCCGATTTTAACCCGTTTTTGCAACAGAATGTCCCCTGCGTCGACTTCTTTTACGGTTTTCATAATTGTGATACCCGTATATTCGTCGCCGTTCAGTATCGACCATTGAATTGGTGACGCTCCGCGGTAAAGCGGGAGCAGCGACGCGTGAACGTTTATTACGCCGCAAGGAAACACAGAGAGGAACTTTTCACTGAGAATTTGACCGAACGCCGCCGTAACGGCAATGTCTGCGCCGAGGGCTGCAATCTGGTCTATGCCGTCGCGGGAAACTTTTTCGAATTGGAGTACGGGAATGCCCAGTGCCAGCGCGCACTCTTTGAGCGGAGAGGGTTTGAGTTCGTATCCTCTGCCGACGGGTTTATCGGGACCCGTAACGGCCGCGACGACGTTATGCCGCGCGGCAAGAGTTTTCAGCACTTCCGCCGAAAAATCGGGTGTTCCGAGAAAAACAATACGCATATCACTCATTCTGCAAATCCGTGCATTTCGACGTATAGAGAACGCCGTCAAGATGGTCTATTTCGTGTTGGAAGGCACGTGCTGTGAAACCCGATACCTTGTAACGGTGTTTTTTGCCGTATCTGTCCTGCGCTGTGACGGAAATCTTTTCGGCGCGTGTAACCGTACCGTACTTTCCTTTTACGGACAAACAGCCTTCTATGCCGGTTTGTTCGCCCGAAGCGGACTTGATTTCGGGGTTGACGAGTTCGTAGTAGCCGTCCTCTGTCGAAACCACGCAAACGCGTTTCAGCACCGCAACCTGCGGCGCGGCAAGTCCTGCTCCGTCAGCGTCGACGAGCGTTTCTTTCATATCGTCGAGAAGAACGTGCAAACGTTCGTCGAAAGTGTCGACGGTGCGGCACTTCTTGAACAGTATGGGATCGGGCGATTGAACAATAAGTCTTTTTGCCATAGTATCAAATCAGACTTTGCGGATTTATTTCCGCAAAACTGCTCCCTTTCGTAGGTTTGTTTGCGTTGACCAGCGCATATATTTCGGGCATAACCTGTCCGAAAAGTTCGGGTTGCAGGCGCATAAGCACCTGATATCTGGTGAGCCCGTTCATACGGGTTACGGGCGATTTTGCAGCTCCGAGATAAACGAACTTGCCGTATTTCAGTTCGAGAGCCTGAACTCCCCTGTAAATGTTGCGTGTGCAGTCCACGACGGACTGTTCGTCCTGCGCCGCGACCAGTACGCGCACCACCTTGGTAAAAGGCGGGAACTTGGTCACCATTCTGGTGTTGATTTCCTTGCGCCAGAAACCTTCGTAGTCGTACGTACGCGCAAACTTGAACACGTAATGTCTAGGTGCGTACGTTTGCAGAATTACTCTGCCTTTCTTGTCGGCGCGTCCCGCACGTCCCGCAACCTGCGTTATCAGCTGGAAAGTGCGCTCCGACGAACGGTAATCGCTGAAATACAGCGCGGCGTCGGCTTCCAGAATTCCGACCAGCGTAACGTTAGGAAAGTCGTGACCTTTTGCTATCATCTGCGTACCGACGAGAACGTCGGCTTTTCCCGCGGCGAATTGGTCGAGAATGCGGAAATAACTGTCTTTTCGCGTCGTCGTGTCGTTGTCCATTCGAAGAATGCGCGCGTCGGGAAAAAGGTTTTTCAGTTCTTCCGCCACTTTTTCCGTGCCCGTCTTACCCTGCTTTATTTCAGTAGACCCGCATTCGGGGCACTTGCTGAGGGCGTGATATCTTCTTCCGCAACAGTGGCATTTGAGCACGTTTTCGGACTTGTGGTACGTCAGCGAAACGTCGCAGTCTTCGCATTTTGCCACATACCCGCAGGACTTGCACATAATGAACGAGGCAAACCCTCTGCGGTTGAGAAACAGCATAACCTGTTCCTTGCGGTCGAGCGCGGCTTTTATGGCGTCCGCCAAAGTCACGGAAAACAGCGAACGGTTGCCGTATCTGAATTCCTGCACCATATCCACGATTTCCATTTCGGGAAGTTTGTGCGCGGATATGCGGTTTTTGAGTTCGATAAGATTGAACTTGCCTTCGGTGGCTTTCAGATATGTTTCCATATCGGGCGTTGCCGAACCGAGAACCAGCACCGCTCCGCAGTTTGCGGCGCGGATTTGCGCTATTTCCTTGGTGTCGTAACGCGGATTGGATTCGCTTATGTAACTTGAATCGTGTTCTTCGTCGATGATTATCGCCCCGATGTTTTTGAGCGGAGCGAACACAGCGGAGCGTGCGCCGATTGCGATTTTGGCGCGGCCGTCAAGCAACCGTTTCCATTCGTCGTAACGTTCCGACGCATTGAGTCCCGAATGAAGAAGCGCAACGTTGTCGCCGAACCTCGCGCGGAATATGCCTAGTATCTGCGGCGTGAGCGATATTTCGGGCACAAGCATTATGGCGGTTTTACCCTGCTGCAAAACGCGTTCTATAACGCTTTGGTAAACTTCGGTTTTGCCGCTTCCCGTAACGCCGTGAAGAAGATACACGCCTTTTCCCGTCGAGATTTTGTCTACCGCGTTCTGTTGTGCGGGGGTCAATGTAACCTTTTTTGCGCTTCCGCCCAACGTTTTGAGAGGAACTCTGGTTTCGTGCACTTCGCTTTCAATCAAAATTCCTTTGTCGCGCAAGGCTTTTACCGCTCCCGCACCGAAGGTTTCGCAAAGCACCGAATTGTATTCCCCGTCCTTGCCGCGCAGAAATTCGACGGCTTCCGCTTGTTTTTTTGCTCTCTTTACCGCTTCCGCGACTTGGTCGTCAGTGAGCGAGGAATTGAACGAAAGAAAGAGCTTTTTCGCCTCGGGGTCTCTTTCGTCGCGCAGTTTGACGGGAATAAACAACCTCAAAACATCTATGTGTCTGAGGTTGTATTTTTCGCGCATCGTATTCATCAGAAACAATTGCTCGTCGTTTACGGGCGTATCGAGATACTCCGCGCGTTTGAGATTTGGATAATCGGATTTTTCTTTTTTGCCGACAACGAAACCGACAGTGCGTTTGTTGCCGAAACTCACGCTTACGCGGCTGCCGAGCGGTACGTCGTCACCTTCGTAATCGAAAGGTCTGTCGACTTCCGCCGTGGATATGTCGACTATGACTTCAAGCACCATAACGTTTCGCCACCGCGGAAAGAATGATGTCGGCAAGCTCCGTTTTGGGCATTACGCCGTATTCCTGGGCGTTGCCGTCGCGGTCGATAATTGTTGCCGCATTGGTGTCGACGAAAAAGCCTGCGCCTTCGCGCGTAACGTCGTTTGCGACTGCGAGGTCCGCATTCTTCTTCGCAAGCTTGCCCTTTGCGTTTTTAAGCAGATTCTCCGTTTCCGCAGAGAAAATCACGAGTATTCTGTCGCCCTTGATTTTGCCGACTTCCGCCGCAATATCGGGATTTTTGACAAATTCGAGAGTCAGGGTTTCGCTCTTGATTTTCTGCGAAAAAGTATTCTTGACTTTGTAGTCGGCAGGAGCCGCCGCCATAATTACAACGTCGCTTGCGGGAACTTCGGCAAGCACCGCTTTCATCATTTCTTCCGTCGATTTGACTGCAACGGACTTTGCGACGTTTTCGGGAACGGGAACGCTCATATTGCCGTGCACGAGCACGACTTTTGCACCGCGTTCTGCCGCGGCGCGCGCAATGGCGCAACCCATTTTGCCGCTGGAATGATTGGTAATCACGCGGACTCCGTCGATGTACTCTTCCGTTGCTCCCGAAGTCACGAGTACGGTTTTGCCGTCAAAGTCGCGTACGGGTTGCAAAAGCGATTGAACTTCGCCGACTATGTCGGCGGGTTCCGCCATTTTGCCTTTGCCCGTATCACCGCAGGCAAGCCGTCCCGTTGCGGGTTCTATGACGACAACGCCGCGCGAACGCAGAATTTGCAGGTTGGAAACCGTGGCTTCGTCCTCGTACATTGCCGTGTTCATTGCGGGGGCAATCACTTTAAGCCCTTTGCACGCAAGCCATGTCGTCGACAGCATATCGTCTGCTATACCCTGCGCGAACTTTGCAATGACGTTTGCGGTTGCGGGAGCGACAATAAGAGCGTCGGCTTTTTTGGCAAGCGAAACGTGCCTTACGTCGTGTTCGGTGCGCTCCTCGAACATTCCGCGGACAACGCGGTTGTTGGAGAGCGTTTCGAAAGTCAAAGGCGTGACAAACTCCTCGGCGTGTTCGGTCATAATGACGTCCACGTTTGCGCCGAGTTTGACAAACCGCGAAACGATTTCGCAACTTTTGTATGCGGCTATACCGCCGGATACTCCGAGTACAACGTTTTTACCGTAAAGCATCAGTCGCGGGTGATTTTGATTTTGCCTTCGTAAATTTCTTTGCAGGCAAGCGTAACGGGTTTTTCGCCGCTCTTTTCGAGATATGCGCTGTCGCTGGTAAGCAGTTCTCTGGTGCGTTTTGCAACCGCGCAAGTCAGGGCGTAACGGCATTCAGCCTTTTTGATGAGTTTGTCGATTGGGGGGTCAATCATCATATTATTCATTCCTCCGTTGGAAATATATTTTTGCCTATACCGCGTTCGGTACGCAGGTGTTCGCTTTTTATGATACTCACGATTTCGTTTGCGCATGTGCGCGCAACGCTGTTTGTTACGACATAGTCGTAAGACGGAATGTCTTTGCTCTCGTTCTCAATTTCTTTGAGGCGTCTTTCGAGGCTTTCGGGACTTTCGGAACCGCGTCCGATAAGTCGTGCTTTGAGCGCTTCGAGGGACGGCGGCTGTACGAATATCGTAACGCAGTCGGGATAAAGTTTCTTGATGTTCTTCGCACCGACGACGTTGAGTTCGAGCAGAATGTCGACGCCTGCGGCAAGCGGTCTGTCGATTTCGCTTTTGAGTGTGCCGTAGTAGTTGGTGAACGTACGGGTGTACTCGATGAACGCGTCTTCCGCAACCAGTTTTTCGAATTCGGCTTCGGAGAGGAAATAATAGTTCACTCCGTTCTCCTCGCCTGCTCTCGGTGCGCGCGTCGTGCACGATATGGAAAACTTCAACGTCGGAAGTTCGTCCAGCACCATCTGAATTACCGTACCTTTGCCAACTCCGCTGAACCCGGATATTACGACCAGCATTCCTCTTCCGTTCATACAATCCTCACTCTACGTTCTGCGCCTGTTCGCGGATTTTTTCGATGTCGTTTTTGAGTTTGAGAACCTGTTCCGTTATGCGCAAATCGTTGGCTTTGGAGCCGATTGTGTTGGCTTCGCGGTTCATTTCCTGCACAAGAAAATCCAGCTTTCTGCCGACGGGGTCGGTGTATGTGAGATATTCGCGCATAGTTGCAATGTGAACGCCGAGCCTCGTTATTTCCTCGTCGATTGCACACTTGTCGGCAAACAGAGCGATTTCCGTCGCAACGCGCGACATATCGGCAACCGCACTGCCCAAAGTTTCGGTGATACGTGCGGTAAGTTTCTTGCGATAATCGCCCACGACTTCGGGTGCATACTTTTTGATGAGGTCGAGCGAACTCTGCATGGAGTCGAGTTTTTCCGTGATGTCGACCACCTGCGACGCTCCTTCCTTTTCGCGCATGGCAACCAGATTTCCGAGCGCTTCGCGGAGTGCGGTCAGAACAAGATTTTTAAGAGTTTCGTCGTCGACGTCCGCAACCTTCAACGAAACGACGTCGGGGTTTTTCATAAGCGCATACGCCGTCACGTCGAATTCGACGCCCGTGGCGTCCGCGAGTTCGCGTGCCGCCGCAACGTACTTTTCCGCAAGTGCGCGGTCGACGGAATATTCCGACGCGGTTGCCGCTTCCTGTTCGTAGGTCACGAAAACGTCGATGTGACCGCGGTTGACGGCGGTTGCAACCGTTTTCTTGGCGTCGTCCTCGACAAAGAGGAAACCTTTGGGCATTTTCATGCTCCAATCGAAAAACTTGTGATTTACGGTCTTGATTTCCACCGTAACTTTTCTTCCGTCGGCGGAGGCCTGTCCCTTGCCGTAACCGGTCATACTGCGCATGCACGCACCTGCCTGTAATAAATTTTAACTATTGTATCATAAAAACAATCCCGTTGACAATAGTTTTGCCGACGGGATTTGAAATTTTGCATAAAACCGTGAATAAAGAAAAGTGGTTTACAATCCCAACAATTCCTTGAAGCGTTCTTCGTCTATGATTTCTATGCCGAGTTTCTGGGCTTTTTCCAGCTTGCTGCCCGCGTCCGACCCTGCAAGAACCATATCTACGGTCTTTGAAACCGACGCCGCGACTTCGCCGCCGTTTTCTTCAATAAGCCGTGTGGCTTCGCCGCGCTTATAGGTCGGAAGCGAACCCGTAAGGACAATGCGTTTTCCGCTGAAAACACCCTCTTTTTTCTCTTCCGCACGAACGGTTACGCCTGCGTTGTAGAGGTCTTGCAATTCTTGCAGATTTTCTTCGTCCTTGAAATATCCGACGATATTGTCCGCAAGCACGTCGCCTATACCGTCAACTGCGGTCAAGTCCTCTTTTGTTGCAGAAACAAGACTTTCAATAGTACCGAAACGCTTGATTAAATCCTTTGCCGTCTTTTTGCCTATTCCGTCGATACCGAGTGCAAACAACAGTCTGTCTGCCGTCGTATTCTTGGATTTTGCGATTGCGCCGATAAGATTTTCGGCTTTTTTGTCGCCAAAACGGTCAAGGTCGACTATGTCCTGTGCGGTCAGGTTCATAAGCTGAACGGGAGTTCTTATTCCGAGTTCGTTGTAGAACTGCTCTGCCGTTTTTTCGGAAAATCCTTCGATGTCCATTGCGTCTTTTGACGCGAAATGGTCGAGCGCGGAAACAATCTGCGGCGCGCAATGCTCACCAGTGCAGTAAAGGAACGCACCTTCTTCGCGGACGGGAGAACCGCAAGCGGGACAAACGGTAGGTTTTTCGACGTCGCGTGCACCCGCAACTTCTTCCGCAACTCCAGTTATTTCGGGAATTACGTCGTTGCTTCTGCGTATGAATACTCTGTCACCGATACGGACTTTCTTTTTGAGTATGTCGCCGTAGTTGTTGAGCGTCGCGCGTTTGACCGTCACGCCGCCTATGTCGACGGGTTCGAGCAAAGCAAGCGGATTGAGTTTGGACGAACGGGAAACCTGCCATACCACGTCTTTGAGAACGGTAGTCATCTCGTCGGCTTTGAACTTGTACGCGATTGCCCATTTCGGAAATTTGTCCGTATAACCGATTTCGTCGCGCAACGGTATGTCGTTGACTTTGAAAACGACCCCGTCGATAAGGAAATCGAGCGACTCGCGTTTTTCGTCGACTTTTTCCGTAAATTTGAAGGCTTCTTCCGCGTTCTTCACAACGCCGAAATCCCCTTCGGTTTCAAACCCTTCCGCAGTCAGAAAATCGTGAACTTCGGCTTGCGTTGCAAACCGTTTGTCGCTGTAACCGACATTGTATGCGAAGAAGGACAATCCTCTTTCGGCGGTTACGGCGGGGTCGAGATTCCGGATTGCTCCCGCGGCACCGTTTCGCGCGTTTTTAAGGGGTTCGGCAGCCGTTGCGTTGTAGCGTTCGAGCGCACTCAAACGAAGTATGCCTTCGCCCTGAATTTCGATTTTTCCTTTGTACGATATGGTTTTCGGAAGTTTTTTGACGGTTCTGACCTGCGCCGTTACGATTTCACCCGTTACACCGTCGCCGCGCGTTGCCGCTTGCACAAGTTCGCCGTTTTCGTAAAGCAGACTGAGCGTCAGTCCGTCGAATTTGTATTCGGTGGTGAGTTCGGGTTCGCGACCGACCGCCTTGACGATTTTTGCGTACCAGTCCTTTATTTCGTCGAATGTGCGGCATTTGTCCAGACTGTAAAGACGAAGCAGATGTTTTGTCTGTTCGAACTTCTTTTGCGGCGCACCGCCCACTCTGTGCGTAGGCGAATTTCTGAGCGAATATCCTTCGGATTTTTCAAGCGCGAGAAGTTCGTCGTACAGGGCGTCGTACTCCGCGTCCGAAACGGTGGGAGCGTCTTCCTCGTAATACAGTTTTGCGTAGCGGTTGAGCAGTTCAACCAGCTCTTTCATTCTGGCGTAATTGTCCACGTTTACTCCTTTACGATTTTAAGACTGTTGATTGCAATGGCGAGAGAAAAGCGTTTGACCCCGAGACCCTTGAACGCTATTGCGGCGGTCTTGTCTTCGCCCTCTCCCACGGTCGAAATTATTATGCCGCGGCCGAACTTCGTATGTTCGACTATGACGTCTTTTTTGAACTCGTCGAAAGTTGCGTCCGACCCTGCGGGAGTGACTTTGCGTTGTGTAGGCGCGGGCTTTTGCGGGGCTTTGCGCGACAGGTTCTCGATTGCTTTCATACGCTGTGCCGCCTGATTGTCGAAGTAGGCACCGCCCACGCGAATTGACGGTTTATCCCCGCGCATTTCGGCAATAAACCTGCTTTTCGGATTATAGACAGTTTCGCCGAAACGGAAACGCGAACGCGAAGAAATCACGAAAAGACGTTTCCTTGCACGCGTAATTGCGACGTACATAAGCCGTCTTTCCTCTTCGACGTCGCCGTTGTTTACGGCAATTGAAACGGGGAAAACGCCCTCTTCCAGTCCTACGATGAACACGTTGTCGAATTCGAGTCCTTTGACCGCGTGTACGGTTGCAAGAGTGACGTAGTTGTCGTCCGTCATTTCGTCGCTGTCCGAAACAAGCGCGACGGACTGCATGAAATCGGCGATTGTCGCTTCGGGGTTATCTTCCATAAATCCGTTTACTGCGCCGACCAGTTCCTCGATGTTTTCGTAACGGTTGACGTCTTCGGGGTCGTCGCTGAATTTAAGATTTTGAAGTCCGCTCCGCTCTATAACGTAACTCATGAAGTCCACGGGCGATTTGGTTTTCGCCGCGGCTTCGATGTCAAACGCAACCTGCGAGAACTGTCCGAGTTTTCTTGCGTTTGCCGAAGACAGCAATTCGGGACGGCGCAGAACGTCGCAGAAACTCATATGTTCGCGTTCGGCGACGGTTGCGAGTTCCGTTACGGCGGACTGTCCTATGCCGCGTCTCGGATAGTTCACGACGCGGAGAAGACTGTCGTTGTCTGCGGGATTGAGCGCAAGTCTGACGTATCCCAACGCGTCCTTGATTTCTTTTCTGTCAAAGAAACGGAAACCGCCGAAAACCTTGTACGGTATGCCGTGCAGATTGAAATCTTCTTCAAAAAGTCGCGTAAGTGAGTTTACGCGGACAAGCACCGCCATATCGCGGTAGTTTGCGCCCTGTGCAACCATAGCGTTGATTTTGCGGCTTACGTAACCCGCTTCGTCGCGGTCGCCGTACGCTTCGTAATACTCAACGCTGTCGCCGCCTTTGTTTGCGCTCCAAAGAGTTTTTGCGTTGCGTGCCGAATTGTTTTTTATGACGTTGTTTGCGGCGTCCAGTATTTCCGTCGTACTGCGGTAATTCTGTTCGAGTTTGTAGACTTTGGCGCTCGGAAAATCCTTCGGAAAATCAAGTATATTGCGGATTTCCGCACCGCGCCAACTGTATATGCTCTGATCCTCGTCGCCGACTACAAAAAGGTTGCCCCATACGGAACAAAGCTGTTTTACTAGGTCGTATTGAAGCTTGTTGGTGTCCTGAAATTCGTCTACGTTGATATAACGGAAACGTCGGCTGTACCTTTGCAGAACGTCGGGACAAGTGTCAAACAGTTCCTTTGTCTTGACAAGCAAATCGTCGAAGTCCATTGCGTTCGATTGTCTGAGTTCGCGTTCGTACGCCGTGTAAACTCCGATGACCGTATCGGCGTCGGTTATGAAATCTCTGATTTCGCCGTAATAGGCTTCGGGCGAAAGCGCCGCCGTTTTTGCGGCGGAAATGTGGCGCAGATAGTCGTTTTTGCGTTTGGCGTCCGCGCCTTTTACGTTTTCGCATACGCGTTTAACCACGCGTTCGCTTTCCGTTTCGGTGTAAATGGTAAAGTTGCCGCCGTATCCGATACGTTCGGCGTCCACGCGCAAAATACGCGCGCAAAGAGAGTGAAAAGTGCAAGCGAGAATGCCGTAGGTATCGCCCATTGCCTGCTCGATACGTTCTTTCATTTCGTTTGCCGCTTTGTTTGTAAAAGTTATTGCGAGAATGTTGTACGGGTCTACTCCGCTGTCAACCAATCCGCATATGCGCGCCGTAAGCACGCGCGTTTTACCGCTTCCCGCACCTGCAATTACGAGGATTTGTCCCTCGGTGTCGCGCACGGCAAGCATTTGTTCGCTGTTGAGTCCGAAATCACGTTGCATGGCATAATCATAACACACTATGCTCCAAAATACAATTGTTCCGAGCACGACCGAACGCATAATATAACGTGGTGTCGAACTTTTTTCGGCGTATTATTGAAAATGTGTAAAACATATGTTATGATAAATACGATTTATCTTCGGAGGATGAATTATGGCGGATTATTTGGATAACTACGACGAGATAGTTTTTCTCGACAGCGAAATCGAAGAAGACGACGACACCGCGCCAGTAGGCGTGCTCATTCACAACGTGAACGGCAAAGCCGAACCCGTTGTTGCGACGTCCGAAACAGTTCATACGGAAGAACCCGTTCAGGCTACCGTAACAGTAGCGGAAGAGGAAGTTCAACCTTTGGTTGAAGAGCCAGTGGCGACTCCCGAAGAAACCGTGGAAGAAACCACACCCGCAGTGGAAGAACCTGTTGCGGAAGAGCCTGTTGCCCTGCCCGAGTCGGAAATTTCGCCCGAGTTGGTACTGCCGATATTCATGCCCGACAGACAGCCTGTTGTCGAAGCACCCGCGGCAGAAGAACCTGCTCCCGCTCCCGAGAAAAACAATGTTGAAGAAACTCCCGCGGCAGAACCCGTCGCGGAAGAAGAATCCGCACCCGAGCCCGCTCCCGCTCCCAAGAAAAAAGCCGCACCCAAAAAGAAAGCGGCAACCACCACAATCCAAAGCGCGGCGGACGACGGCAATATCTGGGGCAATGCGGTAATTTCCAAGCCAAAGAAAGAAAAGGCAGTAAAAGAAGAGCCCGCACCTGCACCCGAAGCCCAAGCGGAAAAAGCGGAAGAGGTTGAAAAACCTGCAAAGACAACAAAAGCGGCACCTAAAAAGAAAGCCGATAAAGAACCTTCTAAGGAGGATAAAGAAGTGCTGAAAGGCAAATCCAAAGACGAAACGGCAAAAGCCGAAAGCAAAAAAGCAACGAAAGCTCCCGCAAAAGCAGATGAAGCAAAACCCGTGACCAAGAAAGCGGAAGTCGAAGAACAGATTATCGAAGCGGGTGACGACAGCGTCAACCACGGCAAATTCGTTATCAAGAAGACCGACAAAGGCAACTTTGTTTACAAACTCTACTCTTTCAACCACAGAGTCGTCGCAATCGGTGCGGAACAGTACTCTTCTCTCGCGACCTGCAAAGCAGGCGTAAACAGCGTCAAGAACAACGCGGAAAGCGCGCCTATCGAAGACCAAACCTTGCAGAAATGGGAAGAAAAGAAATGCCCGAAGTGGCAAATCTACCTTGACAAGAAAGGTGAAGTAAGACTTCGTCTTATCGCGTCCAACGGCAACATCGTTGCAACGACCAACGACGGATATCTCTCCAAAGACGCGGCAAAGAAAGGCATTGCGGCAATCGCCAGAGCCTCGAAAGGTGCGTCTGTAGTGAGAAATGACGACCTTTGGTAAGAAGTTAAGCAATACGGTTCTACATAACGCCTTCGGGCGGGACAAATAACCGAAACACCAAAGACAAATTTTCGATCCACAAAAGAAAGAGCGGCATTGCCGCTCTTTACTTTTACTTTTACTTTTCTTTCAGTTGTTACGCATCAAGTTACTTACACGCGTTTTGAATTCTTAACGTTTTTACTGCATTACCGCCGATTGAAATCGCCAATGGCAATAAACCGTTTTTAGCAAATAGCGCAATCAAACTGTTGCATTTACCGTGATTTGACCAGCCTTGTTTATTATATGTAAGTTTGAGTCGTTTGTGGCTTTATAACGCTTTATAAAGCGTTTCGACGTGCCAGCAATATTGTTTTGCCCGACGCATTGATACTCGCAGTATAGCCGTATCTGTCCGTTGAGGCGGGCGGATAATCCGTACTGAGAATATTGGCACAGCTTTCGATAGCTTTGTCGTGGCGCACGGAGTTTATCATTGCGTATTCGTCAAGACGTGTACGGACAATAAAATTGTCTTTTAGCGCCTGCTCTATCATCGCGTATTCTTTTTCGACATTGGGATAGTTGATAATGAGGAAAAGACAACGGTTCATATATTCAGGTGAACTGTACTCGGAATTTTCCGTGCCAAGCGCGATGAACATGTTTTGTGTGATAGTCGTTTCGTCGAGGGACACATAATCGTCCAGCGCATACGTTTCGTGGAAAAGAAAAACGAATTTCCCGAGCATGTTTTTCAAAGTCGGATAATCGTTGTTCTTGCGGAGATTTTCAAATGTGCCGTTGTTGCCGATTGCGTCCGCAGGAGTGAACAGTTTGTCGCCGAGAACCTCTTCGAGAAGATTGTCGACATAACGCAGGCTCTCTTCGTCGAAACTTTCGTATGCTCCGAACGAACCTTTCTTTGTTTCGACAAGTACGAAAACGGGAAGGTGTGCGGGATTGTAATCCGACCACATTTTGAGTTCTTTGAGTCCGAGCTCGAAGTTTATCATCGAACTGCCCGCTTCTGTCAAAGCGTTGTGGTATACCCTGATTTCAAATCCGTTGTCCGTTTTGACTTTGCCGAGGTCGATTTCTATGCTGCGTATACCGTAGTTGAGCTGTTGGGTGATTGTGTCGAAAGTATAATCGTATTTTTTGCCGAGAAGCACTGGCAATGCGTAGTTGTAAAATACGTTTGTCGCCGCCGTTGTGCCCTGCTTGTAGCTGTTGTGCGTAGCAAGCATTTTAAGTTCGTTGATTTTTACCCCGGTTGAAAGTGCTTCCGACAAATTGAAATCGCAAAAATCCTGTTCGTTTACTTTGGGAGCAGTACGGGACTGATAGGACTTTTCGAGCGCCGCAATATACTCTCTTTGCCAGTTTGCCCAATACGTAACTTCGTCGCGCGTGGACGCATAAGCGGCGATGAACGACGCCACTATGAAAAGTACGTAAACGACAAGTATAGTGAGCAATACTCCGACAACCGATTTGAGAAAAATTTTCTGTTTTAACGTCATATGCGGCAGAAACGGCGATGCCGTAAAAACTCCTCTCCCTGTATAATGAAATTCTAACACGGAGAAAGGTTTCAATCAAGATTTAATTTAGGCTATAAGCGGATATTTTTGTTAAAGAGGCAAGTAGTATTTACGCAATTTGCTTTTTTGCGGCGGAATGTACAGAAAATAAAATATTAAATAAAATGCGACGTGATATAAGTCAGCGGTATGGGTTGACGGTAATGTGAGTTTTCCGTGGCAGATGCAAAGAAAAGTGAAGGACGGACGTCCGACCTGACGCCCGCCCTTCACAATCTAGGAAGAGATGAACCAGTCTTTCTGCATCCTTTGGATGGGGAAATGAGGAAATTATGAGGCTGTTTTTCTTTCCGTTCTGACAAATTCCGCAGGGTCGTTCATCAGCGTCGGCGGAGGTTGTATTCCGACCTTCGAGAACAACTTGCGCGTCGGTTTTTGCAGAATGTCCAGCATAGGTCCGTGTATAAGGAAGGATATTGCCGTTCCTTCGCGCATCGACCAAGGCACTCCCGCTATGGGTGTGATTATCGCAATTCCAACCACGAACAGCACGTCGAACGCCATTCGTTCCGATTGGTCTTTTTCGGGGAAAAAAAGAGGATAATCAGCCGACGCGATGTCGAGTATATTACCTTTTGAATCCGCAAGCAGCAACTTGACGGACGATGTGCCGAGGTCTACGCCCAGATACATAACTCACCTGTACGTTTTATTTGAACATTATGTTGTTGAGGACAGCTTCGAGATATTCCTGACGACCGCTTTCAACGTTGATTTCGCCGAGTTTCATCGCATAATCGTAAAGCTCTTCGAAATCGGTTTTGCCTTCGACGATTTTCTTGCCGATTCCGCTTTGGTAACTTGCGTATCTGTATTTTACGAACTTGTCTATTCTGCCGTCTTCGATGACTTTGACGGCAAGACGGAGACCGAGCGCAAATCCGTCCATACCCGCAATGTACGCAAGCAGTATGTCTTCGAATGTGTTGGACTGTCTGCGGGTCTTTGCGTCGAAGTTAAGTCCGCCGGTCGTAAATCCGCCCGCTTTGATAACTTCGTACATGCACATCGTGGTTTCGTAAATATTGGTCGGGAACTGGTCGGTATCCCAGCCGAGCAACAGGTCGCCCTGGTTTGCGTCAATCGAACCGAATGCGCCGCTTACCGCGGCAGTACGGAGTTCGTGCTGGAACGTGTGTCCCGCAAGCGTTGCATGGTTGGCTTCGATGTTGAGTTTGAAGTCGCCTTCGAGTCCGTAAGTGCGGATAAAGTTCATGCATGTTGCCGCATCGAAATCGTACTGATGTTTCGTGGGTTCCTTGGGTTTGGGTTCGAGATAGAATGCGCCTTTGAAGCCGTTTTTGCGTGCATAGTCGCGCGCCATCTGCGTCAATGGTGTGCCAGTAGCTCATCGCGAATTTGAGATGTTCGCGCATAGGCTTGCCCATAACGACTTCGTCGGGATTGTAGTACTTGAAGCTGAAAGGATTGTCGGAGTCGGGTCTGTATTCCACCTTTTTGATATCGCTATATTTTTCCATTGAGCACCTCTCAAGATGTTTATTTGTAAAATTTAGGCAGTTATTTTGCAGATAAAACCATACAATAAAACGCCAGTGTGCCCGAGCACACAAAAGTATATCATAAACATTTCGATTGTCAACGGGCAAATTCTCTAATACAAGATTATAAATTAATTATGACAGCAATAATATAGGCGACAAGTTTACATTTTTAAATGAAATCAAAATCTTATCCGAATTATATCGATAATTAAAGACAGGAATGTCAAAGAATAAATATTTTAATATCGTTATTTAAGCGCACTTGGAAAAACCACAATGTTTTTGGTGAAATTGTGCTTATGGAGCGGCAATTTCTTGAAATAAAGGAATTGCGCTATAATATTTACGGTCATTCTGCCCTGCTCGTAGGGTTGCTGGGCTATCGTAGCGGAAATAAGTCCTTTTTTTATGCCTTCGATTACGGCGGGCGTTTCGTCAACCGTCAGAATTTTCATTTTTTTGCCGCTTTCCTCTATGGCTTTAAGTCCGCCTTGCGAACCGCCTGCCGCAAAATAAATCAGCGCCGGCGATTTTGTTTGCAGAAGTTCACGCACTTTTGCGTAGGACTCTTCGTCATCGTCATTGTTTTCGATTATGGTAATCGAGCAATGCTTGTTTTCGAGCACCTCGGAAAAGTTTTCCACTCTTTGACGGTGTCCGAGTATTTTGAGCGAACCGGTAACCACTGCAACGTCGTCGCCGTCGTTGAGCATAAGATTGGCAAGGTCGCCGCAGAGTTTTCCGCCTTCGACGTAATCGCAACCGACGTATGCAAACTTTTTGTCCAGTCTGAGGTCGTTGTTGAAAGTAACAATGGGAATTGTAAGCGAATTGAGTTTGTTGATTATCGCTTCCGTGTTAATCGGCGTAAGCGCGAGGACGTTTGCACCGTGCGCGACGACGTCGTCAATTGCTTCGATTTGCTCCTGCTCGTTGTAGCCGCGGATTTCTTTGTAATAGATTTCCAGCCCGTAGTCTTCCCACTTTTTAAGGCTGTCCTCTATACCCTCTTTGACCCTGTTGAAAAACGGGTTGCCGATTGAGTTGATGACCACACCGACAAGGTATTTGTTTTTCGACAACGACAAAGCGCGCGCCGAACCGTTGACTTCGTAGCCGTTTGCTTCGATTATATCCTTAATTCTCTTTTCAAGTTCCTTACTGACCTTGCCTCTGCCGTTTACCACGCGGTCAACCGTACCGCGCGACGTATTCGCAAGTCTGGCAATGTCAGATATACTCATTTTCATTTTTTTACCCTTTTTTATGTGTCGGAAGTTAACGCTCTTGTACAATGAATTTTATCATACGTTTCGGCATTGTCAACCTGCTGAGCCGATTTTACCTGTATCACATTGAAAAATCACAATCAAATTTGCAGCGTTAAGTTGAACACTACTTTTTGATATATTAATAGTTATTTTAGACTGTTTCGGCCGAAAAAATTCCGAACGCTTTTCGACGTATTATTTAAGCTGTTCGGGAATTTCTCCGTATTCCTTATGGCGCAGATACTGGAAAGGAGTTACCACGAGGAAATCTCCCTCAATACCGAATATGCGCGCATTTTCGAAACGCATTCGGATTGTAATCATTTTGCCTTTAAGTGCTCCGAACGTTTTTCCCGATGCGAACACGAAAGAATGTCTTGTTTCGTCACCCGAAAAAGTTACGCAGTCTGCAAAGGAATATCCTTCGAGCACGTTGCCTTCGCAGTCCTCAACCTGAATTTCGAAAAATCCGCCCTTTTCGCACTGAACGTTGAAAGCAAGCTTTTCACCGTCTACGTATATGCCGCGCGTAAGCAATTCGGCAACCCCGTTTTCGGATTTGAGGCAACAGAAGCCGTCTTTGCGCATTCTGAAAGGAACTATCCTGCCTTCTCCCTTGTTTATTCTGCCGTGTTCTTCCCGCGTTGCGGACGCGTAAATCATAATGTTGTCGTCCGCTTTGTCAGCCACCATACAGGTAGGATACATACAACCGTTTTCAAATCCGCTCCGACCGAAGAACGGCTCACGCAAAAAGCGGTTGAAATGTACGCCGTTATAACTGTACACAAGCTGAGGTTCGACGTTTCCGCCGAGGAACTTGTGTGTGGGAAGTCCGCTAACTTTTTCGCCGTTGAGTTCGAAGTAGTTCGGCGTATGGTAAAGCATAATGAAACCGACGTACATATCGGCATACGGAAACATCGATACCCCGTATATATCCGTAAGCTGTTTGTCGGCGGCGTCCGCCTGAAAAACTATGCTCGGCTTTCCGAATTTTCCGAGTTCTTTTCCGAATGCTACCGAACTTCTGCGGTCGGCGTGGCGCGGACGTTTGAAAATCCCGTAAGTGCCGTCTGTTCGGTTGTAGAAAAGCGATATGGGATAATCTGGTGCGTTCATTCCCTCGTGCCAGGTTTTGTTTTCGTCGAGTTTCCATCTCAACCCGTCTGCCGACGTAAAAACAACCGCTTTGTAATCAAGCCCCGAGGATTTGTAAAGCGTAAGCGCGACGTATTTTTCAGAAGGCACTTTTGCGTTGTCGTCGACGAAAAACTGACCTTCCAGAAAACTGAACCCGCCCACCTTTATCGGCAAAACCTGATTGGGCAAAATATAGTCGTCACAGTTGCCGAATTGCGCCATATTAAAGGGACGGAAATTTACGCCGTCGTCGCTTTCGGCGGCAAGAGAAATATGGTGCGGCATAACAACGTTGTTTCTGCTCCAGCCCTGATAATACAACACATATTTTCCTATCGCTTCGCAGTAAAAAACGAAAGGATAACCCCAACACAAATTGACAAGGTCGACGGCCGGGTCGACGTACCCGTCGGAAAGTTTTTCGGGTGCAACGCTTTCGCGTTTAACGTTTTTCATGATGTTGAGGTTCTGGTCGTCGAAAAACAAAAGTTTAGAATAAAACGGCGTTCTGTAATCGTTTGCAGTTTGCATGATTTTCTCCCTTGAAATCATAATCGGTTAAACGGATTTTATCACAAACCTACGGTTACAGCAACAAAAAGCGGCATATGTAAACGATTTTATAACATAAGTATAACTATTTTTTAAAACAAATCCAAAAATAAAATACGACCGAGAAATCATCTCTGCCGTGTAATTGATAAAAATTTACAACAGTATTTTTTGAGCAACAATTGCCGCAAAAGATATGTGTTTATTCTATGCTTTTTATGATTTTTGCGGGAACTCCTCCGACAACGGTGTTGGGCGGAACGTCTTTTGTGACGACTGCTCCTGCCGCTACAACCGAGTTTTCGCCTATACTTACTCCTGCGAGAATTGTAGCGTGAGCACCCACCCACGCATTTTTGCCGATTGTAACCTTTGCGGGTATCATATCCGCACGCTTTTCGGAGTTGAGGTCGTGGTTGAGAGTTGCGATTACGACTTGTTGTCCGATTAATACATTGTCCCCGATTTCAACTCCGCCCTGGTCCTGAAAACAACAACCCGAATTGATAAACACATTCTTTCCTACCGTTATATTTTTGCCGCAATCGGTATAAAAAGGTGGGAAAAGCCTGAACGAGTCGTCGACTTTCTTTCCCGTCAGTTTGGAAAACAGTTCGACTATTTCCGCTTCGTCGTGAAACGAGCAGTTCAGTTCGCACATAACCCGCCGCGCTTCGACGGACAGACGGTGCATGCACTTGTGGGTTTCGGAACCTGCTTCAACGCGTTTTCCGCTGTTCAAAATTTCGATGAATTCGTTTGTTTCCATATTTTCTCCTTTTCAAAATTTTACAACCTATTGTGCGCGCTGTCCATATTTTTTTCGGATAATACGAAGATTGGCGCGTTCAACAATTCACGCGCGCAAAAGTTCCAACGATACGCTCAATTCGATTGCTTTTTCTTTTACTATTTGATATGGTGTATCCGACTGAAAGAAGGAGGCGGAATATGCAGGAAAACAACGGTTTTTTGGAAGGCAAAATCCTGCCCCCTCTCATTAAGTTTGCAATACCTCTTATGCTTTCCCTGCTCTTGCAGGCGCTCTACGGTGCTGTAGACCTCATCGTCGTCGGACAATTCGGTTCTACGGCAAGCGTTTCGGCAGTCGCAACGGGAAGTCAGCTTATGGTCGCCGTCACCGCTATCGTTACGGGTCTTACAATGGGCGTAACGGTATTAATCGGTCAGGCGGTCGGCTCAAACAATCCCGAAAAAGCCGGTCGCGTCGTTTGCGGAATGATAAAACTGTTTTCCGTCGTTGCCGTCGTCATCACCGCCATACTTCTCATAATTCCGAAATATATTGCAATTGCACTTCAAGCTCCCGCCCCCGCTCTCGAACAGACCGTGCTCTACATACGCATATGCGGTGCGGGCATGATTTTCATCACCGCATACAACGCAATAAGCGGCATTTTCCGCGGCATCGGCAATTCAAGGACGCCATTCGTTTTCGTCGCCATTGCCTGCGCTTTGAACGTCGTGCTTGATTTGCTCTTCGTTGCAGTATTCCATATGGACGCGGCGGGTGCCGCGCTTGCAACGATTATCGCGCAAGCGTCAAGCGTTCTTTTCTCGCTCATATATCTCAAAAATAAAAAGTTGCCTTTCCCCGTGACAAAAGACGGATTTTCCGCAAAAGGTACGGTAAAAAGCATTCTTTCGGTCGGAGCACCCATTGCCTTGCAGGACTTTTTGGTCAGCATATCCTTTCTGATTATCACGGCAATAGTCAACGAACTGGGACTTGTCCAGTCGGCTAGCATCGGAATTGCCGAAAAACTGTTCGTTTTCCTCTCGATAGTGCCGATGTCTTTTCTTTCCTCGCTCTCCGCTTTCGTTGCTCAAAACGCAGGACGCGGCAACTATCAACGTGCAACAAAAGCGCTGTTTCTCGCGGGTGCCGTTTCCCTTGCGTTCGGTACAGCGATGTTCCTGCTTACTTTCTTCGGCGGACATCTTCTTGCAGCCATATTTGCCAACGACGGCGAAGTCATCGCCTCAACCGCCCTCTATTTCAAAAGCTGTTCCTTCGAATACATCGTTATTGCGGTTACGTTCTGTATGCTCGGTTATTTCAACGGCCTTGAAAAAACACGGTTCGTTATGCTGCAAGGACTGCTTACAGCGTTCGGAGTCCGAATTCCTCTATCTTATCTCTTCCGCTCTCTGCCCTCTACCAATATGCTGATGATAGGTATAGCCGTACCCGTTTCCGCAGTTGTAAGTCTTTTGCTCTGCGTCATATACTTCTTCATTGTCCGCAAAAAACTTCCTAAAACTCCCGACGTTAATTTGTCCGCACCCGAACCCGTTTCGGAAAACTGACATTAAACTTAAACGCTGACAAACGGCTTTATTCAAACAAAAACGGCAGGTAACATACCTGCCGTTTCAAATTCGCAATTAAAACAAAAGCAACAAAACAAAAAGTCATTCTTCGTCCTTTTTGATTTTGTATTTGGTATTGTAACCCGAATTTTCTTTGGGGCGCAGTTCGTTGGGATAATAGATGTCGGTTTTGATGTCGTTGACGACTTTTTGCAGCATATTGAACACTTTGTAGGGGTTTTCGATATCCCACAACACCGCCTTGCCGTTCTTTGCCGTGATGTAAATGTCGCCAACCTTAAACAACCTGTCAACGAGCCCGACTCTGATATCTACGGACACAACGTCGGCATACAAAATGGTTTTGATATCGACAATTATTCCCGTGCGGATAATAATTCTCGACGTAGTAAAAGCATAATCCTGATTTTTGCATTGCGCGTATGACGACAGTACGTTTGCAAGCCAAATCCACACAGGTGCAAGGTGCACGGCAAAAAAGCCTACAATCATTGCGATGTAAACGGGTTTAACGCCAACCAAAGCATCCGTCGTCACCAGACCGTAAATTACAAACCCGTCAACGCAAGCCCACAGAAGCGCGAACGGTAGCATATTGAACACCTTTGACCAAATGAACGCCGCGAGTTTAGGTCTTCCGCGCCATATGATTTCTTCGCCTTCATTGAGCAAATCTTCGATTTGATTGTTATTCATCTCGTTGTCGGGATGAAAATATTTTTCGTTGTATTTTCCCATATGCTCCCCTGTCGACCGCCAAGCTTAAACTTTGCAAAACCTCGGTAGATGATTCTACGGATAATATATATTAAAAACCCCAAAGTGTCAATAAGCCGTATTTACACATTAGACATTATAAGTAGGCTATCAAATTTCCGACAAATTGCGCTATACCACCTACTCGCAAAATTACATACAAAACCGCGTCAGCGTCAGGTTGCGAATCTCTCCACAAAGATGAGAAAAGCACCGATTGATTCGGTACTTTTCGGTGGCGGAGGAGGAGGGTTCGTAAGGAACGTAGTGACGGAATAGCGTGTTTTGAGACATTTGCTCTGCGCGAGAGTCGCGCAGGTTGCAAAACCGCGTCAGCGTCAGGTTGCGAATCCCACCGCAAAGATAAGAAAAGCACCGATTGATTCGGTGCTTTTCGGTGGCGGAGGAGGAGGGATTCGAACCCTCGAACCGCTTTTGACGGTTACACGATTTCCAGTCGTGCGCCCTCGACCAAACTAGGCGACTCCTCCAAGGTGTTATGACGCTTTGCGGCGTATTTGTGTAAGTGGGTGGCAGTTGGATGATGTGGAAAACAAAACCACTCTATCCAACTGTCGTCCGAGAGCCTGACGCTCGGGAAACCCAACGAAAAAGATTATATATTACTTACCCGATTTTGACAAGCACTTTCCGAGGAAAATCGCAAGTATTTTTACTTGATTTTCGCACTTCGGAAAGTGCCTGCCGCAAACGGAGTTGAATGCTTTGATTGAACAGTTAAAACCCGCGTTTATGCAAGGAGTTCGTCGGCTACTTTCTTGCAGACGTCTTCGAGGTCGTCGGGAACGGAAGAACGGCAAGTAATCACGGTGTCGGTGAAAGCAATGTTCTTCTGTCCCTCGAGAGCCGCGCGCATGAGCTTTGCGGACATAGGCGCCCAGGAACCGTTCTCGATGAACGCGACTTTTCTGTTCTGATAATTCTTGGACTTGATATGCGCGATAAACTCGTCCATAATCGGGAATATTCCGCCGTCGAACGTGGGAGCGGCAAGAACCATTCTCGAATATCTGAAAGCGTCTTCGACGGCTTCCGCTATATCGCAACGCGCAAGGTCGGTTACAACGACTTTCTCTCCTCTGCTGCGAAGTTCTTCGGCAAGTGCGTCGGCGGCTTGTGCGGTGTTGCCGTAAATAGAGGCACAGGCAATGAAAGTTCCCTCGTCTTCCGCTCTGTAAGAACTCCAAACATCATAGAGGTTGACATAATAGGACAAATTTTCGTCGAGGACGGGACCGTGCAACGGGCAAATTGCCTTGATGTCGAGTGCGGCAAGTTTTTTGAGAAGTGCCTGAACCTGCGCGCCGTATTTTCCCACGATGTTGAAATAGTATCTGCGAGCTTCGCACGCCCAGTCGTCGTCATCGACTGCAAGCGCACCGAATTTACCGAATGCGTCGGCGGAGAACAAAACTCCGTCTTTTGCTTCGAAACTCACCATAACTTCCGGCCAATGCACCATAGGCGCGGTGTAGAAAGTGAGTTCGTGCGCACCGAGCGCGAGTTTGTCACCTTCTTTGACTACCAGTTTGTTGGGCAATTCGGCTTTGAAGAAACGCGTAAACATATCGAAAGTTTTGGCGTTGCCGACGATAACCGCGTTCGGATATTTGATTGCAAATGCGAGAATGCCCGCGCTGTGGTCGGGTTCCATATGCGAAACCACGAGATAGTCGGGCTGTCTGCCGTGAAGGGCGTCGTCGAGGTTGTCTAGCCATTTCTCGACTTTTGCCTTGTCAACCGTATCCATAACGGCGATTTTTTCGTCCTCGATGAGGTACGAGTTGTAGGATATGCCGTCGGGAATAATATACTGACCTTCAAAAAGGTCGAGTTCCATATCGTCTGCACCGATGTAAACAATGTCTTTTGAGCACTTCATAATAGTATCTCCTTTGTTTTACCACGCGTTTTCCACGTATTCGCAGAACGCGTACATATCTTTGATTTCTATGACTTTACCGTCGTCAAGAACGGCGGTTCCGTTCCATATACCGTGAACCTGATGCGTTTTCATTCCGAGCGCACCGAACATGATAACGCCGCTCTTGTTGTCGTAAAACGGGGTCATCGTGACGTCGAAACGTCCGTCCTCGGAAACGAAATGCCACGGTTTCATCCAGCCGTTGTTGTTGCCGGGGAATTCTTCAACGTCTACCGCACCTATTTTGTGTGCCTTACCGTCGTAGAACAGACAGGTTTCGGTAGCGTTTTCTTCGTTGCCGATTTTCCACGTTATTTCGAACCCGAACAGTTTGCCGTCGATGTATTTCGAACCATTGCCCCAATACCAGCAGTTTTTATGCGGCCAGACTCCACGTCCCCAGTCCATAACGGCAAAGGTGTTGTCCTTGTTGAACACGAACGTTTCTTTGCCCCAGGTCACCGTGCCTTCGCAAGGCATACAGTTCTGTTTTGTTGTAAGGAAAAACTGCGAGGGACTGCTGTCGAATGGCGTAACGATTGTGATGTTTTCCTGTCCTTCGGGATAATACATCTTCAACCGCGCTTTCATATACTTCCCTGCCGCAAGTCCGCCGAACAGAATTTTGCGCCAGTCTTTTGCGGTGTCGAATTCCAGATAACTGCCGTTTTTGTCGTAACGGAAAAAGTTGGGCTCGTCGGATTTAAGCGGGAGCAGATAGCGACGGCGCGTGAACAGCGACAGCGAAACGGACGAAATCTTTTTGCCCGTACGCATATCGATTAGCGTTGCTGTTGCCGCGCTGGCGATTGTGATGTTGAAGAAACTTATCTGCACAAGCAGTCTGCCGTTGGAAATCTGATAGAAGTCCCATTCTTTCAGACGACTGCGCGGAGTGACGAATTTCCTCTCGTATTCGAACAGATTACGTCTTGCCCACCCTTTTACGGCAAGCGTTCCGTCCTCGTTCAGGAGTTTTACGGGTTCTTTGATTTCGTTCTGCATACACACCTCCGTAAAATGTCCGCCCGTGTCGACGGTTATTTCTTTTGTATCAGGTCAAAACCCTGCAATCAGTTGGGTTTGCGCCAGTTGTAACCTTCTTTCTGCCACATCTTGAACTGCAAATTGAGCTGCTCGACAAACTCTTTGTTCGACGAGGTCTTGACAAGCATGTTGAGCAGATTTTCCGTGGCTTCCGCGCTGTCGCCGACGGACAGCATTTTGCGAACGCCCCACGTTCCCGCGAGTTCGCTGGGAGTAAGCAGGAGTTCTTCTTTTCTCGTGCCGCTCTTTGCAAGGTCGATCGCAGGGAAAATCCTGCGTTCGGAAAGTTTGCGGTCGAGGTGAATTTCCATATTGCCCGTGCCTTTGAACTCTTCGAAAATAACTTCGTCCATACGACTGCCCGTATCGATGAGCGCGGTTGCAATGATTGTGAGCGAACCGCCGTTTTCGATGTTACGTGCCGAACCGAAGAAACGTTTTGGGCTGTGCAACGCGCCGGGGTCGACGCCGCCCGAAAGAGTTCTGCCTGTCGGGGGGATTGTAGTATTGTACGCACGCGCGAGACGCGTAAGACTGTCCATCAGAATTACGACATCTTTGCCCATTTCGACAAGTCGTTTTGCTCTGTCGAGAAGCATTTCCGCGGTTTTGGTGTGATGTTCGGGCATTTCGTCGAACGTGGAATAAACCACTTCACCCTTGACCGAACGCTGCATATCCGTAACTTCTTCGGGACGTTCGTCGATGAGAAGAACGAAAAGCACGATTTCGGGATAGTTTTCGGCAATCGAACCCGCAATCATTTTGAGCAAGGTCGTTTTGCCTGCTTTCGGCGGAGAAACGATAATACCGCGCTGACCTTTACCGATAGGCGCTACAAGGTCGATGCAACGGATTGCGTAATCGCGCGGACGGGACGGAATTTCCAGACGAAGACGTTCGTCGGGATAAATGGGGACGAGGTCGTCGAAGTTGGGACGTTTGCCTACGGACGCGATGTCTACTCCGTTGATTGAAATTACGTTCACAACCGCTGCGGGTTTGCCGTCCTGAATGATTTTGCAGGTAGCTTTCACGCGGTCGCCTTTGCGCAAACCGTACTGTTTGATTTTTGCCGCGTGGACGTAAGCGTCCATTTCGTTGCATTCACAGTTCTTTACGCGCAGAAAACCGTATCCGTCGGGGTTGATTTCGAGGAAACCTTCGCGAATCTGGTCGGCTTCTTCCTTGGGACGGTCTTCGTAAAATCCCGCCGCACGTTCCTGATTTCTGCCGCGGAACTCTCTGTCGCCGAAACGTTTTTCGCGTTTGGGCATTTCCGTTTTGACAGCGTCTTTCTGTTCGGACGGAACACGGACGGGTCGCGCGATTTCGTTGTCCTTTTTCGGACGACCGCGGCGCGGCGCTTCCGGGGGCGCCATTTCTCCCGACGTAATTTTCAGAATAAGGTCGATAAGTTCTGCTTTGTTTTTCTTGGTAGGCGAAGAAACGCCCACTTCTTTGGCGATGTCGCGGACTGCGAAAATGCCTGCATTTTCAAGCATTTCCCTGGTGTAATCTGACATAATGCCTCCTGAATATTATTGCACCGAACTTCCGCGCGTTGCGCGGAAGTCGGTATGATGTATGCGTGAAAATTCTTTTGTGAAATCAGGCGGAAAATCTTTCCAAAACAAAGACTTTTGTGCTCTCGCCGTCAAAATCGGCGCGGTCGAATTCTACTGTGTCGGACTCTACGTAAACGATGTCCTCATCGTCGAACAAATCGAGAAATTCGTTCAGACGCGACAGTTCGAACTCGCAGTCTCTGGTCTTAAAATGCATAGGAATCACGATGTCCGGCATAATGCGGTCCACGTATTCTTTTGCCTGTTCGGCGTCGATGGTGTACGTTCCGCCCACGGGTATCATAAGTACGTTGACGGGGGCTATGCTTTCGACGAGCATTGCGTTGCACTCTTCGCCGATGTCGCCCATATGGCAGACGTCCACGCCGTCCATACGGAACTTGAAGACGAGATTTTCGCCTCTTACGGCGCCGTTTTTGTCGTCATGGAAAGTACGACGGGCGAGGATATGGACGCCGCTGATGTTGTATGCGCCCGCGTGTGTCAGAACTTCGGGCGAACCTTCCACGGATTCAAGGTAACTGTGGTCTTTATGACCGTGACTTACAGTCACTATATCCGCTTTTACACGGGGCATTTCATAGCCCACATATGGGTGATAAGGGTCGGTGACAACCGCGGTACCTGTGCTCTCTTCGAGACGGAATGCGGAATGACCAAGCCATGTGATTTTCACTTTTTCCTCCTAGTTATTGTTCTGCTTCTTGTTGATGCTGTCGACAAGCTGGTGGATTTTCTCGAACGGGTCGAGCAGATTGGACACCGCCTCGTTGAGATTGCCTGCCGCTATAATGTATGCGAGATATTTCGACATATCCGCTTCGATGAACCATTCGCACTCTTTGAGTTCGGGAATGCGGTATGCGAGGTTGGTGCTGATGACCGCGTCGAAAAGACCTTCTTCGTAAGCCTTGTTGAACTTCTCCACACCTTCGGTGAAAAGGGCGAAAGTTGCGGTAAGGAAAACGCGCTGTGCACCTTTTTCTTTGATTTCTTTTGCGAGTTTGATGATACTGTCACCCGTCGCAATCATATCGTCCGCAACAAATACATTCATTCCCATAACGGGACTGCCTATGTATTCGTGAGCGATAATCGGGTTTCTGCCGTTGACGACGTTTGCGTAGTCACGGCGTTTGTAGAACATACCGAGGTCGAGACCGAGAACGGACGCGTAGTAAACGTTTCTGCCCATTGCGCCTTCGTCAGGAGAAATGCACATAAGGCTGTTCTTGTCGAGTTTGACGTCGGGGAAACGCTTTGTAAGCGCTTTCAGAATCTGGTACGTCGGGAAATAGTTGTCAAATCCCATAAGCGGCACCGCGTTCTGAACTCTGGGGTCGTGAGCGTCGAACGTGATTATGTCGGACACGCCCATATCGAACAGTTCGCGAAGCATAAGCGCGCAGTCGAGAGATTCTCTGCTCGCTCTGCGGTGCTGACGTGCGGCGTACAGCATAGGCATAACAACCGTAATACGTTCGGGTTTGCCGTTTGCGGCGCAGATAATACGTTTGAGGTCGGCGAAATGTTCGTCGGGCGTCATCGGAATCTGCTTGCCGAGGAAGTTGTAAGTAACACCGTGGTTGGATACGTCACAGATGATGAACAGGTCTTTGCCGCGTACGGTTTCCATAATCATACCCTTACCGTCGCCGTTGGTGAAACGGGGGCAAGTCGCTTCGATTATGAAAGTGTCTTTTTGCAGGGTGTTGTCGACGTCAACGGACTTATACCATTCGATAAGTTTTTCGTCGATAAGTTTTGTAAGTTCTTTTGCGCCGGGGGTTGCGATAAGCGCGAGAGGCGCTTTCGGTCTGTTCGTACTGAACGAAAGTTTGGGTGTCATTACATCCCTCCGTATTTGATACAACGAGTATATCAAAGATGTCGCCGAAATTCAATTATTTTATAATATAAAACAAAAAAAGATTGAAATATCGGACTTACCGTCGCGCGGTCGGACATATCCCGACAAGAGCGACAATATGTCGGAAGATTTTTCCCGACGCGAACACTATGTCGCAGAACCGTTAAAATCCCGTGAAAATTCCCAATAAGGTTGAAACCAAATCGGAGTGGCGAAAGCGACCAGCAATTAAATTATTTCCGTAAGAACGGAATTCATAACCGCAATTCCCTCTCTTGTCAAAGCGGCTTTGCCGTCCGAAAAACGGAAAAACGATTTGACCCGCGACAAATCCTTGCCGTCGAGCAGTTTTTCGTCGATACCCTCGGTTGTGCGCAGACCGAGCATAACCTTCTCGTACGCAATATCGCGCGGCGACAGAACGGACATTCCGACGCGCGGCACGTCGTCGAAAGACGAAACGCAGTTTATGCCGCCGATATAAGCATTGAGGTCGCGTGGAGACGCAAACCTGATTTCGGCGGGAGCGGGATTTTTGCCGTCAGTTGTTTTAACGAGCGAATGAGCGCCCGCACCCAGTCCGACGTATTCCTCTCTCGTCCAGTAACCGTAATTGTGACGGCAAACGCGCCCTGCTCTTGCAAAGTTGGACACTTCGTAGCGTTCGAGTCCGTTTTCGTGCAAAACGTCGATTGCGATATCGAGATAATCCGCGACTTCGTCATCGGACGGCAACCACGTCGTACCATCGTTCACTCGGTTGCAAAGGGGTGTGTTTTCTTCGAGAGTAAGTTCGTAAACGGACATATGTTGCACCATAGGTGCAAACTCGGAAATTTCGTTGCGCACGGTTTCGTTCGTATCGTACGGCAACCCTATTATGAAATCCGCCGAAAGGTTGTCGAAATATTTTGCCGCAAGCTCGGCTCTTTGAATCGCAGTTTTTGCGTCGTGCAGTCTGCCTACCGATTTGAGATTGTCGTCGTTCAGACTCTGCACGCCCATGCTTACGCGGTTTATGCCGCAGTCACGGTAAACTTTCAGTTTGTCTTCCGTCACGCTTTCGGGGTTGACTTCGATGCTGACTTCGGAAGGATTGAAAAAACGGAACTTTTCTGAAAGCCGTTTCATAATCCTTTCCACGACTTTCGGATCAAGCGACGAAGGCGTACCGCCACCTATGTAAACGGTGTCGATTTTCGCCTCCGAAAACTTGTCGGCGGCAAAGTCGATTTCGCGATTTAATGCGGTTAGATAGCTGAAAACCGTTGCCGCGTCGCAGTTTGCGTACGAATTGAAATCGCAATACGCGCACTTGCTTTTGCAGAACGGCAAATGAATGTAAAGCAACATAATTTTGCCTTTTATTTGTCGTCGCCGACTTTGAGAATGCTGACGAACGCTTCGGACGGAACTTCGACGGAACCTACCCTTCTCATACGCTTTTTGCCTTCTTTCTGCTTTTCGAGAAGTTTCTTTTTACGGGTTATGTCGCCGCCGTAGCACTTTGCGAGAACGTCCTTTCGCATAGCCTTGACGGTTTCGCGCGCAATGATTTTTCCGCCGATTGCAGCCTGTATCGGAATTTCGAACAGCTGACGCGGAATTGCATCTTTGAGTTTCTCCGCAATTCCTCTGCCGCGGGCATACGCCTTGTCCTTATGAACAATGAGCGAAAGTGCGTCGCACATATCGCCGTTGATGAGCATATCGAGGCGGACAAGGTCGCTCTTTTCGTAGCCGTCCATATCGTAGTCGAGAGAGGCGTATCCGCGCGTTCTGGATTTCAGACTGTCAAAGAAATCGTATATGATTTCGTTGAGCGGCAAACGGTAAGTCAACTGTACGCGCGCAGTGTCGATGTAAGTCATATCGACGAATATGCCGCGTTTATCCTGACACAGTTCCATAATCTGCCCCACGTATTCGGGCGGCGTGTAAATCATAGCCTTTACGACAGGCTCTTCGATACATTCGATTTCACCCGCGGGAGGAAGATTGGTCGGATTGTCAACTATGAGTTTTTCGCCGTTGGTCTTTGTGACGTGATAGGAAACCCCGGGTGCTGTCGTAATGAGGTCGAGGTCGAATTCGCGCTCCAACCTTTCCTCGATGATTTCCATATGCAGAAGTCCGAGGAAACCGCATCTGAAACCGAACCCCAACGCCTTGGAATTTTCGGGTTCGAAACTCAGTGAAGCGTCGTTGAGTTGCAGTTTCAGGAGCGCTTCTTTGAGGTCGTTGTATCTTGCGCCGTCGGCGGGGTAAACGCCCGTAAAGACCATTGGCGTTGCTTTTTTGTATCCTTTAAGCGGCGATTTTGCAGGATTGTCGGCATTTGTGATGGTGTCGCCGACTGCCGTGTCCGCCACGTTTTTTACGCTTGCGGCAATGTATCCGACTTCACCCGCGGAGAGCGAAGAAACGGGTTTCATTGAGGGCGTGTATACACCGACTTCAACGACGTCAAAGACCTTCCCCGTCGCGAACATCTTGATTCTGTCGCCCGCTTTCACCGTGCCGTCCATAATGCGTACCATGGAAATAGCACCGCGATAGTTGTCGTAATAACTGTCGAAAATCAACGCTTTGAGCGGCGCTGAAACATCGCCTTTCGGGGCTGGAAGTTTCTCGATTATCTGTGCGAGAACGTCGTCGATACCTATGCCCTCTTTTGCCGATATCAAAGGACAGCCCGTCGTGTCGAGACCGATTATGTCTTCGATTTCCGTTCTGACGCCGTCGACGTCAGCGGAAGCAAGGTCGATTTTGTTGATAACGGGAAGAATTTCAAGGTCGTTGTCAAGCGCAAGATAGACGTTTGAAAGCGTCTGCGCTTCCACGCCTTGCGTTGCGTCTACGACAAGCAATGCGCCTTCGCACGCCGCAAGAGAACGCGACACCTCGTAGGTGAAGTCTACGTGCCCCGGAGTGTCGATAAGGTTGAGCGTATATTCCTCGCCTTTGTAGTTGTAAAACAAACGGCAGGTCTGCAATTTGATTGTGATGCCCCTTTCCTTCTCTATGTCCATATTGTCGAGAAGCTGGTCGGACATCTCACGCGAAGACACCGTGCCCGTCTTTTCGATAAGACGGTCGGCAAGAGTGCTTTTACCGTGGTCGATGTGAGCGATTATGGAGAAATTGCGGATATTTTCAAGGTTCAAATCTGTCCTCGCTTCTGTCCGCGCACGCGCGGAAAATATAAAAACTTACGTTTACGTATTGACATTATTATAATGTAATTCTAGAATTATATCAATAAAATTAAACAGAAAATTGCATTATCGGAGGAGATTATGAAATTCGATTGGCTGTTCAAAGTTCCTGTCGCGCACAGAGGACTTCACGACGACGAACTGCCCGAAAACAGTATGCCCGCTTTTGCCGCGGCAATAGAACACGGATTTAACATCGAAATCGACGTGCACCTGAGTTCCGATGGACATCTCGTCGTATTCCACGACGACAACCTGAAACGTGTGTGCGGCATTGACAAAAAGGTAAAAGACTGCACTGTCGAAGAACTGACAAAAACCCACCTTTACGACACCGAATTCTGCATTCCCACGTTTGACGAATTTCTCGAACTAGTGAACAGTCAGGTCGGCATTCTCTGCGAAATCAAAGGTCTGAACCCCGCCGATACGTCCATTGCGGCGGCCGTATGCGAACGCGTTAAGTCTTACAAAGGCGACATTGCCCTTCAATCTTTCAATTTCGGTGCCGTGGCATACTGCAAAAAACACTCCGACCGTCCCAGCGGTCAGTTGTGCACCTGGCGCAATCCCAAAGGCACAAAACGCTCTCACCTCACGGACTTTATGGGCAAACTTTGGGTGACGAAACTCTCCGACCCCGATTTCATCGCATACGACATACGCGACCTGGACGCCAACAAATACGTTGTCAAAGCGCGCAAGAAAGTGCCCGTAATCACCTGGACTGTCAATACCCCCGAGAAACTTGCAACGGCTCACAAATACGCCGACAACATCATTTTCGAAACGATTGGATCACTCGTCGCGCAGGAATACTCCGCCGTACTGAAAGACAGCCTGCTCTGAACCTCACCGCGACAATTCGTTTGCTATCAATTCTCAATTGACTTTCTATTAATTACAATTTGATTTGAATTAGTTTGGCAAAAATAAAACCGCCGCATTTCTGCGGCGGTTTTGTGTGAGTTTGTTGTTTTAGTCTTTCTTGAAGACGTTCACGAAGTTTTGGAAACCTTCTTTGATTTCTTCTTTGAAAGGACGGGACAGAGGTTTGATGTCTACCACTTTACCCGTGTTGGTGATGTTGTAAACAACGTAGCTGTAATAAAGCGTGAGCAGGACGGCAAAGATGCTGAAGATGATGAAGTCTGCGCCCGTGGTTTCAAAGTTGACGAAGAAGCCTTCGGAGATTGCAGAAACGTAACCCGAGTTCTTCATCAGCAATCCGACGCACAGGAAGGACAGAATTCCGTAGCCGCCCACAATACCGTACATTCTCTTTTCGCCGGAAACCATCGTGTAGATGACGCCGAGAGCAATGGAGAGGAAGAGATAGGTGTACGTGACTTTAAGAGTGAACACGGCAACCATTGCGAGCATATAGGACGCGAGAAGGATAAGTTCCTGACGGTTGCGTTTCTTGAAGTACAGCGAGCACACGTAGATTGCAAGCACGAGTATGAACAGCAGGTTGAGAATGGACGCCGCACTGCTGAAACCTTTCTGGTTGAGTGCTACCATTCCGTAGAAACCGAACGCGTTGTCGACGAAAATCTGGTTGTTCGCATACTGGTTTATCATCATCTTGAAACCGTAGAAGGCGTTTTCTCCGAGGTGGTTGATTGCCACGGGAAGAGTGAGGAGATATGCCAGCACAAAGGAACCGATAAGTCCGAAGACAATGATTGCGCGGTTCTTGCCGAACTTTTTGAGACTTGCGTCGTCACGGTAGTACATATAACCCATATACGTAACCGCGAGAGGCGCGAGTGCCAATGCTCTGAGGTCGAGGACTGCGGCGAGCGTCATGAAGAGATAAACGAAGATATAGCGTTTCTCGACAAGGCACAGGATTGCAGCGACCATGAGCGCAACGAGCAGAGATTCGAACGTTCCCGCAATACCGCTCATAACGAAGGTAATGGGCAACAACGCATAAAGTGCGGCGAAGAGAACGGCGATACGGTCGCTTGCGTATTTTCTTCCGTAGAAGTAAATCATCGCAACCACTGCCACATCCGCGAGCACTCCGACCAGACGGATAAGCACGGACACGCCGACAGAAGTCAGATTTTGTCCCATAGCACCGATTATCGCGAGAATATAAATCGTGCCGGGAGACATAGTGGCAAGCGCGGTGCCGTAATTTGCATAAATATCGCCTACTCCGTTCTGTGCGGCTTCGCGTGCGATGTTGACGAGCGTAGTCATTTCACCGCCGAAACCGTACATCGTAAGCAGGAATATAAGCCTTACGACAAAGGTTGCAAGCACAAGCACTCCGGCAACGAACCAACCGTTCTTGTACCACACGGCAGGAGCCGCAACTGCGGTTGCTTTGTTTGCTTTGCCTTTTGCGGATTTGCCGCCTGCGGGGATAAGAGATGTTCCGCCTGCGGTGCCGTCAAAGTTGATGAAAGCGTCGGAGCGTGCATAGGTCTTTCTGACAAGCACAAAGACCGTCACGATGAGAGCAACTCCGAACAGAGTCATAAAGGTGACGAACAGAATTCCGCCGATGTCCTGATTGTAACGTGCAATCTGGGACATTTTGAATTCGGTGACGGTTGCGCCTTCGGGCACAGCGGACGGGTCAACCTTCATCATCGAAACGTTGTCGTAGTACGCCGTACCGACGGACGTTTCGCCCTCTTTGCCGAGAGAAAGCGCGATTGTGAGATAGTCCGTGTTGATGGGTTTGACATAGAAAGTCAGAGTTTTCCAACCGTCTGCCTTGACCTGTTCGACAAAGACGTAATCGGCGTTTTCGCTGAAAGTCACGAATGCGCCTTTACCTGCGGTTATGCTACTCTGCAGTCTGATGTCGACGGAAACCTTGTAGACGGCTTTGCGGTCGACTTTGACGCTTTGATAGATATAAACCGCTCCGCCTTTCTTATTTTCAATTCCGAGATAGCTGTCGCCGAGCTGTTCGGCAAGTTCTTCGTCATCGCTTTCGGAACTAGAAAGAGGTTTACGGCGGTACTCTGAATTCGTCCAGTTTCCACCGGCTTGCCAGCCGTCGAAAGTGATTTTGCCGTCGCTGTTTTTGGTGTAATTTTCAAATCCGCCGTTGGATACGAGTTCAGTGTCGTATTCCGTGGAAGAAGCGTTACACGCTGAAAGCACAAATAGTGCCAGTACAAGTACCAGCACTATTATGCATATCGAAACTAATCTTTTCTTCATACTTCGCGTTATCTGATTTCTTTGAGTTTCGCGGCCTTACCGGTGCGCTCTCTGAGGTAATAGAGTTTTGCTCTTCTGACCTTGCCGTGACGGACGACTTCGATGTGGTCGATTTTGGGGGAATGCATGGGGAAGGTTCTTTCTACGCCAACGCCGTAGGTGACGCGACGGACGGTGAAAGTTTCGCGGATACCGCCGTTTTTCTTGGCGATGACGATACCTTCGTACGACTGCAATCTCTCTCTGTTGCCTTCGATAACCTTAACGAAGACTTTGACTTGGTCGCCGATTTCGATTTCGGGCAGGTCTGTTCTCATACCCTCTTTTTCGATAGTGTCGATAATGTTCATAGTTGACTGTCCTCCTTTATACTAAGCGTTCTTAACAGTATCCCCGCAAGCGGAACGCCCGAGTCACGCGTGTTATAATATCATATATCAAATATTTACACAAGCAAAATGCGCACGCAAATTCAAAATTAAACGGCAAAATGCTTGATTTTTTGCTTTTTCGGAAAGTTCAGACCGAAGCGTCGAAAGCGGCGCGGATATGCTCTGTGTTTTCGGCGGTTACTGTCACAACGTCGAAGCGTATATCGCGGTCAAAAAGAGAATGCGAAACGACATACGACTTTGCGGCTTTTACGTATCTGCGCATTTGGTTCGGGGTTACGTTTTCGGCGGGACAAGCGGTTACGAATTCAGACGACTTCACCTCGACAAAAACGGTGACGTCTTTTTCTTCGGCAATAATATCGACTTCAACACCCGCGATTTTGACGTTTCTTGCGACAACACGGAGACCTTCCCTTTTTAGAAGTTCAACCGCTCGCTCTTCCGCAATATAACCTTTTGCGCGTTTGTTCATACTCACTTGACGAAATTCTTGATAAAAGTTCTGCGGTGAATTTCGGTAGGTCCGAACTCTTTGAGCGCGGCAATATGCTTTGCCGTGCCGTAACCCACGTTGTTTTCGAAGTCGTACTGCGGATATTTCTCCGCCGCTTCCTTCATAAATTCGTCACGTTCGACTTTTGCGATTATAGACGCAGCCGCAATGGAATATGACAACGCGTCGCCGTGAATTATGCCTTCGGTGCGGTAAGGAATATCAAGTTTGACAGCGTCGACGAGTACGACGTCGGGTTTTACTGCAAGCGACATAATCGCTTCCGTCATACAAGCCTTGGTCGCGGCAAGTATGTTCATTTTGTCGATTTTGAAATTGTCATAGTACACAATCGAATACGCAACGGCTTTTTCCTTGATGAGCGCGGCAAGTTTTTCGCGTTTCTTTTTGGCAACTTTCTTGCTGTCGTTGACGCCTTCGATAAGGTCGTCGAGCGGCATAATAACCGCGGCGCAAGTGACGGGTCCAGCAAGCGGTCCTCTGCCGACCTCGTCCACTCCGCAGATATACCTGCACCCTTCGGCAAGCAGCTTGTTTTCGTATGACATCAATTCGCTTGCGTGCACCATAACTCTACCTTTATGCCTTTTATCCTCTGTTTTTGAACACTAAACCGTGTTTTTCGGGCTTTTCGAGCATTATTTTGCCGAGTCTGCCTTTTCTGAAATCGTCAATGACCGTCTTTGCGGTACGCTCGTAATTGACGTCTCCGCCTTTCAGTTTGAACCCGCGCGACACGGCGATTTTGTCGAACAACGCAAGCGCGTCGTCGGGAACTTCGTCGAGGTTATAACGCTTGGCAAGTTCGTCCGCGTGTTCGGTTTTAAGTTCTTTCAGAAGTTCGAAAACAAGTTCGGAAATGTCGAGAACTTCGTCGCGGATACTGCCGATATACGCAAGATGCAGCGCGACTTTCTCGTTGTCGAATTTACCCCACAAAGTACCCGGTGTGTCCAGAAAATCAACGCCGTCTATGCTCAGCCACTGTTTGCCTTTTGTGACGCCGGGACGGTCGCCCGTCACGGCTTTTGCCTTCTTGCACATTGCGTTGATAATGGTTGACTTGCCCGAATTAGGCACGCCGACCACCATTGCCCTCACGGAAACGCGCGCGCCTTTTTGCGCGTAGTGTTCGAGTTTGTCCGCGGTTACTTTTTTCAGTCCCGCAACGATGTCCGCGCAGTCGCCCGAAGTTCCGACGGCTTTGACAAACGGTTTGCCGTCGCGCTTGAACTCTTCGCACCAACGGTCAAGGTCGGATTTCTCCACGAGGTCGCATTTGTTGAAAACGTAAAGCACCTTTTTGCCTGCAATCAGTCTGTCGAAAAGCGGATTGTTGCAACTGTACACGGCACGGGAGTCAATGACGTAAATAAGCGCGTCGACAAGACGGAGATTGTCCTCCATCATACGAAGCGCTTTTGTCATATGTCCGGGAAACCATTGTATGTTCATTGCTCACCTTTACCTGTCGGATTGCAAAAAAGAGATGTCGGCTTTCGGTTGTTAGTCCTTCCGATTGTCTTTTTCAAGCAAATCGGGGCGACGTTCTCGCGTGATTTCCAACGATTTCTGCGCTCGCCATTTGTCAACTTCGGCGTGATTGCCGCTCACGAGCACGTCGGGTACGGACAACCCTCTGTAAACCTGCGGACGCGTGTAATGCGGATATTCGAGCAGATTTGTCGAGAAACTCTCCTCCACCGTGCTTTCGTCCGAACCGAGTACACCGTCGATGTATCGGACTGCCGCGTTCATAACCACGAGCGCGGGAAGTTCGCCGCCTGTAAGCACGTAGTCGCCGATTGAAATTTCGCGGTCAATCGCAAGCTGAATTGCGCGTTCGTCCACGCCTTCGTATCCGCCGCACAAAAACAGCACTCTGTCACAGCCCGAAAGTTCTTTTGCAACGGACTGCTTGAAGACTTCGCCTTTGGGCGAAAGATAAATTCTCACAGCCTCGTGGTTAGGGTCGGTGGCTTCGATTGCGCTGACGATGGGGTCGGGCGTCATAACCATACCCGCACCGCCACCGTACGGATAATCGTCGGTTTTGTGGTGTTTGTCTTTGGAAAAATCTCTGATATTGACTATGTTGACTTGAAATTTTCCGTCACGAACTGCCTTGCCGATTATGCCAAGGTTGAGTACGTCGAAATATTCGGGAAATATGGTCAGAATGTCAAATCTCATTGATTGTAAACAGCCGTTCTTTCAAACATTCTGTCGTCAAGAACGATTTTGCCTTCGTCGGGGTCAATTGTCCGCACGACTTCTTTCAGCGCGGGAAAACTTACGGTTCCGTTTGCGGTTTTAACCACGTAAACGTCCGCGGAACCGTACTGCAATACGTCGACGAGTTCGCCGATTACGTCGCCGCCAACGATTACGTCCGCGCCCAGCAAATCCGCGATATAATAGCGGTCTTTCGGGGGTGCGGGCAAATCGGCACGACGTACCGTAACGCTCTTGCCGCGCAGATTTTCCACGTCTTCGGGGGTGTTTACTCCCACGAATTTAACGTAAAGAAAACCGCCTTCGGCAGATGCGTTTTCGACTGCGAATTCGGTGTCGCCGACTTTCATCGTGCGCAAATTGAGAAGCCGCGAAGCGTTGCCGGAGTACGCCTCGATTTTGGCGACGCCTTTTACACCTCTCGGCCTCAGAACCTTGCCGATTGTGAGTTCAGCTTTCATTCTTTTTCTTCGATAACCACGTTGTAACGCGTATCGGAATGTCCGGACGCGGCTTTGACAAGGGTGCGAATTGCCTTTGCAATCTTGCCTTGTTTGCCGATGACTTTGCCGATGTCTTTCTTGGATACGATGACCACGATGTCGGCTTCGTCTACGCCCGTGCGCATTTCGACGGAATAATCACCCTCGGGAACGAGTTTTTCCACGAGGTATTCGACGAGTTCCAGCATAGTTCACCTTACAGAATGCCCTGTTCCTTGAAAAGGTTGCGGACGGTATCGGTGGGTTGTGCGCCGTTTGCGAGCCATTTCTTGGCAAGGTCTGCGTCGATGCGAACAACTTTGGGATCGCTTACGGGATCGTAAATGCCGATTTGTTCGATGTACTGTCCGTCACGTGCTTTTCTGGAATCGGTTGCAACGATGCGATAGAAAGGTGCTTTCTTTGCGCCCATTCTGGTCAGTCTGAGTTTTACCATGGTTTTCTCCTTTGGTACGGGGGTTACCCGCAAAATTTGTTTTATTTTATTGTTGTGTTTTGTTCTTGATTATGTTTTGTCGTTGATTGCTACGTTTGTGTCCGTCGTATTCGGAACTCAGAACGGAAGTCCTTTCATACCCTTCATGCCTTTCAGTCCTTTCATTCCGCCTTTCTGCATTCTGTTCATCATCTCTTTGGTGAGTTCGAACTGTTTGAGAAGTTGGTTGACGTCCTGAATGGAAGTGCCGCTGCCCTGCGCTATACGCTTTCTGCGGCTGCCCTTGATTATCTCGGGATTGCGGCGTTCTTTTATCGTCATGGACTGAATGATGACTTTGGCTTTCATCATCTTGTCCTCGTCGATATCCTCGTTGCGAACCTTGCCCGCAAGCCCCGGTATCATCTTCATCATATCGCCGATGTTGCCCATTTTTTTGACGCTTTCGAGTTGTTCGAGATAATCTTCAAGCGTAAAGGAACGCTCTTTGATTTTCTTCTGCAACTGCTCCGCCTGCTCTTTGGAAAAGGCTTGTTCGGCTTTTTCAATGAGCGTAAGCACGTCGCCCATACCGAGTATTCGGCTTGCCATACGGTCGGGGTGGAAAGGTTCGAGGTCTTCCATTTTTTCGCCCGTACCGCTGAACTTGATGGGCTTACCCGTCACGGCTTTTATGGACAGCGCCGCGCCGCCGCGGGTGTCGCCGTCGAGTTTGGTCATGATAACGCCCGTAACGTCAAGCGTTTTGTTGAACGTATCGGCGACCGTTACTGCGTCCTGACCCGTCATACTGTCGACGACAAGCAGGATTTCCGTGGGGTGTACTGCGGCTTTCACGTCGACAAGTTCTTTCATCAACGCTTCGTCGATGTGAAGTCGTCCCGCCGTGTCGATTATAACTGTGTCGTAACCGTTTTTGAGTGCGTATGCGACGCTCTCTTTTGCAATTTTGACAGGGCTTATCTGCCCCATATCGAACACTTCTGTTCCGACTTTCTTTCCTACGACTTTCAGCTGCTGAATTGCCGCGGGTCTGTATATGTCGCCTGCCGCAAGCAGGACTTTTTTGCCTTGTTTTTTGAGATAAAGTGCGAGTTTGCCGCACATCGTCGTTTTGCCCGCGCCCTGCAATCCGCACATCATATAGACTGTCGGGGGCTTGTCGCCGACTTCGAGTTTCTGGTGTTTGCTGCCCATAAGAGCGACCAGTTCCTCGTTGACGATTTTGACAATCTGCTGAGCGGGGGTAAGGGATTTGAGTATGTCCTCACCGAGCGCCTTTTCGCTGACCGAATTGACAAAATCCTTGACGACCGCAAAGTTGACGTCCGCTTCGAGCAACGCGACGCGGATTTCTCTCATTGCCTGTTTTATTTCCAACTCCGTAAGCTTGCCTTTGTTGCGAAGCTTGGAGAATATGTGATTCATTCTGTCGGATAGACTTTCAAAGACTGCCATTTATTCCTCCAACAAATTCCTTGCCTTAGATATGCTGTCGCGGCAAGAGTCCGTATCGCCCGAGTCCAGCGACTTCTCGGCGTCGGCAAGCAACTCGGCAACCGCCATTTCGCGGCTGACCAGATGCAGTTTGTCTTCAAATTCTTTGAGTGCGCTCTCTCCTCTCTTTATGCCGTCAAGCACAGCCTGACGCGACACGGAGAACATTTCGGCAAGTTCGCCGAGGGAAATATCCTCGTCGTAATGCAACCTGAGAAACTCGTTCTGCTTCTCGGTGATGAGCGCGCCGTAGTATGCGCGGAGCGTACTTATCTCAAATCTGTCCATTGTCCTGTCAAGGCTTCAACCTTTGTAAAGGCTTTGACCTTGACACAATGATAAACCGCAAACAAAAAGATGTCAAGCATTTCGACATCTTCTTTGAATGTGTTTATATAATTTTATCATATGCTGTTACAACGTAATATTACGTAATATCACGTCCAACGTCACGTCCAACGCGTATTTCGCTATGCGAGCATAGCTATGATCGCATAATTATGTTCAAATATTGCCTACGTCCGTTGCCACACAACAAATTTTGCTGTAATACGTGTTTCAGTATGGTAGACAATAAATCAGAACAGCAAATCAGAACAGCGCGTCGACGAAATCCTGCGCGTCGAACGGTATAAGGTCGTCGATTTTTTCGCCTACGCCGACGTACAGCACGGGAAGTTCAAGCCCGATTGAAATTGCAAGAACGACGCCGCCTTTTGCCGTTCCGTCGAGTTTGGTGAGAATTATGCCGTCCGTATCGATTGCTTCGGAAAAGATTTCAGCTTGTTGCACGGCGTTCTGACCCGTAGTTGCGTCGAGTACGAGATACTTTCTGAAATCGGCATTAGGAAGTTCGCGGTCAACCACACGGCAGATTTTTTTCAGTTCTTCCATGAGGTTCTTTTTGTTGTGCAAACGCCCCGCCGTATCGACGAGTATGACGTCGGTATTCTTTGCCTTTGCGGACGACACGGCGTCAAATACAACCGCCGCGGGATCTGCGCCTTCGCTGTGACGGATAACGCGCACACCCGCACGTTCTCCCCAAACTTCCAGTTGCTCGCTTGCCGCCGCTCTGAACGTGTCGGCTGCCGCAACAACAACGCTTTTGCCCTGTTCGCGGAACATATGAGCAAGTTTGCCGATGGCGGTTGTCTTGCCCACTCCGTTCACGCCCGAAAGAAGGATTACAAGCGGATAGGAATACTCTTCCGTTTCGTAGTCGATGTTCTCGACTAGGATTTCTTTCAGAAGTTCCTTTGCGTCTTCCGGTTTTTTGATTTTTTCCTGAAACGCGCGGTCTTTGAGGTCTTCAATTACGGTTTCGGTTGCGGTGACGCCTACGTCAGCCGCAAGCAACGCTTCTTCAAGGCTGTCGTAAAACTCGTCATCGAGCGCGCGCGCCGAAAACGCGAAGAACAGCTTTTTGGACAAATTGTCCTTGGTTTTTTTTATGCCTTCGGCAATCTTTTTGAAAAATCCCATAGTCTGCTATCTGTCATTTGAAGCGTGTTTCTGCGCTTCTTCGAAGGTGATGGAAACTATCTTCGTGACGCCCTTTTCTTCCATCGTAACACCGAATATGGAGTCGGCGTGACGCATGGTAGGCTTTCTGTGAGTGATGACGATAAACTGCGTTTCGGACGAGAACTTTTTGAGGAACTCGGCAAACAGGTTGGCGTTTGCGTCGTCGAGTGCCGCTTCGATTTCGTCGAGCACGCAGAACGGCATCGGTTTGAGCATAAGAATTGCAAACAGAATTGCAATAGCGGTAAGCGCTTTTTCACCGCCGCTGAGCAACGTAATGTTCTGCAACTTCTTTCCGGGAGGCTGCGAGAAAATTTCGATGCCTGCTTCCAGCGGGTCGTCCGTTTCTTTGGTGTCAAGTCTGAGGTCGCCTTTGCCGCCGCCGAACAGTTGGACGAAAACTTCGTGGAAGTTCTCGTTTATCTGATTGAACGCCGTCGTGAACTTGTCCACCATTTCCGCAGTCAGTTCTTCGATGATTTTTACTATGTCGTCGTACGCCGCCTGGATGTCGTCGCGTTGAGTTACGCACTCCTCGTGTCTTTGTTCGGCGTCCGCAAGTGCCTGAACAGCAAGCGGGTTGACGTCGCCGAGACGGGATATTGACTTTTTGAGGTCGCTGATAACCGTCTTTGCTCCGTACGCTTCGAAACCTTCGATTCTGAAAGGCAATGCCGACGAGTAAGTGAGGTTGTACTCTTCGAGTACGTGCTCTTGCAGATAACGGTTTTCGTCGTCGACGCGTTCAAGCATTCCTTCGTCGCGGATTTTCTTCTCGTTGAGCGCGGTGCGTTCCTCGCTTATTCTCGTTCTGTCCGCGTCAAGTTGAACAATGCGTTCCGACAACTTGCGTTTCATATCGCTGAGTCCGCCGATTTCGGCTTCGAGTTCCTTGATACGCTTTTCGTCTTCCGCGGAGAACTTGGTCTTTTCGGGTGCGGATTTAATTCCGTCGAGTGCCGCTTTTTTGGATTTCAGTTCGGCAATCAGGTCGAGTTTTTCTTCCTGTGCGCTTTCCATTTCGCGGCGCATACGGAACAGGTCGGCGTCAAAACCGTCGAGCGCACTCTTGTGTCCCGCAAGTTGCAGTCGCAGGTTCATAACCTCTTCGTTGAGGTTTTCGCGTTCGGACTTCTGCTCCGAGCTCTTGGACTTGGACGCTTCGAGCAACGCGCTGTATTCTTCCTGTTTTCCTTTCGTGACGTTTTCGAGTTCGTCGATGGAAGAAATGCGTCTAGTAAGTTCCTTGACTATCGCAACGACCTTTTCGTATTCTTCGGCGTCGTTCTTGATTTCCTCACGCAGAGTTTCCACAATCGCCGCAGACTGTTTGGACTTGTCCTCGTTGAGCGAGTTTTCTATGCTGAGTTCGGAAATTTCTTTGGCAAGACGCGCGACCTTCTCTTCTGCAAGTTCGATTTCGCGCTGACGGTCTTCGCGCTGTTCTTTGAGTCGTGCAATGTTGGAGCGCAGTCTGTCGAGATTTGCTTTTGCCTGCTCTATCTGCTTTTCCTGCGACAAAAGACCGGAGTTTTGCGAACGACGCGAACCGCCCGTGATTTCGCCGCCGCGGGCGTAAATTTCACCGTCGAGCGTTACGATTTTGAATCCTTGATTGTACTTGCGGTACAGTCTTTCCGCCGTGTTCATATTGTCGACGACAACGGTAGTCCCGAGCAACGTCTGAACAAAAGGAAGGAACTTCGCTTCGCATTCAACAAGGTCGGCGGCTATGCCGAAACAACCTTGTTCGCGAAGTGCGGGCATATATTCGCCGGCAAGCGCACGCGGACGGCATGACGTCAGAGGACGGAATGTAACACGACCGTAACTCTTTTGTTTGAGGTATGTAATAAGCGCCGCGGCATCGCGTTCGCTTTCGACGAGAACGTTTTGCAACGCCGCACCGAGCGCATATTCGATTGCCGACTCGTACCCTTCGGGAACGCTGATGACTTCGGCAAGTACGCCCATAACCCTGCTTTTGAGCATCGGATCGCGGTGAGCGTCCTGCATCAAGCGTTTGACGGCTTCCTGATATCCTTGATAATCCTCTTTTATCGACGTGTAAAGTCTGAGCTGACCTTCCGCAAGTCCGAGTTTGGAGTTGAGCGTGACAACGTCGCTTTCAAGTCCTTTGATTGCTTCCTGCGCCTCCATTTTGGCGTAAAGCGTTTCGTTGTTCTCGGTGGTCAGCGCACGCATTCTCTCACGCGCTTCTTTGAGTTTGGTATCGTAAATCGCGAGATTTGTTTCTTCTTCCGCGAGTTTTGCTTTCTTGGAATTGAGAAGTGCAAGCAGGTTTTTGGCGCGCTCTTCGTTTATGCCCTTTTCGGCAACCAGTGCCGACAAATTGCTTTTCAGTTCGCCGAGTTCTTCTAGCGCACGCACGTATTCGAGGTTCTTTGTTTCGAGGTCGCTTTCCTGTCCCTGCAACGACTTCGACACAAAATCGAGTTTTCCGCTCAACGACTCGAACTTCTTGGAAGACTCCAAGTACTTGCCGAGTTCTTCTTCCTTTTTCTGTTCTGCGGCTTTGATTGCGACTTCAGACGCCGCAATCTGCGTATCGACCGACTGAATTTCCGCGTTCAGCCTGTTGATTTCCGCTTGCAGGTTTGTGATACGTTCTTTGACGACGTTCGCCTGTCCCTGCACTCTTTCCGCGTCGACTTTGAGTCCCAGAAGTTCGGCGTTGTGTTCTTCGTAAAGACGGTCGATGCCGCTTGACTCGCGAAGACAGGTTTCGTAGTCGTTAACGCATTTGACAAACTCCGCTTCTTTCTCGTTGAGCTCTTTGGTCGCGGCGGCTATGCGGTCGTAAATTTTCTGTTTGATTTTCTGGTTGTTTTCGTAGTTGTAGATATACAGGTTGACTTCCTGCATCTTCAACTGCTCGCGCAGTTCCGCGTACTTTTTGGCGACTTCCGCCTGTTTGCGGAGAGGATTGAGCTGACGCTCTATTTCCGCGATAATCTCGTTTGCGGTCTGCAAGTTCATTGCCGTACGTTCGAGTTTGCGTTCGGCTTCGGTACGCTGCGCGCGGAATTTCGATATTCCCGCCGCTTCTTCGAATATGTTGCGTCTGTCGTCGGGTTTTGCGGAAAGAATTTCGTCGATTCTGCCCTGTCCGATTATGCTGTAACCTTCTTTGCCGATACCGGTGTCGTGGAAAAGATTTATTATATCTTTCATTCTGCAACGGGTATGGTTGATATAATACTCGCTGAGACCGCTTCGGTCGAGCTTACGCGTGATTACAACTTCGTCGAAAGGCAGGGACGGAAAAAGTTTTTTGTCGGCGTTGTCGAATTGCAACGACACTTCGCAGTAGGACATACTTTTGCGGTTTTCGGTACCTGCAAAAATGACGTCCTGCATGCTTTTGCCGCGCAAAGACTTGGCGCTCTGTTCGCCGAGCGTCCATCTTATAGCGTCCGCGACGTTGGATTTTCCGCATCCGTTAGGACCGATAATTGCGGTGACACCCTGTTGGAAAGGGATTTCCACCTTATCGGCAAAGGATTTGAAACCTCTCAGTTCGATTTTCTGAAACTTCACGTTAAGTTTTGCTCCGTATAAAATATTAAAATGATTATATCATACAATCTTTTGCTAAACAAGCGTATATAAGAATGTTTCACAAAATCCGTGAAACACAAAAACGGCGTGAAACAACGGTTGAAAATGTGGAAAATCCTCGGAAAACAGACGGATTTTTCAATCAAAAAACGCCGTGAAACATAAGCGATTTCAAGGCGTTTTCGAAGAAATTTTTGTCGAAATATTCTATTTGCGACCGCTTGCGCGCAACTTGTCGAGTGCCGCCGCGGCTGCCGCTTGTTGGGCTTCGCGTTTGCTTCCGCCGCTACCCTCGCCGCACATAACGCCGCCGACCGACGCCGCGTATCTGAACACGGGCATATGCGGTTCGCCTTCGCGTGCAAGTTCGACGTACTCCGCCTTTTTGCCGTGTTTCATGGCATATTCGTTGAGTTTTGATTTCGCGTCTGAATTTTTGGTGTCAGCTTTCGCGTTGCGAATATGCTCGGACAGCGTTTTCAACACGAATTTTTCGGCGTTTTTGAGTCCGCCGTCGAGGTATATCGCCGCAACCACGGACTCGTATATGTCGGATTTTATGGAGTCGTGCTCGTGAAGACGGTTTTTCTTTTCGCCTTCTCCCACCCGCAGGTTTTCGGATATTCCGAGTGCCGTAACCGTTTCGGCAAGAGGTTGCTCGCTGACGATGCAGGCACGCATTTTGGTCAACAGACCTTCGTTTGCCGCAGGATAAAGTTCGACGAGTTTTTTCGCGACGACAAAGCTCAGAATGCTGTCGCCCAGAAATTCGAGGCTCTGGTAGTTCTTTTCGGGGTCGCTTTCCGCCGAACCGTGGGTCAACGCACGCTCCAAAAGCGCGCCATCACGGAAAGTATATCCTATTCTGCTTTCAATCTCTGTCCTGTTCATCTATCGCCTGTACGGACGCTTTGATTTTCTCGACTATGCCGGATTTGGCAAGCGTTGCGGCTTGGAGTATGCTGGCGCATATGGATTTGCGTTTGGACGCTCCGTGCGACTTGACAACCACTTTGTTGACTCCGAGGAAACACGCTCCGCCCTGATTGTTGTAGTCAAGACGGTGTTTGACGTCACGGAGTACGGGTTTCAGCATAAGCGCACCGAGTTTTGCACGCAAACCGCCTTTGTTCACGCCTTCCATCATAATGGAGAATATTGCGTTTGCCGTACCTTCTGCCGATTTCAGAGCTATATTGCCGTTGAAGCCGTCGCAAACGACTACGTCGAAGTCGCCCGAAAGCAGGTCGCGCGCTTCGCAGTTGCCCTTGAAATCTATGTAACGGGAAGATTTGAGCAGTTCGAAGGCTTCGCGGTTGAGTTCGTTGCCCTTCTTGTCTTCCGCACCGTTGCTGAGAAGTCCGACGGTGGGTTTGACCTTATCGGTCAACGCTCCCGAAAACGCGCTTGCCATAATTGCAAAGTGCAAAAGGTTGAGCGGTTTGCAGTCAACGTTTGCACCGCAGTCGCAAAGTATCACGGGCGTGCCTTTGACAGTAGGAAGCGCAGGAGCAAGTGCGGGACGGGATACGCCTTTGATTCTGCCGACTTTCATATACGCACCGACAAGAACGGCTCCCGTGGAACCCGCGGACACAAAGCCCGCCGCGTCGTCGTCGCTTGCGAGAAGTTCGAGACCTTTGACAAGCGAACTGTCTTTTTTGGTTTTAATTGCGGTGGTCGGCACGTCGTCGTTGGTGACAACGTCGGGTGCGTGAACTATTTCCACTCTTTCCGCGTCGTAATGCTGACCGTCCAGCACGGAAATGATTTTATCCTTGTCGCCCACGAGAACGACTTTCAGACTGCTTTTTGCGTTGAGCGCGTCGACGGCGCCAAGTACGGTTTCGACGGGAGAATAGTCTCCGCCGAATGCATCGACGATAATTTTCATAAACCCTCTCTGTTATGCGCAATCGGCGACGGAATATGCGCCGACGTCAATCGGCAATACCGCGCCGTATACAAAAAGAGAGCGACAACGTCGCTCTCCGTTCGGCGAATATATTACTTTTCGGCTTTTTGTGCAACGACTTCTTTGCCCTTGTAGTAACCGCATTTGGGGCACACTACGTGGCTTTTGATAAGTTCGTGGCATTGGGGGCACTCAACAAGTCCGGGTGCCGTAAGCTTCCAGTTTGCAAAACGGGAATTGGTCTTGGATTTGGAGATTTTATTTTTAGGTAATGCCATTTATCTTTCCTCCGCTTGGTAATTCTAAATCAACTTGTATGATTATATAAGATATAACCGCAGTTGTCAAACGCTTTTAGGCATATTTTACTTTTTGAGTGCGCTGACGAGTTCGAGAGTTTCGCGAGCAATGGAAAGTTCTTCGTTTGTGGGAAGAACAAACACTTTGACTTTGCTTGCGGGTTTGGAGAGAACGTGTATACCGTCGGCACGGACTTCGTTTTCTTCGAAGTCGAAATCTACGCCGAGATACTCCGTGTCTTCCATAATAAGTCTGCGCATATGAGCGCTGTTTTCACCGATACCGCCCGTAAACACGATTGCGTCCACTCCGCCGAGTGCGGCTGCAAACGAACCGACGTATTTCTTGATACGGTATGCCGCGGCTTCGACGGCGAGTTCTGCTTTTTTGTTTCCTTCGGAAATAGCCTTTTCGAGAACACGCATATCGGAGTCGAGTTCGCTGATACCGAGCATTCCGCATTTTTTGTTGAGATACTGCACGACTTCTTCCGCCGTCATGCCGAGTTTCGCACGGATATATTCAACCGCAGCGGGGTCGATGTCGCCGCTTCTCGTGCCCATGATAAGACCTTCGAGAGGCGTAAAGCCCATAGACGTATCAATGCACTTTCCGTCTTTGACTGCGGATATGCTGGAACCGTTGCCGAGGTGGCAGACGATAATTCTGCTGTGTTCGGTGCCGAGGAACTTGATTGCTTCCTGACTTACGAACTTATGGCTGGTACCGTGGAAACCGTATTTTCTGACTTTGTACTTCTCGTAGACGCTGTAAGGAATGCCGTACATGAACGCCTTGGGAGGCATTGTGCTGTGGAAAGTCGTATCGAACACGGCGACCATAGGTACTCCGGGCATAACTTCCATACAGCTCTTTATGCACGCGATGTTGCCGGGCATATGGAGAGGTCCGAGTTCCGCGTTCTTTTCGCAGATGCGGACGACTTCGTCGTCGATTACGACGGAAGTCTTGAAGTCTTCGCCGCTGTGCAGAACACGGTGTCCGACCGCGCCGATTTCGGATATGGAAGAAATTGCGCCGGCTTCTTTGTCGACAAGTGCTTTGAGCACGAGTTCGATTGCCTCTTTATGGGTGGGCATATCGGATTGCAGTTCGAATTTTCTGCCGTCCGCCGTTTTCTGCGTAATGGAACCGCCCTGCATGGTAATGCGTTCACAAATACCTTTGAGCAAAGGTTTTTCGGTGACCGTGTCGATGAGCTGATATTTAAGAGAAGAACTGCCTGCGTTGATGACGAGAATGTTCATACTGCCCTCACTTGACGGACTGCAACGCAGTGATTGCCGCAACGGCGACGATGTCTTCCGCCGTGCAACCGCGGCTCAGGTCGTTTACGGGAAGTGCAAGACCCTGCATGATGGGACCGACCGCCATGCAGCTGCCGAAACGCTGCGCGAGTTTGTAACCGATGTTGCCTGCGTCGAGGTTGGGGAAAACGAGGACGTTGGCTTTGCCTGCGATTTCGCTGCCGGGAGCTTTTTTGCTGCCCACGCTTTCGACTATTGCGGCGTCGAGTTGCAGTTCGCCGTCAACCTCGATATAAGGATGCGCGGCTTTGACAAGCGAATACGCCGTACGCACTTTTTCCACGGATTCGTGCTGTGCACTGCCTTTGGTGGAGAAAGAAAGCATAGCGATTTTGGGTTCGACTTCGACAATCTGTTTCGCGCTGAAATATGCTGCCTGAACGATGTCGGCAAGCTGTTCCGCCGTGGGGTAAGGAATAACCGCGCAGTCGGCAAAAATGAACGCGGGAGCGTGAGAATACATGAAGTCCTCGGGGGGTATCATAACAAAGCAGCTGGACACGCTCTTGATACCGGGAGCGGCTTTGATGACCTGGAATGCCGCACGGGAAACGTCTGCGGACGAGAAAACCGCACCGCCGACTACGCCGTCAACGTCGCCGCATTTGAGCGCGGTGCAGGCATAGAACATGTTGTTGCCTTTGATGGTTCGGAGCGCGACTTCTTCGGTCATGCCCTTTTCTTTGCGGAGTTCGTAAAGTTTTGCCGCATACTTGTCAACGTGTTTGCCGGAAGCGGGGTCCCAGAACTTGACGCCGTCGAACTTGAATGCGGGATTTGCGGCTTTGATATCCTTTTCGTTGCCTACGAGAATGACGTTGCAGATTTTGTCGCGGGACAGAATTTCCGCGGCTTTTGCAACACGAGGGTCGTTGCCTTCGGCGAGAGCTATGGTTTTACCGAGTTTACTGGCTCTTTCGAGCAAATGCTCCAAAAATGTCGACATATTTCTCCTTAAATGTGCGTTATACGTTTGATTTCTTTTTTTGGCAGATATATTATAGAACCGTACCGCGAAAAAAGCAAGGATACAAAGGAGACTTTTTGTGAAAATAACAGCCGTAATAGCCGAATACAATCCTCTCCACAACGGGCACCTGAAACTGATAAAAAAAGCGCGCAAGGAAACCAAACCCGACGCGCTTGTCATCGTAATGAGCGGCAGTTTCACGGAACGCGGAGACATATGCGTTACGGACAAATACACCCGTGCGCAATGGGCAATCGACTGCGGAGCCGACCTTGTAATCGAACTTCCTACCGTATACACGCTGTCTCCCGCGAAATCCTTTGCCGAAGGAGCGTTGAAAACGCTGTCCATGCTTGGAGAATACACACTCTGCTTCGGAAGTGAAACCAAAGAACTGGAAGAGCTGAGTTACGTTGCCGAATTCATGCAAAGCGAGTCGAACGACATGCGCAACATGTTGCGCAGCTATCTTTCGGAAGGCTACTCCGTAGCAAAATCCAGAACGCTCGCCCTTGACAAAATCCGTCCAGATATTGCAAACCTCGTTCAATCTCCCAACAACATTCTCGGAGTCGAATACATCAAGGCAGGCGCAAAATACGGCGACAAGGTGCAGTTCCACAGCATAGAACGCAAACCCGACAACAACAAGACTATAATATCTTCCACCAAAATCCGTGCGCTTATGGAAGAAGGCAAGGACTACTCCGCTTTCGTTCCCGAATGCACGGTAATCGAACACAAAACCGACAACGGCAAATACGGCACGGTTTCTACGTATTCCATGCGCACCAAAACCGCCGACGAACTTGCGGAAATCGCCAACATTTCGGAAGGAATGGAAAACAGAATTTCCAAAACCGACTTCAACACCTTCGAAGAGTTCCTGCGCCTTACCACCAAACGCTACACCCGTTCCACAATCAAACGCATAGCGGCGTCGGCAACCGTCGGCATAACCAAAGAACTCGTAAAACTTGCCGCAGACAACAAACCTTACACCACGGTGCTTGCCGCAAACGAAAAGAAAAAGAAACAGCTTTTTGCATTGCTTGCCGCAAGCGACGGCTACTTTTTCTTCAAACCGTCCGACTGCCCCGCCGACCACGTAATACGTCCGCTTATCGACCTTGACGAACGCGCTGCAAAAATTCTTCGTCTTTGCCGCGCCGACGAAAACTCTCAAAATCAATCGGCGGAGAAAAACGCATAAACGCCCCTTTAACCATGTTTTCCAACCTAATAATCAATCGTTTCAAACAAAACCGCCACAACCACAACAAACCTTGATACAAAATCAACGCAGGCAAAACCGCCTGCGTTTTTTATTATCTTCAATCGGGTTTTCTTACTCCGTCAAACCTTCCGAAAACACGCTTGATTTTAGCGACACACCGTTGTATTGCGCTTTGTTGCAACAACCTAAAATCTTGTTCCTTTACTCTTTGCGCGAATTTTGTCGTCGGAATTATAACCCGTCTTTTTACGTCATACACTTGAACGTGAAAAAAACCGTTCCAGTCATCGCAGTCGGACTTTTTATGTGCCTGCTCATTGCCAAGCCGGACTATTTTCTGCAATCGGCAACGGCAGGGCTTGCATTGTTTGCGACCTCGGTACTTCCTGCGGTTTTTCCTTTCTTTTTCTGCGCCACTCTGCTTACCGCCATGGGCGCGTCGACTTCGGTTGCCAGACTCGGAGCAAAGCCAGTCCGAACGCTTTTCAATGCCGCGCCCGAAGGCGCGTATGTACTTTTGCTCTCTATGTTGAGCGGTTACCCGATTGGCGCGGCTACAATCGCAGACCTCTATAAAAGCGGAATGCTGAACACGGAAGAGGCCAAAAGAATTTCTTCTTTCACTTCGACGTCGGGTCCCGTTTTCATGCTGGGAACGATAGGGACTGCAATATTTCACAACGAAATCTTCGGCATAATCGTTATGCTGTCGCACTATCTAGGCGCGCTGACAACAGGACTTATTTTCAGAGGAAGAAAGAAACCCGACCGCACCGTCGCATGTCTTTCCTCTCCCGAAATGGAAAACCTGTTGCAGAAAGCCATAACCTCGTCGACGCTTTCAATGCTTGCCGTCGGCGGCTACATCGTAATCGGAAATATGCTCATCGACGCAATAAATCTCACGGGATTGCAAGGGCTTGTACTCGGCAATCTTCCGCCTACTGCGGCAAACTTTGTAATGACTCTGATTTACGGGTCTGTCGAAGTCACAAGAGGGAGCATTCAGGCGTCGACAATACCCTATACTCCCCTATCTATTGCCGCGACAGCAGGTATAGTTTCTTTCGGCGGATTGTCCGTTATGATACAGAGTTTCACCTTCCTTTCGCAATGCAAAATCGGGTTCGGTTCGCTCTTCGTACGCAAGTCCGTTCAATGCATAAGCGCATTTATATTCGCATATTTATTTTCAATGATTTTTTTCAATATTTTCTGACATAAAACCTTGCTTATATTAAAGTGCGGATAATATTCTTTCCGCGTCAATCCCCACAAATCTCGGAGGTCCACAAATGAACAAAAATTGGAGCAACACAGTGCTTGTTGCTTTTTCTGCGTTGCCGAAAATTCAGGAAGAACTCGATTTTGCATTTAATTCGCGCCTTAAATCCACTTTTCGCAGTATTCATCTCAAAAACGGCGTGTCCACCGAAAAATTGGTGAAAGAAATGATTGAAATCAACGAACGAAAGCGAAAAACCGCCAATCTGCATCTCATGGTTTCGGCAGCGCTCAACCTCGTCGACGAACCCGAAAAAAGAGTGCTGACCGCAAGGTTCATAGAAAACAAAACCTTTCAGGAAACGGCGGAAACGGAAAATATATCGTTGCGAACGGTTTTCAGACGGTTTGACAGAGCGCAGGAAAGTTTTGCCTGCGCTCTTCGACGTCAGGGAATGACGGAAGAACTTTTCGCGGAAGAATACTGCACCGTCCCGCAGATAAAAGCCATATCGGAAAGGCTGGACGACTCGCCCTACTTTGCCGCAAAAAGTCAGAAATAGTACATAGTCAACACTATAAATAATACGGCGGACGGAAACATCATCAATTGACGCACCTTTGGAACACCGAATATGATTTAGCAATACAAAAAAGGCTTTCTCAAAGCGAAAAGCGGCAACGAAAAAGCCGACCGGAAGGTCGGCTGTGCGTTTTTCGCGTATAACGTAAAGTTTGTTCGTGCAAACTTGATGTGTCAGCAAATTTGCCACGGAAATTGTCGCGATTATCGCGCGACGTGCTTTAAAATAGCGTCATCGGCAGTCGCTTGCGATTTTCCGCAACCGCGTGCATTCTCTTGAAATCAAATGCCGCTTGCAATCAGAAGCGTTTCATATAGCTTGCGTAATTTGCAAACACTATGCCCGCGTCTTCGAGTTCTTTGTTCCAACGCTTGACCCACTCGAAAGTGTAATATCCGTCGTATTCGTTGAAACGCAGGGTTTCGATTGCTTCTTTGACGGGGACGTCGCCGTAACCCATCATTCTGTATGCGACTTTGCCTTTTTCGATGACGCTGTCTTTCAAGTGGACATACTTGATTTTGCCGCCGAGGTTTCCGACCGTTGTCGCAATGCTCTCGTCGTTGAAACGGTAGGGATGATGTACGTCCCAAAGTGCTCCGCAGTTACCCGATGTTGCGTCGAGGAAATCCGCAAGTTGCTTGGTGTCGACGAAAAGTCCGTTGGTTTCCATAAGCGGAGTAACGCCGCTGCCCTTTGCGTAATCCACTACTTGCTGATACTGTCTTGCGCAAAGTTCGATGTCGCCGCCGTCGAAATAGGGCTTGTCGGTGGACATGACTCTGACGAATTCCGCCCCGACTTTCGCCGCGAGGTCGATATAGGCCTTTGCTTCGTCGACGCTTGCGCCTTTGCGCGAATGGTCGGCAAGTGCGGCACCCGACGTCAGCATGGAGATTTTTATGCCCGTATCGTCAAGCAGTTGTTTTGTCTTTGCAAAATCGTCCGTCAGTTCCTTGATTGCAGGCGCATAGATTTCGCCTTCGATACCGCGGATTTCGATTGCGGAATATCCGAGGTCTTTTGCCGCGGACACTATGTCCGCAAAACGCCAGTCGGGACAACCTATCGTTGAAAAACACAGTTTCATAATTACCTCCTTATGCCGTTTCGATGTTCGCCGCGTCTTGAAGTTTGAGAATTTCGATTGCTTCTTCGCGGAGTTTGAATTTCTGGATTTTGCCGCTTGCGGTTACGGGGAAGGACTCCATAAAACGCACGTAACTCGGCACTTTATGACGCGCCATATTTGCTTTTACGAGGTCTTTGACTTCCTGTTCGGTCATGGTTTCGCCCTGTTTCAGGATAATGCACGCCATAACTTCTTCGCCGTACTGTTTGCTGGGTACGCCGATGACCTGAACGTCGCTGATTTTGTCGCATGTATAGAGGAACTCTTCGAGTTCTTTGGGATAGATGTTTTCGCCGCCGCGGATAATCATATCCTTGATACGTCCGACGACTTTGTAATATCCTTCTTCGTCAACCGTGCAGAGGTCGCCCGTATGGAGCCAACCGTCCTTGTCGATAGCCTGTTTGGTGGCTTCGGGCATCTTGTAGTACCCTTTCATTATATTGTATCCGCGCGCGACGAATTCGCCGGGAGTGCCGACGGGGACTTCCTGATTGGTTTCGGGGTCGATGATTTTGCATTCGACGCCGGGGAATGCTCTGCCGACTGTCGCAACACGTTTTTCGAGAGAGTCCGTGGTCGTGGTCATCGTGCAGCCGGGCGAGGCTTCGGTCTGACCGAAAACGATGACTATATCGCGCATATTCATTTTTTCAACGACCTTTTTCATGACTTCGATAGGACAAGGCGAACCAGCCATAATGCCCGTACGCAGCGAAGAGAAGTCGAACTGGTCGAAATTGGGGTTTTCGAGCATTGCGATGAACATCGTGGGAACGCCGTGAACCGCCGTGCACTTCTCCGTTGAAATCGCGTTCATAACGGGAACGGGGCTGTACGCTTCAACAGGGACCATACTCGTGCCGTGCGTAATGCAAGCCATAACGGCAAGCACCAGACCGAAGCAATGGAAGAAAGGCACGCAGATGCACAGTTTGTCCTTGTTCGTGAACGCCATACCGTCGCCGATGGTTTTGCCGTTATTAACAATATTATAGTGCGTCAGCATAACGCCTTTCGGGAAACCTGTCGTACCCGAAGTGTACTGCATGTTGATGACTTCGTGAGGGTCGAGGGACTGCTCTCTCTTTCTGAATTCCGCGTCGTCGAACTCTTCGCCGAGTTTGATGAGTTTTGCAAAGTTCATCATACCGTCGGGGGTATGGTCGCCTGCAAAGACAATTCTTTCGAGAAAAGGAAGCGACGGGTGCGAAACCTTGCCGTCCTTTGCGTTTTTGAGTTCGGGAATGAGGTTGTTGACTATGTCAACATAGTTGCTGTCCTTGAAACCGCCCATCATAACCAACACTTTGGTGTCGGATTGCGTGAGCAGATATTCGAGTTCGAAAACTTTATAGTTGGTGTTGACGGTTACGAGAATTGCGCCGCACTTTACCGCTCCGAAAAGCGTAAGCAACCATTCGGGGATATTCGTCGCCCAGATTGCGACTTTGTCACCCTTCTGAACGCCGAGGGACATAAGACCTTTTGCGACTTTGTCTGTTTCTTCGTCGAATTCGCGCCAGGTGCGGCAATAATCTCTTGTTGTATATTTGACTGCTATGTTGTCGGGGATTTCACGTGCAAGTCCGTTGATGACTTGTCCGACAGTTTTTTCTATAATCTGCATAAAACTCCTGTTATGTGTTCTTGATGTTGATACCGAGATACTGTTCTATGTCAAAAAGGTTCCAAGGAACAGCGTCGGGCGGATACACCCGAAATACCATTTGTTTGCCGCCGACGGGGTGGGCGAACCTGAGTTCGGTTGCCCACAAGCATAGCGGGAGTTTAAGCCGTTCGCCGCGGCCGTACTTGCCGTCACCGAGGATAGGCGTACCGTTTGCGGCCATCTGAACTCTGATTTGATGTCCTCTGCCCGTAATGAGGTTTACAAGCAACAGAGCGACGTTGTTGGCTTTGTCGTAAGCGAGTTGTTTGTAGTCGAGTTCGGCATACTTTGCGCCTTCCGTGAGCGCGGGAACCATTTTGACGAGGTTCTGCTCGGGGAACTTTTTGAGATAGCAACGGAGTTTGTCCGCCTTGAAACGCGGCGCGCCCTCGACTACGGTGAGATATTTCTTCTCCACTTCGCCGTTGCGAATGGCTTCCGACAGACGCGCGGCGGCTTTGGACGTCTTTGCAAACACCATGACGCCGCCCGTAGGACGGTCAAGACGGTGAACGAGTCCGAGATAAGCATCGCCGGGTTTGTTGTAAGTTTCGACGAGATACTTTTTGAGCATGGTAAGCATATCGGGGTCGCCCGACTCGTCGGACTGTACGGGAACGTTGTACGGCTTCACGACAACCAGAATGTGATTGTCTTCGTAGATGATTTCAATGTCTTTGTAATCCATATCTCACTTTTATGCAGATACTTTGGCGCAATAAAACGCCTTTTCTGCCTTTTGTTGTTCTTTTGTTATTGTTTGCGGAAGGTGGCGAACGCAGTGCAACCTTGCGGCAGCACCAACCCTTCGTCGGTCGCAAGTCCTATTTCGTCGGCGTCGATAACCGCCGTATCGGGAAGACACAGTTTCAGTATATTCGCCATGACAGTGGGCTGCAATCCCGTGGTGTAGGAATTGAGGCAAACAAACAGCGGATTGTCCGAAAGCAGTTTGGCAACAAGTTCGACTAGCTCGCTTATTCCCTCTTCGATTTTCCACTTTTCGCCGTTGGGTCCTCTTCCGAAACTCGGCGGGTCGAGTATGACTGCGTCGTACTTTTTACCCCTGCGGATTTCGCGTTGCGAAAACTTGAAACAGTCGTCGATTATATAACGCATTCCCGAATTGTCGAGTCCGCTCAGACGCACATTTTCGCCCGCACGTTCGACCATTGCTTTCGCACTGTCAACGTGACACACCTTCGCGCCTGCGGCAAGACACGCAACCGACGCCGCTCCCGTGTATCCGAACAGATTGAGAACGTTGATTTCACGGTTCGCGCCTTTTATGAGCTGCGACATTCTGTCCCAGTTGACCGCCTGTTCGGGGAAAAGCCCCGTGTGTTTGAACCCCATGAGCTTGAGTTTGAATTTCAAGCCGCGCCAGCCGATGACGAAATCTTCGGGAACGTTGCCGTAATACTTCCATCTTCCGCCACCCGTGGAACTGCGCTCGTATACGGCGTCGATACCTTTGTAATTGCGCAGGGGTTTTGCGGCATGCCATATGACCTGCGGGTCGGGACGGAGCAAAGTGTACTCCCCCCACTTTTCCAGCTTTTCGCCGTCGCCCGTCGCAATTACGCGGTAATCTTTCCAATCGGGTGCTACTCTCATATCACGTCAGATTTTCTTGATGGAAATGGTGACTTTGTCGCCGTTGATATCCCATTCTTTGGTGTATCCGTCAAAGTCGTTGCCGTCTGCGTCGCACAGAACGTCGGCTTTGTAGGTGCCCTTTTCGAACACGGATTTTGCCACGCCTTCGGCTTTGTACGCCACGGAAATGTGGTCGACGACCTCGAAGCCCGCTTCCTTTCTCATCGTTTGAATTTTGCTGACGATTTCTCTTTCTGCGCCCTCGTAAATGAGTTCGTCGTTGAGTTCGGTGTCAAGTACGACCGTGGTTTCGCCGTCGCTTTCGGAGGAGAAACCTTCCTTGTTCTTGACGGAAATGAGCAGGTCTTCTTCCGCAAGTTCAACGGTCTTGCCGTCGAGTTCGGCAACATATGTCTTGCCGCTCTTGACGGTTGCCGCGATTTCGTCGGATTTTTCGGCGAGCAGCGCTCTGATTTTGCCGAGCAACGCGCCGTATTTGGGTCCCAGAGTTTTGAGTTGGGGTTTGAGCTCGTAGCTGATGTACTTCGCACTGTCTGCGGAAATGTCGACTTCCTTGACGTTGAGTTCGTCTTCGACAAGCGCTTTGAGTTCGGGCGACAGTTCCTTTTTGCCGTTGTAAATCAAGCGTTTGAGGGGCTGACGGTTCTTGATGTTGGCTTTGTTACGTGCAGCTCTGCCCAGTACGACGGTTTTGAGAACGTCGTTCATGCCGCTTTCGAGTTCGGGGTCAATTCTGCTCTCGTCCGCAACGGGGAAATCGCACAGATGTACGCTGAGAGGCGCGTTCTTGTCGAAGTTTGCGACAAGGTTCTGATACATGTTTTCCGCAAGGAAAGGAACGTAAGGAGCGATGACTTTGCTCAGCGTCGACAGCACGGTGTAAAGCGTGACGTACGCCGCTTCCTTGTTTTCGGTCATATCACTGCCCCAGAAACGGTCACGGCAACGGCGGACGTACCAGTTGGACAGGTTGTCGACGAATTCGCCGATTGCACGGGAAGTTTCCGTGATTTTGTATTCGTTCAGCCCTTCGTCGACGAACTTGATAAGGCTGTTCAGACCGCTAAGAATCCATTTGTCCATAACGGTGAGTTTGCAGTCTTCGAGTTTGTGTTCGGTGGGATTGAACTTGTCGATTTCGGCATAAAGCACGAAGAACGCGTAAGTGTTCCACAGCGTACCCATGAACTTGCGTTGCGCTTCGCTGACGTTTTCCGCCGAAAATCTCGAAGGCAGCCAAGGAGCGGATGCCGTGTAGAAATACCATCTGGTTGCGTCTGCGCCCTGTTTGTCGAGAACGGTGAACGGTTCGACGACGTTGCCTTTGTGTTTGCTCATCTTGATACCGTCCTTGTCGTTGACGTGTCCGAGAACGATACAGTTGCGGAAAGGCGATTTGCCGAACAGAGTCGTGGACACCGCAAGCAAAGTGTAGAACCAACCGCGCGTCTGGTCGACAGCTTCGGAAATGAAGTCCGCTGGGAACGTGCTTTCGAAGATGTCTTTGTTCTCGAAAGGATAATGCCACTGTGCAAAAGGCATAGAACCGCTGTCGTACCAGCAGTCGAGAACTTCGGGCGTTCTGACCATTTCGCCGCCGCATTCGCACTGCCATTTCACTTCGTCGATGTACGGACGGTGAAGTTCGATGTCGTGGTCGAGTCCGCCGAGTTTGCGGAGTTCTTCGCGAGAACCCACAACGTGCACTTTGCCGCACTTGTTGCAAACCCAGATAGGCAGCGGAGTTCCCCAGTATCTTTCACGGGAAATACCCCAGTCGATGACGTTTTCGAGGAAGTTGCCCATTCTGCCCGTTCCGATTGTCGGAGGCATCCAGTTTACGGAAGCGTTGGAAGCAAGCAGTTGCTCTTTGACCGCCGTAACCTTGATAAACCACGAACTTCTTGCATAGTAAAGCAAAGGAGTGTCGCATCTCCAGCAGAAAGGATAGCTGTGCGTGAACATGAGTTCCTTGAAAAGTTTGCCCTGTTCACGGAGTTTTTCGACAATCATCTTGTCGGCGTCTTTTGCAAAAACGTCAACGAGATCGTATGCTTCTTTTACGAATTTGCCGCGGCTGTCAACCATCTGAACGAAAGGCAGTCCGTAGCGTTTGCCGACGTTGCTGTCGTCCTCGCCGAATGCGGGTGCGATATGAACGACGCCCGTGCCGTCGGTGAGCGTGACGTAACCGTCGCAAGTCACGTAATATGCTTTTTCTTTCGCGCCGGTGTTGTAGTCAAACAGCGGTTCGTATTCGGTGTACTCGTAATCTTTGCCTTTCTTGACGGAAAGTTTTTCGTACTGTCCTTCTTCGAAAAGACTTCCGACAAGCGCGTCCGCCATAATGTAAGTTTCGTCTCCGACTTTGATTTCAACGTAGTCTTCTTTGGGGTTTACGCAGAGCGCGACGTTGCTGGGCAAGGTCCAAGGGGTCGTCGTCCACGCAAGGAAGAACACTCCGGGTCTGCCTTTGACTGCGAACTTGATGAATACGGACTTTTCTTCGACGTCCTTATAGCCCTGCGCGACTTCGTGAGAAGAAAGCGCCGTTCCGCAACGGGGGCAGTAAGGCACGATTTTGTAGCCTTTGTAAAGGAGTCCTTTGTCCGCAATCTGTTTGAGAGACCACCAGACGGACTCGATATAGTTGTCGTCGTAGGTGATGTAAGGATTTTTCATATCCGCCCAGTAACCGATACGGTCGGACATGACTTCCCATTTGTGTTTGTATTTCCATACGGACTCTTTGCACTTTTTGATAAAAGGCTCGATACCGTACTTTTCGATTTCCTGTTTGCCGTCGATGCCGAGTTGTTTTTCGACTTCGAGTTCCACGGGCAGACCGTGAGTATCCCAGCCCGCTTTTCTGCGGACGTAGTACCCTTTCATGGTCTTATAGCGCGGAATGATGTCTTTCATAACGCGGGTAAGAATGTGACCGATGTGAGGTTTGCCGTTCGCTGTGGGAGGGCCGTCGTAGAAATTGAAGCATTCGCCGCCCTTGTTTTTTTCGACGCTTTTTTCGAAGATTTCGTTTTCTTTCCAGAAAGCGAGAACCTCTTTTTCACGTTCGACGAAGTTGAGATTTGTGTCAACAGGTTTGTACATTTCGATACCTTCTTTTAAGAGTAATCACAAAATTATAAAAATTATATAGTACTATCGCCGAAAAATCAACCGAATTGACATAATTGCGCGAAGGCTGCAAAAATTCCGACGTAAAGTTGACGGACGGCGCGGCATATGATAATATAATCACGTTTTGCGGGCGTAGTTTAGTGGCAAAACAGCAGCTTCCCAAGCTGCGGTTGTGAGTTCGATTCTCATCGCCCGCTCCACAGGAAGCGCAGGTTGCGCTTCTTTTATTTTTCCATAATCTTGCGGAATTGTTGACACGTGAGTGCCTATAATATATTGTGTCTGTATGGAAAACAAAATTTTTGAATGTGCTATACGCACGAACAACCTGACCAAAGTATACGGCGGAGCGGAAAGAGTTTCCGACGTATCGATGAGCGTCGGACGCGGCGAAATTTACGGACTTATCGGCAAAAACGGCGCGGGCAAAACAACGCTCATAAGAATGATACTCGGAATTGCCACATCTACCCGCGGAAACGTGGAATTGAACGGCAAATCCTCTCCCTCCGAACTCTCCCGCGAACGCAGAAAAATCGGCGCGCTCATCGAACAACCCGCATTCTACCCTGCAATGACGGCATACGACAACGTCAAAACGGTTGCGCTTTCTATGGGTTGTTTCGACAAAAACAAAGCCGAAGAACTGCTCTCTTTCGTAGGTTTAGACCCCAAAGACAAGAAAAAAGTCAAGAATTTCTCGCTCGGAATGAAACAGCGACTTGCAATAGCGGTCGCGCTTATCGACGACCCCGAAATTCTTTTCCTCGACGAACCACTGAACGGACTCGACCCGACGGGCATTCTGCAAATGCGCGAACAGATACGCAAACTCAACGAAGAACGCGGCGTCACGGTCATAATCTCGTCGCACCTGCTCGGCGAACTCGGCAAAGTCGCAACGGCGTACGGAATTATGAAAGACGGCAAACTCGTGCGCGAAATCCGCGGCGAAGAACTGCAATCAATGTCCCGCCCGCACATCAAAGCCGTTGTAGCCGACACGGCAAAAGCAATGCAAGTACTCTCGCAAGCCTATTCACCCGAGGAATTTTCCGTCAAACAGAACGGCACCGTCGAAGTCTACAAATCGGCAGACGAACTTGCAGCCGTCACGGAAATACTCATCAAAGCGGGCATTCCCGTCCTTCAACTCACGGTGGAACAAGGCGACACCGAAGAGGCGTTTATCGCAATAATGCAGGAGGACGCAAGATGAACGCTCTGAAAAGATATTTCAATCAGGTAAGTTCGGACTTTTACAGACTTCTTCACATGAAAAGTCTGTACATCGGACTCGGCATAACCGTGCTTATGGTGCTCATTGTCGCACTTGCGCAAAATGCGCTGTCCGAGTTCATACTGAATGCAGATTTCAACCAAGGCGTAGAAGAAATCAATCCCGATGAAATCAAGAATTCAATTGCGTTTATGGTGCTTTCGGGAGCTCCCAACGCCGCAGGCGTTTACTTCCTGACGCCGATTATAATCGCAATCTTCATCGGCGCGGAGTTTTCCGGCGGAACAATGCGTCTGTACATCGGACGCGGCGTAAACAAAGCGGAAATTTATTTCTCGAAATTCACGGTTTCGTTTGCGGTCGTTCTGTTCTACACACTCTTTTCCTTCCTTGCCTGCTTTATCGCGGCACTCGGAATGGGAATGTCCGACGCGTTTTTCTCGACCTACTCGGCAAGTCTGTCCAAAGCCTTCGGCGCATATATTTTACTTGCGCTGACCGCCACGTCGATTTACACGGCGATATCCTTCCTTGTCCGTTCCAAAGCCGGCAACGTGGGCATATTGCTTGCAATGCACATAGTAATAGGTTCCGTGCTGGTGACAATAGTTCAGGCGGCACTCGGAATGACCGCTGGCGCAACTGCGGAAAGTTTCCGTTATATGTACCTCAACCCCTACTACTGCATGAGTGCCGTAGCGTCTATCGGTTCAATGAAATCCGCAGACATCGGACTTGCACTCGGCGGCGCCGCAATGTGGAGCGTGCTGTTCACGGTTGCTGGACTTATCCCCACCCTGAAACGCGACGTCAAGTAGCCCGACCAATCGTTCTTACCAACTGGCTCTGCTATCGGTTTCAGTAAAAATTCGCACGATGCGGAAATTCGTTGTAAACGACATAAACAAAACTTGAAATACACAAATTAGACTAAAAAACACGGGATTGCGTCAAACCCGTGTTTTTTTTGTGAAACTTTTTCCAGCTGCCTTTCGGTTGCTCTTTTTAGTTGTCACTTCTGCTTTTTCATATTTTAACAATCATTCGGACTACAATATTTCAATGCCTTTCGTTTGCACAATCGAAGCGAAAAAAAATGACATCGCGGTGGCGATGGCAGATTAAATTTTCACTACAACAACATAAAAATATAAGACAAATTTCCGCGTAAATTTCTTAGAAATCTGCGCGCAATTTTTCAGATGCATTTCACTGTAAATTTCAAAGAAAATTGCTGACAATGACTGAAAAATACGCATTTTCGCAAAATCAAAACGCCGCGCTTTTCGCACGGCGTTTTGATTGCTACGCACCGACTCCGACAGTTCAAACCGAAGCGGAAACCGTACAGGTGGCTCCTTCAAAGTTTCCCCGTGGCACACGGCAACGCCTGCTTAGTGCTGCTGCGGTCAAGCCCTGACACGGTTCACAGTATGCAGTTGCACGGGACCTTGCTATCAACGCTCCTTATACGGCGCGGCCTTCCATAAGAAAAGCCTCGGTCGGCGCTCGACACTGCTATGGCGGATTGCAGTTTACAGGGCACCGCCGGCTCCCCGTCTAGCGTAGCCTTTGTAGTATATCACCAAATCCCGCTTTTTGCAAGGAAAATAATTGCCGTCCTTGTCAATCATTGCGGCTCGACGTTTTGCCTTGCTTTTATACACTTTTTTCACAAATCCTTACACCTTTGGTATTGATTAATCCATACACGTGTGTTAAAATATTGGTATGGATAAAAGAATTTTGACTATTCAGGACTACTCTTCCGTCGGTCGCTGTTCTCTTACGGCGGCTCTTCCCATTCTCTGCGCTTGCGGACACGACGCAGTAGGTCTTCCCACCGCGCTGCTTTCCACGCAGACTTACGGCATCGAAGGTTTTACTTTCACCGACTTGTATTCCAACATGCTCCCTTCGTACGAGCATTGGAACAAACTCGGCATCAAATTCGATTGCCTTTACACGGGATTTCTCGGCTCTATGGACACGGTCGAAGCCACAATCCAAATCGCAAAGGATATGAAATCCAAAGGCGCTTTGATTGCAATCGACCCCGCTATGGCGGAAAACGGCAGTCTGTACAAAATCTTCGACGACAAATACCGTGACAGAATTTTCGAACTCTGCCGCCTTGCGGACATCGTCATGCCAAACTTCACCGAATGCAGAATGCTTGCGGGACTTGACATGTATCTCGAACCCAACGAAGCCAACGCGCGAATGATACTCAACATACTGCGCCACAACGGCTATAAGAAGATACTGCTGTCGGGAATAGTCATGGACGGCAAACAAGGCACGGCTACGCTCAACGGCGACAAGATTTCCTTCCAGATGAACGAACACTTCCCCGCATACATTCACGGCGCGGGCGACTGCCTGTCCTCCGCATTCATCGGCAAACTTCTCAGCGGAATGACCATGGAAAAAGCCGCGCAAGCAGCAGTCGACTTCTGCAAATCCTGCATAGAAGTTTCCCTTGCCGAAAAAGTCGACCTCCGTTTCGGTCTGCTCATCGAACGCGAAATTCCCCAACTCGTCGGCAAGAACTGATTTAACCAATTTATAGGATTTAGCCGATTAGCTGATTTAGATAATCAAGATAATTTACTTGCGATTTTCAAACTGCAAAAAAAGCCACCCTCTCGGGTGGCTTTCGTTGTGTTTGATTTATCGGGCGATTACTTCTTCGCTTCTTCTTCGCGTTTCTTCGCGTCTTCGATAATCTTCGCGTTTGCGCTTCCGGGCACTTCGTCGTAACGGATAAGTTCCATAGTGAACTTGCCTCTGCCCTGAGTCATACTGCGCAGGTCGGTTGCGTAACGGAACATTTCAGCCTGAGGAACTTCCGCCGTGATAATCTGCTTGCCGCCTTCTGCGATGTCGGTTCCGAGAATACGACCGCGACGTTTGTTCATATCGCCGAGGATATCGCCGAGATATTCGTCGGGGACGGTGATTTTTGCTTCCATGATAGGTTCGAGGAAGCAAGGAGACGCCTTGGAGCAACCTTCCTGATAAGAGAGTTTCGCGGCGGTGATGAACGCGATTTCCTTACTGTCGACGGGGTGATATTTTCCGTCGTAAAGCGTTGCTTTGATGTTGACCATGGGGTAACCTGCGAGAACGCCTTTCTTGATTGCTTCGCGCAGACCTTTTTCGACTGCGGGAATGAACTGACGAGGAACTGCGCCGCCAACGATTGCGTCGACGAATTCGAATTCACCGTCTTCGGCACCGGGTTCGAACTTGATGAATACGTCGCCGTACTGACCTGCGCCACCGGACTGTTTCTTGTGTTTGCCTTCGGCTTCCGCGGTCTTTCTGATGGTTTCGCGGTATGCAACTCTAGGTTCGACCCAGCTGATGTCCAGACCGAGTTTGTTCTTGACGCGTTTGCACATTATGTCAAGTTGCGCCTCGCCGAGACCGCTGATGAGAACGTCACCCGTTTCGATGTTCTTCTCAACCTTGAAGGTCGCGTCTTCGTCCTGCATCTTGATGAGTCCCTGAATGACTTTTTCTTCGTCTTTCGCGGCTTTGACAGCGTAAGAGATGACGGGCTTCGGGAAGTCGATTTTCTCGAAATCGATTTTGTTGTCGGGTGCGGACAAAGTGTCGTTGGTGTTGGTGTAAACGAGTTTTGCAAGTGCGCCGATGTCGCCTGCTTCGAGGAAGTCGACAGGTTCCTGCTTCTTGCCTTTGAGAACGTAAATGGTACCGACTTTTTCGGGTTTTTCCGCGGTGTTGTTGTAAACGGTGTCGCCGCTTTGCAGTTTGCCGCTCATGACTTTGAGAATGAGCAGTTTGCCGACGTACGGGTCAACTATGGATTTGAAGACTTGTGCGGAGAAAGGTGCGGAAGAATCGCATGCAACTTCGATGACTGCGCCGTCTTTGGTCGCTTTTGCTTTCTTTGCTTTTGCGGGAGAAGGAAGAAGGTCGACGATTTTGTCAAGCAGTCCGCCCACTCTGGTGGAAGTGGTTGCATTGCCTGCCATAAGAGGAACGAAAGTGTCGTTTGCGATTGCAACGTGAACGCCCTTCTGAATTTCCTCTGCGGTGAACGCTTCGCCGTCAAAGAACTTCATCATGAGTTCTTCGTCGGTTTCGGCGACCATTTCCATGAGTTTGTCTTTGTATTCGCCGGCTTTTGCTTCGAGCGCCGCGGGAACTGCCATAGACTTGCCGTCAAGAGCAAAACCTTCACCGGTAAACACGTCGACATAACCTACCATTTTGCCGCCTTCCATAATGGGAAGTTCGATAGGAACGACTTTGGAGTACTTCGCGGTGATTGCGTCGACAGTGCCCATGAAGTCGGAGTTTTCTTTGTTGACCGCGTTTACGAAAATGAAAGCGGGAACGGATTTTTCCAGGCACATTTCGAGAGCCTTTTCGGTGCCGACGGTAAGAGAACCGGACGCGCTGGTCACGACGATAGCGCTGTCGGCGGCTTTGAGTGCGGCAACCATTTCACCTTCGAAGTCGAAGAAACCGGGAACGTCGAGGATATTGATTTTGGTTCCTTTGTGAATGGCATAGCCGAGTGCCATGCTGATGGATATCTTGCGTTTTATTTCTTCGTCGTCGAAGTCCATCGTGGCGGAACCGTCATCAACCTTACCGAGACGGTCGATGGTTTTGGTCTCGAAAAGCATCGCTTCGGCGAGAGAGGTTTTGCCCTCTCCGGAGTGACCGATAAGAGCGACGTTGCGGATAAAATCAGTTGCAAAAGTCTTCATATATATACCTCATAATGATTTTTCTTAACAATAATACAATAAAACAACTTTCAACGCAAGCAAAATATTACCCGAAAGGCAAATTTCCGCGCGAAAAACGAATATACGGCGTATGACGTGAATATGTTGTGAATATGGGTGTAACTATCGGAGTGTACGACAGCGGCATCGGCGGACTGACAACGCTGTCCCTTCTGAGAGCGCGGCTTACGGGGTGCTCTTTTTTCTATCTGGCGGACAACGCGCGGATGCCGTTCGGCAGCAAAAGCAAGGAAGAAGTATATGCGGCGGTTGCCAATGCACGCAAAATCCTGAACGCAAATTGCGATATAACGGTGTTCGGATGCAACACGGCGTCGGTAACAACGGAACCGCAGGAAGCGTTTACTCTCCGTCCCGAACTTTCTCTTTACGACCCGTCGGAAACGCTCGTTCTGGGCACACCTCTTACGCTCGGCGGACTTAAAGCGCAGGAAAAAGGATTTCACGTAGCCGACACACGCGAACTTGCCGTACTAACGGAAATACGCGCTTCGCTTGCGTTCAAAAGCAAAACACGCTACGACGCCGAACCGTTGAGAGAATACCTCGAACGCAGTCTTTTGCCGTACAAAGGCATCAAAAACGTGCTCCTCGGGTGCTCGCATTACATCTACAACGCGGAGCTGATAAAAAGCATAACGAACTGTTCTTTTACCGACGACGGAAACGGCAGAACCGTTGACAGAGTGTGTTGTTTTCTGCATTCTAACCAATCGGATTGCAATTTTTGCAGTTGCGGAAACAAGTGCGACAGATGCGTGCAAAAAGACAATTCCGAACTCAGCAAAGTCCGATTTTCTTTCACGGGCGTAAACGAAACGGCAAAATATCAATGGTTGCTTGACAAACTTCAATTGGGTTATGCCGCGCGCTATTTTTCCGAACAAAACACCGCTCCGTAAAAACTTTTCAACCGACATTTTACATCGGCTTGATTTTGCATAAACTCTCTGTCAATCAAACGGCATTGCACTTAAATGTTCCTTTGTTTGAGGATTACATTTCCATTGCCTATTCTCCGAATGCGTTGTTGATTGCTCCCGCGACAATCGCCGCCGCGCATTCTGCATAATACCCTATTTCTTTGGGTGCTACGACAAGTTGCGTAAGTCCTTTATCTACCATAAGTTCCCGAAGTTTGAATTCGTTGCCCTCGCAACCCAATATTTCCGCGTAATCTTCCGCAAAATTTTTGAGCACGGTGCGCATGGAAAGCACAAGAGGAACACCGACCGCCACGACGGGTACGCCTAGCGTGTTTTTGTCTATTCTGGCTTTGTCCGTGCCGACTCCGCTCCCCGGAGCAATTCCCGCCGTGGTTATCTGAAAAGACGTCCCGAGCCTAGCGGGCGACGATGTCGCAAGCGAGTCCACCACAATGACACATGACGCACGGAGTTTGTCGCAAATTCCTTCCACGGTGTCGGCGGTCTTTATGCCCGTTTTGCCTTCGACACCCGTCACCAAAGCGCACAGACGACTTTTCGTTTTCTGTCTTTTCGCATCCTCCGTCGGCGATACGCGCAGCATATCCACGGTTTTGGTACCCAATGAGTCGGCGGAAATTCCGCCGTTTCCGAGCCCCACGGCAAGCACGGTTGAACGTCGCCCCATTATTCCCACACACTCAACGAGAGCGTTTGCGATGTAGTTTTGCAATGTTCTGACCGCTCTTTCCTTGTCAAGCGACGAAGCAGGACAATCGAAGGTCACGTAAACGCCCCTTTCCCTGCCTATTTTTTTTGCAAGTTCGGCGTTTTTCAAATTGACGACGCGCCGCGTTATGCCGTAAGAGAGCTCCTTTGCTTCCGCCATTTGCGCCAAAGAATGCTTTTCGAGAGCGTCTATTGCCATATCGGTTACGAAATCAAAGTCTTTCACGCATTTATTATGCCCTTTTGGCAAAAAAACAATGTCAAAAGAGTTGCAACAAAACAAACAATGTGATAATATTACCTAGATATTTAATCAGTACGAAGTACGAGGAGAAGAATATGCCTAATATTAAGTCCGCTAAAAAAAGAGTCTTGGTTTCCAAAAGAAGAAACGAAGAAAACGTCGCAAAGAAATCCCGCGTGAAGAATGCGATTAAGAAATACAACGCCGCAATCGAAGCAAAAGACGTCGCACTTGCCGAACAACTGCTTCCCGAGACCGTCTCTATCATCGACAGAGCTGCATCCGACGGCGTGTATCACAAGAACACCGCATCCCGCAAGAAAGCGACTCTCTGCCGCGCACTGGACGCACTCAAAGCCGAATAATTTTTCAACCGAAAATGCAACCGCCCTTTCGGGGCGGCTTTTTAATGTAAAGAAAACGCGCCCAAAGGCGCGTTTTTGCGTGCGTTTTGCGTAAATACTACTCTTTTGAAATCTTCTTCTTTGTGTATTTAACGGTCATCACCACGGCGAAAACAACCAAGGCAAACGCCGTTACTCCGAGCACGGTATAACCCGCTATTTCCGCGGCGTTCATCGTGTCGCCTCTGTCAAACTTGTAGACGTTGAGAACAGTTGCACGTCCTGCGGTGTTTCCGTCGACGGTGAGTGTAATAGTGTAAGTTCCCGTTGTCGGCGGATTGAAAACGAATTCATGCGAACGCGAAATAAGTTTGCCGTTTACGTACCACACGTAAACGCTGTTCGGCGACGTGTAATTCTCCTTGTCAAGACTGAACGTTACGCCCTCGCCGTAGACCGAATCGAAACCGCCTTCCTCATTGACTTCCGCGTCACATAGGACGGTAGAATTTGACACAGACGGTACAAAGTATTCGACCTTGACTGTTTTCACCGCACTGCCGACTATTTCGTGAGTGGTCGGAAGTTTTATGTCAAGTCTGAAAACAAGGTCGGAATTTGTAAACACTTCTATACTTTTTGTTATCTGCTTGCCGTATGCCGTAAACGACTTTCCGTCGACGGAATACGTCCATTCATAAACAAAAAAGTCCGCATACGCGTTTTCGGGCAAAACTGTCGAAAGCGACAGCTCCACGTTTTCTCCCGTATACACCGTGTCCGCCGAAGATGTTACGGCAAGTTGATTCGGCAAAACGAAAACGCCGTATTTGTCGTCGTAACGGTAATCCGTCCCCACAAGCGACGGCAAATCCAGCACGGGCAAATTGCAGCCGCTCTTGGTGATAAAGTCCGCAGTATGTACTCGGAGCGCGCCGCGAATATTATCGGGGGTTACGGGAAATCCCTCATCGGGCGATGCCGTGTATTTCAATTCGAGGAGAGCCGCGGCAAAGGCAACTACGGGCGACGACATACTTGTACCGCTTAATACCCTGTATCCAGTATCGACTGCACCTTCCGCACCGTCAGCACTGATTACGCTATAACCGGGCGCGCAAATATCGTATGCCGCGCCATAATTGGAGGAAGAATACAACGTGCTTTTCCCGTTGACGTTTTTGGATTGGTTCATAACGCCAACAACGTTGGGGCTGGCTCCCGGATAATACTCTTTTTTTGACGAATCCGTACCCGAATTTCCTGCCGCAGCAACAAACAAGGCTTTTTCAGCGTCCGCGTCCGTCACGAGATTTACCCACTCGGATTTATCTGCCGCACCCATAGACGAAATATCGGCGGCAAGCGACATATTGACTATATCCGCTCCGTTTGCAAGCGCGAATTCTATACCTTCTCTGATGTCGTCCGCAGTAAAATAGTTTGCCTTACCGCCGAAAATACTTCCCGACGAACGGTATTCGCCCGCTTTAATAGGCATTATTTTGATATACTTTTCTAGGTCGAGAGCGTGAATAAGCGCGGCAATAATACCCGACACGTGAGTTCCGTGTCCGTCTTTCTCCGCGCCGTCCGAAACATTGGAATTGTCGTCGATAGTGTTTTTACAAATAAGCGTGCCGTCTGCGTCTCTGAACAGCACGTCTTCGTAAACCGTTCCGTCGGACGAAGTTACCGAACCGAAAATATCGTGGGTTTCGTTTATTCCGGTATCAATGACGGCAATGACAACAGGGTCGTTTTCAAGTACCGAAAAATCAAAATCGGCGGAAGACTTCCAACTGTTCACAAGCTCTCTGAGTGCGGAAACGTTGAGATAATCCTCGCCGAAATACCAGTCTGCGCCGTCTTGTACGGCGTCGGTATAGCTGTCGGGAAGCGCGGCAAAAGCCGCCTGTGTCGGCAAAAGCAAGCAGACCGTGAGTAGAAGACACAGGGCGAAAGACAAAACTATGGAAATGCCCGTCGCCTTTCTGACCATTGATTTTCCCCGATTTTCAAATCCATTTTACGGAACCGTCGGGCAATATCGTACCCCACTTTCCGTCTTTCTTTACCTTGGCTTCACCATCTTCAAAAGGAGTTGCCGCATCGTAAATGAAAGGAATTATAACTTCGTTTTGTTTGTTGATATAACCGCATTTGCCGTCCTTGACGACGCTTGCGTACCCTTCGGAAAAACTCATTGCGGTTTCGTATTCAAAAGGTATGATAATCTCGTTTGCGGGGTTGATATAACCGCACTTTTCTTCGAGTTCGACGGAAGCAAGCCCGTCCTTGAAACAGAACACTTCGTCGTACATTGCGGGGATTACCGTCTTAAATCCGTCGTAAAAACCCCATTTTCCGCTTTTTTGTATCTTGCGCCACTCTTCGACGGGCAGCGGTTCGGTGAGCTTTTTAGGCTTCTCGTCGCGCTCTTTTCTGTCACGTTGCGGTGCCTGACGGTCACGCTGTGCGCGCGGTTGTTCGGCGGCTTTCGTGCCGTTTTCCGCCGTCGCGAATTTCTGGCGTTTACGCTGGTCGGCTGCCTGTTGATTGTCTGCGGTTTCCGCAGGCTTATGAACGGGTTTTGCTTCGGGCACAAATTCCATGCCCTTGGCTTTCAAGGCGTCGCGCAACTCGAACAACATTTTTTTGTTGAACCCCTGAATGCGGAACATATCCTTTTCCGTTCTGCGCACGAGGTCACCCGCATTTGCTATCTTGTTTTTGCCGAGCAACGTCGACAAATTCTCGTTTATTCCGAGTTCCGAAAGAGTTATCGCAAGTTTTTCTTTGGGATAACGCGTGGGAGCAGACTGAGGTTTCTGCTGTTTTGCGGCATTCTGTCCGCCCTTTTTGTTCTGCGGCTGTTTCTTGACTGCCTGAGTATTTTCCGCGGAGTTGTTTTCCGTACGGTTGGTGTTTTTTCCGTGATAGTAGAACTTTTTGTTTGCCATTTCTTTTACCTTGTTATAATTCTACCATAAAATCCCATCTATTTCAAGAAATATTCATATTGTTGACGAGTCAATAGCTTTAAGTTATAATAACTTTATGAAAATTTTGTCGAAATTTGCGGTAGTGTTTCCGCTCGCAGCAATTCTTGTTTGCATACTTTTTCTGACGCTCGCGCTGACTTGCGGGGTCGCTTTTGCCGATAATTTCGACACCGAATATCCCACCGACGAATTCTTCCCCGTCGACCGTGCGCAATACGTTGCGGCAGGCGAATATCACATCGCCGTGTTCGATTCCGCAAAATCCAACATCGTCGTCAAAGGCACTGCCGTCGGCGCGAAAAGTTTCCATCTTTCCCTTGCGGACAAATCCGACGTTTCGGGCATATGGATTGCGGGCACAACCCTGCTTATCGAATACGGCAACGACACCAAACAGTACTGCAAAGTCGACATGGCGGCGTCTGCGCCCGAACTTGTTCCCGCCACTCTCGACACTCCCGCAAACATCTCTTACATAACGTCCGACTCGCGTTATTTTTACGCAAAATCCGACTCCGCACTTACCGTTTACAACAGCAATCTTACACCCGTAAAAGAGAACGTCACCGACGAGGCGGTCAAAGGCACAAACGTCTTTGCGTCGGACAATATGACGCTTTACATCTTTTCAAGCTATTACGGTTCGCGCGAATACATTGTCTACAACGTAAACGAAGGCACTTCGTCGCTTTCCGTTCCTACCCTGTTTTCGCCTTACAGAGTTACCAACGCCGGCGAATATATGTTCATCGGAGAAAACTCCGAAATTTACGCAATACGCAAATCCGACGGAACGGCACTCGATATTCCCGCAGTAAAATGCGCTTTCAAATCGCCTTTTGCGTCATACGGCAACAAACTGTACGTACCCAATGACAACGGCGGAGTTGACGTTTACACTTACGACTTTCAGGCTTTGACAGTCGAACTCACCGAAACGCTTGCCATGCGCGGCGACGGTGACGGTATGCTTGACACTCCGACCGACGTTATTTTCCACGAAGACAGCATGATTATCGCAGACTCGGCGAACAACCGTATCGCATACGTGAAGAACGGCGAAACGTCTTATATATCCATAGACGGCGACTCACCCGTAAAACTTACAGCGTCCTCAAAAGGACTTTACGTTGCGTCCGAACACGCCGTATATTCGGTTGAAAGTTCCGTTGCAACCAAACTCCTGAACGTAACCGCAGAAGTCCGCGATATTCTGTCCCTCGGCGAATTCCTTTACGTGCTTACGTCCGACTCGCTTAACGTACTTGTCGGCGGCACACTTATGCCCGTAGCCACTCTCTCCGAAGCAGTCGCTATGACAAACGCCGAAGACAGCGGAATTATCTACGTTATGTCGCGTACGGGAATTTACACGCTGACGTCCGACGGCAAAGAGAAACTTCCTTTCCGCGCTTGCGATTTCTCCGCGGCAACGGATATTGCGGTTGACTATGCGGGCAACCTTTATGCGGTTTATCCCGAAAGTGACAAAATCGTGTCCTACAAGAATATGCCCTCTTCCGTAACGGAAGACACCGTCACCAACCTTGACTCCGACATTCTCTCGCCCGCGCCCGTTTCGCTTACTTTGCAAGGATCTTACGCTTACTTTGCGTCCGAGTCCTGCTTTGTCGGCAAAATCGACGTAGGCGCAGTAGACAAAGACTCTTTCCAACCCGTTCCCGCACCCGTACTCGGCGTCAATCCCGCCATGGAATTCGCGTCGGTCACCGCTGACACTTACATGTTCGGACAACCCGACCGCTTCGACACGTTGAGCGCGCTTGCGGCACAAACGAAAGTTCTCGTATTCAAGGACGCGTCAACCGTAGAGGGTTACACGTACATCTATTCTCAAGGTCAATTCGGTTATGTCGAAACCACCGCCCTGCAAGCGGCGGAGCCTACTCCCGTCAACGAAAAATACGTTCTCAAAGCGGGTGCGCCGCTCACCACATATCCTATGTGTGAAACCACGCTTTCAATGAGCGAAAACGTTACGCTGACCTTACTCGACGGAGCGGCAGGACTTGACAACAACACTTGGGCACGCGTGGAATATGACGGCAAAACATATTTTGCAAAACGAGCCGACCTTGAAAAATACGTCGAAATCGTACCCGAAAAAGAAAAGGTATATTGCAGAGCCGTCGCCGACAGAGCGGGCGGCGTTGTCAACATCTACTCTCTTCCCGACAGCACTTCGGACGTAGTCGTGGAAGTAGTCGACGGCACCAGAATGGAAATCCTCGAAGAAAACGGCGACTATTACTACATTACGGTAGACGGTGTAAGCGGATACGTACTCAAAAATCAGGTCAAGCTCGAAGGGCTCACAACGGTACAAATTGTGTCAATTGTGCTCGCCGTTCTGGTTATGGTGGCAGGCAGCGTGATATTCGCCGTCACCTACTACACGAGAAAAAAAGAAAAAGAGTAAAAAGCCGCTGAAAAGAGTTGCAAAATTTTTCAGGTTGCTATATAATAATCCAGCAATCGGGAATTACCCGCAACTGGGTGTGGCGCAGCTTGGTAGCGCGCTTGAATGGGGTTCAAGAGGCCGGAAGTTCAAATCTTCTCACCCAGACCACGAACGAAGCACAACGGAAGTTGTGCTTTTTTCTTTGTCAGGGTAAGAAGACAATGACAAGACGTTACGCGATTCGGGCATTGCGGAACAATGTCCGCAAAACAGATTGCCCTGCAATCGCTATTACGCGCGTATAGCACGCGCTACAAATCTTCTCACCCAGACCATGAACGAAGCACAACGGAAGTTGTGCTTTTTTTCTTTGTCGGGATTTCTTTATTGACACTCAATTATCCTGCACCAGCGCAAACTCCACGTCAAATAAATTGCATTTTCAAAATTAAAAAGCAACGGTATTTGCCGTTGCTTTTGATTGACCGTTTTGACTGTCAGTCGTTCTTTTTGATGCCCGTATGGGTGTCGGTGTAAAGATTTAGATACTTTTCGAGTATCGCGATGGCTTCGTCTGCCGTTGTTACGCCAAACACTCTGTCCTCTTCGATTTGCGGATAGCGAATACGGTGGTCAAGCCTTGTATCGGCAACCTTTGCGCTCCACCCGTCAACGTTGCTGAACGCTATCATAAGCCGTTTGAGCGGCCATGCGTTGCTGAGCTCGGCAAGAGTCCCCGCACCGCCTCCTATGGCTATTACGGCGTCGGAATTGGCTACGATAACGTTTCTGTACACGTCGAGTCCTGTTGCGACCACTATATCCGCGGCGTCGCTCGCAAGTTTTCTGTCAAACATGGGAAGAATTGCAACAGTGTCGCCTTCACGGTAAAACTTCGACGATTTTGCGCCCTTGAACGCAGCGTCCATAACTCCGCCGAGACCGCCCGACGCAACTCTGTATCCGTTGTCGACAAGCGCTTTTCCCATGCTGAAAGCGGCTTTGTATTTTTCGCCGTCGGGTTCAATATAGCTGTCGCCTATTATCGAAATCATTTTTCTCATAAAACACCTCGTTATTATTTATATTATCACACTATGCCGACAAGTTCAAGCAAGCCATAACCTTGAAGCCGCATACAAAAAATTGTTGCCGCAAGTGCCCTGTTTTAACCGTCAGCAACATTATAACACTACATATTGTGAAAAATTCAAAAAAATGGTTGAAATGTTAATCAATTAATGGTAAAATTGTTACATAATTTGCAATAAAAGTTGCAGGAGTAAGGTGGAAGTATGATTGATTACAACAAAATTTTGAACCCCGTCGCAAGAGATATGAAGCCCTCGGGCATCAGAAAATTCTTTGAAATCGCCGCAACGAGAAAGGATTGCATATCGCTGGGTGTCGGCGAACCCGACTTTATCACGCCCCAAAAGTTCAGTCAGGCCGGTATCGACAGCATACTGCAAGGCAAAACCCAGTACACCGCCAACGCAGGACTTATGGAACTCCGAAAAGCAATCAGCAAGTATCTCGACGGCTTTATCGGCGTGCACTACGACCCCGCAAGCGAAATAATAATCACCGTCGGTGCTTCCGAAGGTATTGATGCGGCATTCAGAGCGATTTGCGCTCCCGGCGACGAAATTCTCATTCCCGAACCTTGCTTCGTCTGCTACGCTCCCCTGGTTTCGCTGACCGGCGCAACCCCCGTAAGCGTAAAATGCTACATCGAAGACGAATTCAAACTCACCGCCGACGAACTGAAAAAAGCAATCACCCCCAAAACCAAGGGCGTGCTCATAGCTTTCCCCAACAATCCCACGGGCGGCATTATGGAAAAGAGCGACCTCGAAGCGCTCGTTCCGATTATCGAAGAAAACAACCTCATCGTTTTCTCCGACGAAATCTACGGCGAACTGGTCTACAACGGACTGAAATTCACGTCGATAGCCTCTCTCGGCAATATGCGTGAACGCACAATCGTTCTCAGTGGCTTCTCCAAAGCATTCGCAATGACGGGTTGGAGATTGGGTTACATCTGCGCACCCAAAGAGATTATCGACGTTGTGTACAAAATTCACCAATACGGAATTATGTGCGCTCCTACCGCCGCACAATACGCCGCACTTGCAGCGCTCGAAGATTCTTTCGAAAACGATTTTGCGGAAGTGAAACATATGCGTTCCAAGTACGACGAAAGAAGAAGATATCTCGTCGATAGACTCAATGCACTCGGACTCACCTGCTTTGAACCCAGAGGCGCGTTCTATGCTTTCCCCTGCGTCAAATCCACGGGAATGGACGGCGAACAGTTCGCATACGCCCTGCTTGAAGCAAAGAACGTCGCAGTCGTACCCGGCGGCGCATTCGGCGAAAGCGGCAAAGACTTCATCAGAATTTCCTATGCATACTCCGTCGAAGCAATCAAAACCGCTCTCGACAAAATCGAAGAATTCCTCAACGACCTCAAAAAGTAATCAACGTTCAAATCAAAATACCCTCAAAACAAAAGGCGCATCGTTGATGCGCCTTTTGTCTTTATTCTGGTCAGTCAACCCTATTAGTTTTGTCAGTTACATTTATTCTTTTTATGTTTATTGTTTGAAAAAAATATCTGATTTTGATATGTTCTTCAAGTATGTAAACCAGCGTCAAAGTTAAATAAAAGCTAAAAAACGCGCCAACCTCTCCGCCTATAAATATTATAGAAAACATTTTAAATCCTTCCAACCCGCCAATCATAGAAGCATATGCAACCGAAACTGCAAACACAAATATAAAAGCTAGGCAAAAGAAAACATAAAAGAAACACTTTGCATATCTGCACAATTTATCACTATTCATATCCGCCTCCTTTCTCGACATTATGATATAAGAAGATTTCTTCTTTGTCAATAATATTAAGAAGATTACTTCTAAAATGTGAGTATGAGCGTTATTGGAGAAAGGATAAAGGAATTAAGACTTGAACAAGGCGTATCCCAAAGCACTCTCGGCAACTCTATCGGAGTAAGTCAAAAAGCCGTTGACTACTGGGAGCGCGGCGTGAACGAACCGAAAGCAAGCTATATCGTAAAACTTGCGGATTTCTTCAATGTAAGTTCCGATTATCTGCTTGGACGAAAAGAAATGTAACAAATATCCAAATTTCAATTTGCTGACAAATATTTTCACACCAACAAAAAAGGCTTGCAACTTGGCAAGCCTTTTCGTTTTATTTATCTGATAGATTGCGTTCGGAGAAACCGACAAACTATTTGATTTTGTTCATTGCGACATCGTACGCCGCGGCGGTTGCGTTTGCGATTCTGCCAACTTTGTTTGCGTCGCCGATGACAAACACGTTTTTGACCTTGCCTTCGATTTCCTTTGCAAAACCGTTGACGGGACGCGCACCGAGAGAAAGGACGACCGCGTCGCAATCAATTCTGCTCTGTTTCTTGGTCTTGACTTCTTCGACCACCACGCCTTTGTCGTCAATCGACACGAGCTTTGTATTGAGACGGAACGTTGCGCCCGCTTTTTGAAGTTTGGGCATAGCGTCGTCGATGTGCTGGAACCAAGTTCCGGGAGCAACCGTTTTTGCCATTTCGACAAACGTAAGTTTGTTGCCGCCGAGTGCGAGAAGTTCGCCCGTTTCAAGACCGGTCATACCCGTACCGATAACGGCGATTTTCTTGTTCTCGAATTTTACGGTGCCGTCGAGAACCTGAGTCGTGGTAAAGACGTTTGCGCCGTCCGTACCTTTGATGGAACGGGGTCTTACCGCAACAGCACCCGTTGCAACGATGACTGCGCAAGGATTGAGCGCGGTGACTGCTTCAACCGTCGCTTCCGTACCGAAACGGATTTCCGCACCATACTTGCGAGCGTTGGTTTCGAGGTCAACGGAACACCATTTGATTTTCTCTTTGTGAGGTCCTTTGTCTGCAAGGTTAAGCTGTCCGCCGCTTTCGTTTTCTTTTTCAAAGACAACGGGCTTGAAACCGCGACGTCCGAGTATTTCTGCCGCCATAAGTCCCGCAGGGCCTGCGCCGACGATTGCCACCGTTCTGCCGTTTCCGTCTTTGGGGAGATTGGCAAAACGTTTCTCTTCGCCAAGCGTGGGATTGACCGTGCAGCAACCGTGCTGACCGCGGTATGCGTTTGCCATCATGCTCTCTATGCAGTACAAGCAGTTGATGCAACGTTTGACTTCGTTGCTTCTGCCTTCCTTAACCTTGTTTGCCCAATGCGGGTCGGCAATGTGAGGTCTGCCGAGGCACACGAAATCCTGAATTCCCGCTTCGAGCTGGCTTTCCGCCTGTTCGGGCGAACGAATGAGGTTTGCGGCAAGAATGGGTACTGTCGTGACCTCTTTTTTGACGGCTTCCGCCATATAGGCTCTCCAACCGCATTCGAAGGAAGTAGGTTCCAACCAATAGTTGTATGTATCGTATGCGGCGGATGAAACGTCGATTGCGTCGGCACCTGCCTCAACAAACGCCTTCGCGTACTTCACACCGGTATCGAGTGCATAACCTTTTCCGGGTTGTCCGATTTTGGCATAGCATTCGTCGACGGCAAGACGTACGACGACGGGATAATCCTTGCCGCAAGCGACTTTTATACCCTTAATTATTTCAACGACAAAACGCGCTCTGTTCTCGAAACTTCCGCCGTATTCGTCCGTTCTTCTGTTGGTGTTGGGGCTGAGGAACTGTTGCAGCAGATAACCGTGTGCAGCGTGGAGTTCTACACCGTCAACACCTGCTTTCTGGCAACGCACCGCCGCGTCGATAAACTGTTGAATGAGTTGTTTGACTTCGCGGTGACGCAGTCCTCTGACGTGTCCGCCCGCAACCTTGCTGGGTTCGCATTTGGAAGGACCTGCGGATGCGGGAATGAGGTTTTTTTCAATAAGTTTGTCCGCAAACTTCGGAGCAAGTTTGAAGATAAGGTTCGGGAAAGACTTACAAACTTTGGAAACCGCATTGGTGAGAGGTACGGTGTGCACCATGGGGCCTACGTTCTGTCTGCCGGGGTGATGCAACTGTACAAACAGTTTGGTGTCGTGACGGTGTATGCGCTTCACCAGTTCTTTCATGGGCTCGATGTTGCTGTCGTGCGACATTGCAAGCTGGTTGAATGCGCTGGCACCGTGTACGTCGTTGACGCGCGTGATTTCGGTGATGATAAGACCCGTTCCGCCGATTGCACGTTCTTCGTAGTAGTCCATCAGCATTTCGGTGGGACAACCGTCGGGTCTGCCGAAACCTACCATCATAGGCGGCATTACTATTCTGTTTTTGACTTCGCAAGTGCCTATCTTCATAGGCGAGAAAAGAAGTTTGTAGTCCATAATATTCTCCGTTATCAAATGCGGAAGACCGCTGTTATTTTACTCGTTTGTAGTTTCCCGTAAGCGCGGCAAGCTGCGTTTCGAACGGCATATCGCCCTTTTTCATACCGAAAGGCAAAGTTGTTTCGATAAGTTCGTAAACAGCGTCGTTTTCGCTCTTTCCGACGTAAGCGTACTTGACCGTTGCACCTGCGCTCTTGAACGTTGCCGCCTGCAACACTTTCAGTCCCTCTTTTTCAACGTGTTTGATTGCCTCGTCGAGGTTCTTTACGTTGTACTGAATGTGGTGGATTGCCTCTCCGTGATTGGCAAGGAAAGTCGTGTATATGTTCTCGTCGCCTTGCGGATAAATAAGTTCGATGACTGTATGCCCTTTTCCGCCGAAGTAAAGCGTAACGTTGCAGTTGCGTTTTTCGCCGCGATACGTCATATCGAGGGGCGTATCGTAAGTAAGCTCATACCATTTCTTAATGCCGAAAAGACGGGAGTAATGCTCTTTTGCCGCCTGCAAATCTTTTACGACTATGCCGACGTGACCTATTTTGCCGAATTTCATAAATACCTCACGGAAACTTTGTAAACTCTGTTTACAAGTGTACCATATGTGTTCACACAAGTCAACGCAAACAATTAAAAAGCGCGCTATTTGCGCGCTTTCCGACTTTATTTGAGTCCGTGCTGAACCTTGTAGACGTTGACCGTATTCTGCAACAGCATTGTGACCGTCATAGGTCCGACGCCGCCGGGAACGGGAGTGATGTAGGAACATTTCGGTGCGACTTCCGCAAAGTCCACGTCACCGCAGAGTTTGCCGTTTTCGTCGCGGTCCATACCTACGTCGATTACAACCGCGCCTTCTTTTACCATATCGGCTTTCAGGAACTTCGCAACACCAATCGCTACGCAAACTATGTCGGCTTTGCTTGTGATTTCACCGAGATTTTTCGTGCGGCTGTGGCAGATTGTGACCGTTGCGTTTTTGTCGAGAAGCAGTTGAGCAAGCGGTTTTCCGACAAGGTTGGAACGTCCGATTACAACCGCATTCTTGCCTTCGAGTTCAATGCCGTAGTACTCGAACAACTTCATCACGCCGTAAGGCGTGCAAGGAATGACTTCGGGTTCGCCTACCCACAGTTTGCCCTTCTGAACGAAATGGCAACCGTCCACGTCTTTTGCAGGGTCGATAGCACGGAGCAACGCCGCCTCGTCGAGATGTTTGGGAACGGGAAGTTGAAGAAGTATACCGTTTACGTCGGGGTCTGCGTTGAGTTCGCGGATTTTGCCGAGAACTTCGTCGAACGTGGAGTTCGCGTCCATTTTCACGAGTGTGGACTGAATGCCGACTTCACCGCAACCGTTGATTTTGTTGCGCACATACACCTGACTTGCGGGGTTGTCGCCTACGAGTATAACCGCAAGCCCGATTTTGCCGCACTTGTCCTGAGGCAAAGCCTCAACCTGTCTTTTTATGTCGTCTCTCGTCTTTGCGCTGACGAGTTTGCCGTCGATTATGTTCATATTTCTCCTTTGAATTTCCTTGCAGAATATCGGACGTTATCTGTTGTTCACGTAGCTTGTGTTCTTCTGAATGACGTCGTGTGCGCCGCCTTCGGTTATGCTTGTTGCCGAAACAACGGTCATCTTCGCGGTTTCCTGCAACTGTTTGATGGTTATCGCACCGCAGTTGCACATTGTGGAACGCACCTTGTAAAGGCTCTTTTCGACATTGTCTTTGAGACGTCCCGCATAAGGAACGTAGCTGTCGACGCCTTCTTCGAAACTGAGTCCGGATTTGCCGCCGAGGTCGTAACGCTGCCAGTTACGTGCGCGGTTGCTGCCCTCGCCCCAATACTCTTTGACATAGTTGCCGTTGATGTTGAGTTTGTTTGTCGGGCTTTCGTCGAAACGCGCAAAGTAACGACCGAGCATAAGGAAGTCCGCACCCATTGCGAGCGCAAGGGTCATGTGGTAGTCGTGAACAATGCCGCCGTCCGAGCAAATCGGAATGTAAATGCCAGTTTTTTCGAAGTATTCGTTACGCGCCGCCGCAACTTCGATAAGCGCGCTTGCCTGTCCTCTGCCGATACCTTTCTGTTCACGGGTAATGCAGATGGAACCACCGCCGATACCTACTTTCACAAAGTCTGCACCAGCTTCGGCAAGGAACATGAATCCGTCGCGGTCAACAACGTTGCCTGCGCCGACTTTCACGCTGTCGCCGTAATTTTTGCGGATATAATCGAGCGTTCTCTTCTGCCAGATTGTATAGCCCTCGGAAGAGTCTATGCAAAGCACGTCCGCTCCCGCTTCGACAAGTGCGGGAACTCTCTTTTCATAGTCGAGCGTGTTGATGCCCGCGCCGACCATATAACGTTTGCTTCCGTCAAGCAGTTCGAGAGGATTTTCCTTGTGCTGTGCATAGTCCTTTCTGAATACGAGGTACATAAGGTTTCCTTCGTCGGATACGATGGGAATGGTGTTGAGTTTGTGTTCCCAGATTATATCGTTCGCATCCGCAAGGCTGGTGCCGATGGGCGCGGTTACGAGTTTTTCGAGAGGGGTCATAAACTCTTTGACTTTGAGGTCGGGCGACATTCTGCTGACGCGGTAGTCACGGCTTGTGACAATACCGAGCAACTTGCCGCTGGAACTTCCGTCGTGCGTGATTGCGATTGTGTTGTGACCTTTTCTCTGCACGAGTTCGAGAACGTCCGCAAGCGTGTTGTCGGGAGTAAGATTGGAGTCGGACACGACAAAACCCGCCTTGTAGTTTTTCACGCGTCTGACCATAGCGGCTTCGTTTTCGACGGACTGCGAGCCGTAGATGAACGACATACCGCCTTCGCGTGCCAACGCAATCGCCAGCGTGTCGTTACTGACTGACTGCATTATGGCGGAAACGAGCGGAATGTTCAGAGAAATCGCAGGCTCCTCGCCTTTATTGAATTTGACGAGAGGTGTGCGCAAACTGACGTTCGCGGGAATACAATTCTCGTCGGTATATCCGGGTATCAAAAGGAACTCACTGAAAGTTCTTGAAGGTTCTTCGAAATATTTTGCCATAATGCCTCCTGATTATTTGAAGTAATGTACTGCCGAATCAAACATTCTGATGTCGTAATTGCCGACCACGTTCTTATAAAGTCCGCAGTCGATACGTTCGCTGTGTCCCATCTTGCCGAACACGCGGCCGTCGGGAGAAGTTATGCCTTCGATTGCCATATCGCTGTTGTTGGGGTTGAACGCAACGTCGGACGAGGGGTTGCCGTCGAGGTCGACGTACTGCGTTGCAATTTGTCCGTTGTCGACAAGGCGTTTGAGCCACTCTGCCGTAGCGATAAATCTGCCCTCACCGTGCGAAATCGGGACATTGACGATGTCGCCGACGTTCATGAGAGAAAGCCACGGAGAAAGGTTGGAGCAAATTCTCGTTCTTACTATGCGCGACTGGTGACGTGCAATCGTGTTATAGGTAAGCGTCGGATAATCCGCGTCGGCGTCCACAATGTCGCCGTGCGTGACAAGTCCGAGTTTGATGAGCGCCTGGAAACCGTTGCAGATACCCGCCATAAGACCGTCGCAGTGTCCAAGCAGTTCGCGCACGGCGTCTGCAACTCTTGCGTTGCGGAAGAAGGACGTGATGAACTTGCCGCTTCCGTCGGGTTCGTCACCGCCGGAGAAACCGCCGGGGATAAACACTATCTGCGCATTCGCCGTCTTTTCGGCAAACACGCGCGCGGACTCCGCGATAGAATCCGCAGTCAGGTTGTTGACAACGAAAATTTCCGGTTCGGCACCTGCTCTGCGTATGGCTTTCGCACTGTCGTATTCGCAGTTGGTTCCGGGGAACACAGGAATGAGCACGCGGGGTTTTGCAATGTGGTATGACGGTTTGACCTTGCAACCCGCGGTATAAGATACGGGAGCAATGATACCGTTACCCTGCTTGATGTTGCAAGCAAAAACGGGTTCCAGTTTGTTTTCGTAAATTTCCGAAAGCGCGCCGAGCGCAACTTTTTCCGCGCCGTAAACAAACTGCTTTTCTTCGGTGATTTTGCCGAGAAGTCTGCCGTCCTTGACGTCGTCGGAACACTCGATGACGAACGCACCGTATTTGTATCCGAATATGTCGTCAAGCGTAAGTTCTTTGTCGAACGCGAAACCGAAACCGTTGCCCATGCAGGATTTGAGTACGCCTTCCGCAACGCCGCCGTAGGTAGGCGTAAACGCAGCATAGACTTTACCCGCACGCATAAGGTCGGTAACCTTGTCAGCGTTTTCGAGGAAACGAGCCGCAACGGGCAATCCGTCTTCGCCGTAAGGACATTCGATAATGCGCACCTGACGTCCCGCGGCTTTGAAATCGTTGGAAAGAATATTCTCGTTTTTCTCGGTCGTAACCGCAAAGGACACTAGCGTTGGCGGTACGTCGATATGTTCGAAAGTGCCGCTCATACTGTCCTTGCCGCCTATCGCGCCGATACCGAGGTCGCGTTGCGCTCTGTACGCGCCGAGAAGTGCGGCAAGAGGCTTGCCCCAGCGTTCGGGACGGTTCATCGGCTTTTCGAAATACTCCTGGAAAGTGAGATAAACGTCCTCGAAACGGGCACCTGCGCAGATGAGTTTCGCAACGCTTTCGACGACGGCGGTATAGGCTCCGCGGAAGGGGCTCTGTTCGCTCAAATAAGGGTTAAAGCCCCAAGACATAAGCGAACAAGTGCTTGTTTCGCCTTTTTCGACGGAAACCTTGTTGACCATGCACTGTATGGGAGTGAGCTGGTTTTTGCCGCCGAAAGGCATAAGAACGGTGCCCGCTCCTATTGTGCTGTCAAAGCGTTCGGACAGTCCGCGTTTGGAACAAACGTTGAGGTCGTCGGCAAGCGTTTTCATTCCTTCCGCAAAATCGGAAGGTATTGCTTTTCCGAGTTTTTCGGGAGCGACGACCGTTGCCGTCGTGTGCTTTTCGGCACCGTTGGAATTGAGAAAATCGCGCGACAAATCGACGATGATTTTGCCGTTCCATTTCATTTTCAGTCTGCGCTCTTCCGTAACCTTGGCAACAACGGTTGCTTCGAGATTTTCGGCGTATGCAAGCGCTTTGAACTTCTCTACGTTTTCGGGCGCAACCACAACCGCCATTCTTTCCTGCGATTCGCTGATTGCAAGTTCGGTGCCGTCAAGACCTTCGTATTTCTTGGGTACGGCGTTAAGGTCGATTTCAAGTCCGTCGGCAAGTTCGCCTATCGCCACGGACACACCGCCTGCGCCGAAGTCGTTGCAACGTTTGATAATGAGCGACGCTTCGCTGTTGCGGAAAAGACGTTGGAGTTTGCGTTCTTCGGGAGCGTTACCCTTCTGGACTTCCGCCCCGCAAGCCGCAAGGGACTCCGTGCTGTGCGCCTTGGAACTTCCCGTCGCTCCGCCGCAACCGTCACGTCCCGTGCGTCCGCCGAGAAGTATGACGACGTCGTCGGGAGCGGGACATTCGCGCACTACGTTGCGTGCGGGTGCCGCGCCGGTGACCGCGCCTATTTCAAGTCGTTTTGCGACGTATCCTTCGTGATAAATTTCGTCGACAATTCCCGTTGCAAGACCGATTTGGTTGCCGTAAGAACTGTAACCTGCCGCCGCAGTCGTCACGATTTTCTTCTGCGGAAGTTTTCCTTTCATTGTTTCGGAAAGCGGTTTCAAAGGATTGCCCGCACCCGTAACACGCATAGCGGAATAAACATACGCTCTTCCCGAAAGCGGGTCGCGGATTGCGCCGCCTATGCAGGTAGCGGCACCGCCGAAAGGTTCGATTTCGGTGGGGTGATTGTGCGTTTCGTTCTTGAACAGCAACAGCCAGTCTTCGTCTTTTCCGTCGACGTCGACTTTGATTTTGACCGTGCAAGCGTTGATTTCTTCGGACTCGTCAAGTTTGTCGAGTTTGCCTTCCTTGCGGAGCTGTTTTGCCGCAATGGTGGCAATGTCCATCAGGTTGATGGGCTTATGTGTTCTGCCGAGCTGTTCTCTGCCTTTCAGATATTCATTCCAAGCGGCTTCCGCGGCAGGGTCTTCGAACTTGACGCCGTCAATAGTCGTAAGGAATGTGGTATGACGGCAATGGTCGGACCAGTATGTGTCAATCATACGGATTTCCGTAAGCGTGGGTTCGCGCTTTTCGGACGCGAAATAATCGCGGCAGAAACGCACGTCGTCCGCGTCCATTGCAAGACCGTATTTCTTTACGAAATCGCCGAGTCCCTTTTCGTCGAGAGAAATAAAGCCGTTCAAAGTTTCCACTTCCGTGGGAACCGCATATTCGGCTTTGAGCGTTGCGGGAAGTTCGAAACCCGCTTCGCGGCATTCGACGGGGTTGATGACAAACTTCTTTATCTTTTCGACGTCGGATTTTGTTATGTCGCCGTACAGAAGATAAATTTTAGCCGTTGCGACAAGTGGTCTTTCCTTGCAGGAAACAATCTGTATACACTGCGCGGCGGAGTCTGCTCTCTGGTCGAACTGACCGGGCAAAGGTTCGACACCGAACACCGCAACTGCACCGTCTTCTGCGATTTCGTCCGAAACCACGTCAAGCTGCGGTTCGGAAAAGATGTTGCGTTTTGCGTATTCGAACAGTTCACCGTCCACGCCTTCGACATCGTAGCGGTTGACCACTCTTACCTTGTTCAATCCGCGGATACCGAGCATTCCCGTAGCGTCGGCAAACAAAGCGCGTGCTTCTGCTGCGAGTTCGGGTTTCTTTTCGACGAATACTCTGTAAACCATATTCACTCCTCTTTTGCGGCGGCGAGAGCGCGCGCGCCGATATCGTGTCTGTAAAACGCGTTGGCAAACGAAACTTTGTCAACTTTCTCGTATGCTTTCTTGACTGCCTCGGAAAGTTCGGGTGCGGTTGCGACAACACCGAGTACGCGTCCGCCCGAAGTCAGAAGTTTGCCATCTTCGAGTTTCGCGCCCGCGACGTAGATGTCGTTTTCCGCTCCGTCGGCAAAAGTGATTTCGAAGCCCGTTAGATATTTTGCGGGATAACCTTCCGACGCCATAACAACGCAGCAAGCGGACTTATCCGCAAACTTCACTTCAACCTGCGACAGTCTTTCTTCCGTGCAGGCAAGCATAATTTCCAACAAGTCGCTTTCGAGCAAAGGCAGTACAACCTGTGTTTCGGGGTCGCCGAAGCGGCAGTTGTACTCGATGACCTTCGGACCTTTTTCGGTGAGCATAAGACCGAAATACAAACATCCCTTGAACGGTCTTCCTTCTGCTTTCATTGCGCGAATGGTGGGCAGGAAAATGGTGTCCATGCACTCTTTTGCGATTTCCGCAGTGTAATAGGGGTTGGGTGCAACCGTACCCATACCGCCCGTATTGAGTCCGCGGTCACCGTCAAGCGCACGTTTGTGGTCCATACTGGACACCATGGGCACAACTGTTTCGCCGTCCGTAAAGGACAAGACGGAAACTTCGGGGCCGGTCAGGAACTCTTCGATGACGACTTTGCTTCCGCTCTCTCCGAACGCTTTGTCGCGCATCATGGAAAGAACGGCGTCTTCGGCTTCCTGTTTGTTTGCGGCAATGATAACGCCTTTTCCGAGCGCAAGTCCGTCGGCTTTTACGACGATGTTTCCTTCATTCAGGGAGCGCACGTACTCAACCGCTTTGTCCGCGTCGTCGAACGTTTCGTATGCGGCGGTCGGAATGCCGTATTTTTTCATCAGTTCTTTGGAAAACGCTTTGCTTCCTTCGATGATAGCGGCGTTCTTGCGCGGTCCGAAACAAGGAATACCCGCGTTTTCAAGGGCGTCGACGGCACCGAGCACAAGCGGGTCGTCGGGAGCGACAACGGCATAATCCACGGAATTCTTCACCGCGAAATCGACAATGGCGGGAATATCTTTTGCACCGATCGGCACACACTCCGCAAGTGCGGCAATACCGCCGTTTCCGGGAAGCGCGTAAATTTTATCGGATTTCGGGCTCTTTGCAAGCGCCTTGATTATTGCGTGTTCGCGTCCGCCAGAACCTACTACGAGAATTTTCATATTTCACCGATTCCAACAATTTTTCGTCGCAAAGTTACCTTCCAACCGTCCGCATTTCGATACTATCAACTTGCGGCAAGTTGCATTTTCAGACTTTATGCGACTGTTTCGTATATTTCAAGTTTGTTTTATGTTGATTACACTACCTTACCGAACTTTCGGCTCAATGGTGGAAGAGACGCATACCCGTAAACGCCATTGCAATGCCGAGTTTGTTGCAAGTGTCGATGACGAGGTCGTCACGCACAGAGCCGCCCGGTTCCGCAATGTACGAAACACCGCTCTTGTATGCGCGCACGACGTTGTCGTCGAATGGGAAGAACGCGTCGGAGGCAAGGGATACGCCTTTGATTGTGTCGAGGTATGCGCGTTTCTCTTCACGGGTAAATAGGTCGGGTTTTACGGCAAACCACTTCTGCCATTCGCCTTCCGCAAGCACGTCGTCCGCGTCGTCGGAAAGGTAAATGTCGATGATGTTGTTCTTTTCGGGTCTGCCTACTCCGTTCGCGAACTGCAAACCGAGAACCTTGTCGTGTTGACGTAGTTGCCAGAGATCGGCTTTCTGTCCCGCAAGACGTGTGCAATGTATTCTGGACTGCTGACCTGCACCGACGCCTATTGCCTGTCCGTCGACCGCATATGCCACGGAGTTGGATTGAGTGTATTTGAGCGTGATGAGCGCAATTATAAGGTCGGTTGCCGCGTCGTCGGGAATTTGTTTTTCGGTCACGACGTTTTCAAGCAGCGCGCGGTTGATTGCGAAATTGTTTCTGCCCTGCTCGAACGTTATGCCGAAAACCTGTTTGCGTTCGATTTCCCGCGGCACGTAAGACGGGTCGATTTTAACGATGTTGTATGCGCCCTTTCTTTTGGTTTTGAGAATTTCGAGAGCTTCGGGAGAATAGGACGGAGCGATGATACCGTCGGAAACTTCGCGTGCGATTATTCTAGCGCAGGTCGCGTCGCATTCGTCGCTTAATGCAATCCAATCGCCGAAAGACGACATTCTGTCCGTTCCGCGTGCTCTTGCGTATGCGCAGGCAATGGGGCTGTCGTCAAGTCCTTCGATGTCGTCGACAAAACACGCCTTTTTAAGTTTGTCGTTGAGTTTTTTGCCGATTGCGGCGGACGTGGGGCTGACGTGTTTGAAAGAGGTTGCGGCACACTGTCCCGTAGCTTCCTTGATTTCCTTGACAAGCTGCCAGCTGTTGAACGCGTCGAGGAAATTGATGTATCCGGGACGTCCGCACAGGATTTCTATGGGCAGGTCGCTTCCGTCCTGCATAAAAATTCTGGAAGGTTTCTGATTGGGGTTGCAACCGTATTTCAACTCGAATTCTTTCATATATTCTCCTGTCGCAAATGGTTATTTGACGTTTTTGTTGAAAAGTCTGGACGTACGACGTTTGGTCGCAAGGTCGATGAAACTGACGTAAAGCGAAACCTTGTTGTCGGGATTGAGCGAATTCCAGATTTCGTTTGCGAAAGTGTCGATGTCGGAGGGAATTGCCACGCGTCTGGGTTCGCCCGTAAAAGTGGGAATGGGGTTACCGTCGCAGTTGTACGTGTGAATGAAATGTCCGAGTCCGTCGAGAGGTTCGTAGCGATAGCAGTATCTGTTGCACGCAGAACCCTTTTCGTCGGCGCTTTTCAGAATGGACAGCTTATACGTGAACCCTTCGTCAAGGTCGATTATGCCGCTGATACGAGGGGTATAGTTGGGTGCGTCGGGTTCAAACTCTCTCTTTTCGAGAGCAAGTGCGAAACTCTCCCCTGCAAGAAGTCCGTCCACGACCGTGTCCGTCTGGTCGCCGTTGGTGACAACCCACTTGTTCCAGACTCTGCGCACGGGAGAATAAATGATAAGGGACGGGTCTTCGACTTTGCTTTCGTCAAAAGGATAAATCGTGAGTTCGTCCTCTTTCTCCACGAACACACGGTTGCGGCTGTTTTCGCTTCTGCCCATAATGAAATAGGCAAACGCCGCGTGACGGCCGTCTTTGGTTTTCCCGAGAACAATGCCTCTCCCGGGATAAGAATTTTCTTTCAGCAGTTTTCCGATTTTTTCAACGTCGTAAATACTCATATCGTCCTCGGTAATATTCTGTGCGCGGCTTCCGATTGCTCGTGGTTTTCGGAAACCGAACGCTTGTTTTAATGTCTTGTTATTAATTTTCGCAAATCAAATCTTTTGCAACTTTTTCCACAGCCGCGGGAAGAAGTTTCCATTCCGCCTCTTCCATAACCCGCCTTTGCAGGATTTCGGGGGTGTCGCCTTCGTGTACGGCAACTTCCTTTTGGAAAATTATTTCGCCGCCGTCGGGTATTTCGTTGACGAAATGCACCGTAGCACCCGTGACTTTTTCACCTGCCGCGAGTACGGCTTCGTGAACTTTGAGTCCGTAGAACCCTTTTCCGCAGAACTTCGGAATGAGCGACGGGTGAACGTTCAGAATGCGGTCGGCATAGCGCGAAGTGAACTTCTCTGACAGAATGCTCATAAATCCCGCAAGAACTATAAGTCTTATTCCTGCATTGTCAAGCGCGCCGATTATCGCGTTTTCGAACGCTTCCTGCGACGGAAAGTCCTTTTTCTCGGCAACGAATGTCGCAATCCCCGCTTTTTCCGCACGCTGCAACGCGTAGGCTTCTTTGTGATTGGACACCACAAGTGCAATGTGAGCGGAGTTTATAATACCGCTTTTTTCAGCGTCGATGAGAGCCTGCAAATTGGTTCCACCACCTGACACCAGAACTGCAACGGGTACTCTTTCCACGGTCACCTCAGCAAATGACGACTTTGTCGTCGGACTCGATTATCTCGCCGACGATATAGGCGTCTTCTCCGTTTGCGCGGAGCACTTCGAGCGCGCGGTCGGCATCTTCTTTCGCCACAACGACGCTCATGCCAACGCCCATGTTAAAGGTGTTGAACATATCGCGTTCGGGCACACCGCCCTCTTTTGCGATAAGGTCAAACACGGGAAGCACTCTGACGTCGGACTTGCGGATTTTCGCCCCCAGTCCTGCGGGAATGCTGCGCGGAATATTTTCGTAGAAACCGCCGCCCGTAATGTGCGACACGGCTTTGACCGTGACAGCCTCGAAAAGCGCGAGCATGGGTTTGACGTATATTTTGGTAGGGGTAAGCAACGTTTCACCGAGCGATTTTCCGCCGAGCTCCGCACGGGGTGCGGTAAGGTCGCTTTCGGCAAAAACCTTGCGGACGAGAGAAAAACCGTTGGAGTGAACGCCGCTGGACGGCAACGCTATGACAACGTCGCCTGCCTTCATTTTGCTGTTGTCGAGTATCTTGTCTTTGTCGACGACGCCGACGGCAAATCCCGCGAGGTCGTATTCGTTGACGGGATAGAACCCGGGCATTTCGGCTGTTTCTCCGCCGATAAGGGACGCGCCCGACTGAACGCAACCTTCGGCTACGCCGGAAACTATTGCGGCTATTTTCTCGGGAACGTTCTTTCCGCAAGCGATGTAATCGAGGAAAAACAGGGGTTTCGCTCCGCAGCAGATGACGTCATTGACGCACATGGCGACGCAGTCGATACCGATTGTGTCGTGCTTGTCGAGCATAAACGCATATTTGAGTTTCGTACCCACGCCGTCCGTGCCGCTGACCAGAACGGGTTTTTTGATGCCCGTAAGGTCGAGTTCGAACAGTCCGCCGAAACCGCCTATATCGGACAACGCACCGCTAGTCATTGTGCGCGCGATATGCGACTTCATAAGTTCGACGGCTTTGTAACCTGCCGTGATGTCTACGCCTGCGCTTTTATAGCTTTCGCTGAAAGATTTTTCCATATCACACCTTACTTTGCGTTGAGTTGTCTGTCTTTTTCGAGAACCGCGGCTTTGTCGGCTTCGCGTTTTGCCGCAAGTTTGGCGGCGAGTTCGGGCTCGCTTACGGCGAGTATCTGAACGGCAAGCAAAGCGGCGTTTGCAGCTCCGTCGATTGCAACTGTCGCAACGGGAATGCCTGCGGGCATCTGAACCGTGGAAAGAAGCGCGTCAAGTCCGTCAAGCGTGGAACTTTTCACGGGGATGCCGATTACGGGAAGTACCGTTGAAGCGGCAAGAGCTCCCGCAAGGTGAGCGGCTTTGCCTGCGGCGGCAATGATTACGCCAAATCCGTTTTGGGCGGCGTTTTCCGCAAAAGATTTCGCTTCGAGAGGGGTGCGGTGCGCGGAATAAACGTGCGCTTCGTACTCCACTCCGAATGCGGCAAGAGTGTCCATTGCTTTGCTGACGACGGGCAAATCGCTGTCGCTGCCCATGATTACGGCAACCTTTTTCATACTACCTCCGAACGTTCAAAAAAAGGCAGTTTGCACACGCAAAACTGCCCTGTTTATCCTATACAGCCGATTTCACGGCAGAAATCCGCACCGCACACCGCGCCGTAGTGAGAGGCGCTCGCGGGCAAACGGAATACCGTTTTTATGGATACATTTCCGCCTGAAAATTGCATAGTCAAATAATACACCATTTAACGGTCGTTGTCAAAAATTTGAATGCGGTTTTTGAAAGAAAATAAAATATATTGCGGTTTTATGAAAACGGCATACCACATTCGGTATGCCGTTCCTCTGAATATCGTTGTTTTCTCATTCCGAACGGAGTTTTGCTCCGCAATACTGACAGAATTTCCCGCTGCCGTCGCCTGTCGGCGCGCCGCACGAAGGACAAAACGCGGGTTTTGACTCGTCTCTCACCATATCGACATACGCCGCATTCGGCATGGCAAGCGCGATATAATCGTCATACGCGGTTTTTGCATCCGCATCGGACATGGCAATCGACTTTTTCGCCACAACTACGTCGGCAACGATTTCGTAATCGGGCAGCAACCCCTGCGCAACGCATTTCTTGACCGTTTCGGCGGTGCGCGTCATATATGCGGCTTCCGCAACGGGGCTCAACGACACCAAAACGCTGTAATCGGAGCTTTCAACTCTGTCGAGGAGATTGACAAGTCCCGCAAGTCTTGCACGTTTTGTGCTGAAAACGCTGAGCAAAGCGCCCCCTAGCACAAACCCGAAAAACGGTATCATCGCAAAAAACATATTGATTTTTCCCATTGTCGTGACGGTGGCAATTCCGACAGCGGCAAAACTAATAAAAGACGCCGCAATCAATGCAATGCAACAATAGACGGCAATGCCGAAAATCTTATGTTTTTTTCTCGCGTCGGGCACAACCGTATCAATCGTGGGAGGATTTACAATTATAGCCATAAAAATCTCCGTGGTTCGTTTAATGAGATTATAGCAGAAAACACATCTCAAATCAACATCGGCACCATACTTCCCCGACACATTTTGAATTTCGACAATTCCCGAATACCCCACTCCTGCGCATTGCAATGGCGCGACTTGACATTCTAGCACCAAGGTGCTAGAATTATCAAAAGGAGTTTGATATGCAGATACAAGTTCAGGTTGCAAGCAGAATTAAGGAACTTATGAAGGAAAACAATCTCAATCAGGTCGGACTTGCCGAGAAAATCGGGCTCAAACAGAACACCATCAGCGCGTGGTTGCTCGGCAAAAAAGAACCGAGTATTCGCAGTCTCTGGCTGCTCGCCGATTATTTCAACACAGACATCGATTACATCGTAGGTCGCAAAGATTATTGATTGCGCGTCGCGCAGGCGTGCGCAATGCGCGCATTATGCGCGCAAGATGATACTAAACTGATTATAATGAGTACGCGTGTGACGAGTGCACGATTATGAGTACACGTAGTTATGAGTGCGCGTGATTGAATTTGAACACGTCCACCTTGACTGCATATTTGCAAATTGTTGTTCGGCAACTTTGCAACATTTGAAAACCGCTTTGCGGAAATTTCCGAAATTTACCGAATTTTCAAATCGGACTAAAATATCCGTTCTTTCGAACAAATCAATCAGTATATAAACACGCACGAAAGTATGAGCACGGCAAGAAAACCGAAGCTCATTGCGTGATAGACAACCAGGTACTTCCCTGCTTTTTTCGGTTCGATTGCGCAGAACTGTTTGAACGTGATAAGGCTTGCAAGCGAAGAAATCAGCGTTCCGCAACCGCCTATGTTGACGGCAACAAGCAACGGAGCGTAGGTGTCCGTAAATCCCGAAAGCAGTATAGCCGACGGAACGTTGCTTATGAACTGACAGCAGAACGCGCCCGTAAGCAAGGTGTTTTTTTCAAGCAAACCGCCGAAAAATTCGCTTACGGCGGGAATTCTGGACAAGTTGCCCGAAAAAACGAAGAACATCATAAAAGTGAGCAGAAGCGCATAATCGACGTCTTTCAGGGCTTTTCTGTCCATAACGAGCAGAACGGGAATTACAAGCAAACCCGTCCAGTAAGGAACGGCACGGAAAACTATCGCGATTGCGTATGCAAACATCGCAAAATACACCACCGCCCGTTTGACGTTGAGTTTTGCAATCTGCTGTTCTTCGCATACGAGCGGTTCTTTTTTGACGAAAACGCAGCAAAGCGCAATCAAAACCAACGATATCGCGGTCGGTATCGCCATTATTTTGAAAAATTCACCCGTCGGAATGTTGAAAGTGTTGTAAAGATAGAGGTTTTGCGGATTGCCGAAAGGCGTAATCATACCGCCGAGGTTTGCGGCGATTGTCTGCATAACGAACGTGAACGGCATATATTTGTGTTTGTCTTCCGCGGCAAGCACGAATATTCCGAGCGGCAAAAACGTAATCAGCGCCATGTCGTTTGCAATCAGCATGGACGCTACGTATGTAATGAAAACAAGCGCGGTTATGGACGCTCGCGTGGTTTTGAAGACTTTGATTATGTTTCTTGCCAGAATGCGGAAAAACATAATGTTTCTGAGCGCGGCAATGACTGCCAGCATACAGAACAGACTGACAAGCGTTTTCCAGTCAAAGTAGTCGGCGTAAGCGGCGTCGGGCGGAACGAAAATGCAGGAAATCGCGGCGACAACGGTTGCAACAAGCAAAACGACGTTCTTTTTGCAGAACGCCGCCACTTTGTGCAAAAATCTGTTGAACGGTTTTTCGTCGCGGTGGTTGTATTTGTCGTCGTTGACAAGCGTAACCGATACGGACGAAAGTTGTTTTGCGATATCCATAGTGACTCCGTACCCCTATTCCAAACGAGGATTTTAGCACTATGAATTTATGCAGTCAACCGAATAAAAGCAACAAATTACCCGTGTAATATTTTTGTTCAGCCTATGCCGATTTCGGCAAGAGCCGCGACCACTTCCCGACCCCATTTTTCGCTTTCTTCCTTGATTGGGGAATGCGCGGAATTTTCAAACCAAATCCATTTTTTGAACGGCGCGTCAAGCGCGTCAAACCACTCTTTCGCAAGCTCGGACGGCGTGTTGTAGTCGTGTTTGCCTTGCGTGATTATCACGGGTACTTCGAGTTTTTTCACCGTTTCGCCGAAATGGTAGTTAACCACCTGCCCCCACAGATAATCGGACAGATAAAGCGCTCCGCGCGCGTATTTCGCAACGTCACCGAGCGTGTATTCTTTGGTTTTGAGAAGAGGGAGCAACAAGGATTTGACAAGTCCGTCGCGGTAGTTGTAGTCCGACCCGCCGTAACGCACCAGACAATCGCGTTGCAACATCATTGCTTTCTGCGAAGGATATTCGCCTTTGACGGGGGAATTTGCTTTGAGTTTTTCGGCGGTTTTCTTCTCCCCTGCCTTTTGTGCTTCTTCCACGCAGAAACGGTGCGAAAGTTCTTCGTTTTTCCAGCCGTCCACGAACTGCCCCTGCCCTATGTATGCGGCAATTTTGTCAGGATAACGCACAGCGGCAAGAACGCCGAGCACCGAACCCCAGCTGTGCCCTTCGAGCACCACTTTTCGGACGCCGAATTTGCCTGTAAGATAATCCAGCATAAACTCTACGTCTTCCACATAGTCGTCGACGGTCAGCTGCTGTTTGCGGATATTCTTGTTGTAACTCTTGCCCGACCCGCGCTGGTCCCAACACACCATTGTAAATTTTTCGGCAAGTTCCGACTGTTTTTCTATGACCCAATGCCTGTCGCAAACCCCGGGGCCGCCGTGCAGAAACAGCATTACGGGCAATCCGCATTTGCGCGCAAGCACACGGATATTCATAATTTCGTCGTTTACGGTTATGCTTTCGGAATAATTGAGTTCGTAGTCGTTCATATCACAGCCCTTTCATTATGGTGTCGAGTTCTTCTTCAATCATTTTATTGCGTTTTACGGACGGTTTTCTGATAACTCTGCCGCTTGCAATCACCGTTCTGACATTACGGAGCACCGTGAGGTCGTCAACGGGATTTGAATCGACAAGTATTATGTCTGCGGATTTTCCGACTTCAATCGAACCCGTGATTTTGTCCATACCCAAAATTTCTGCATTGCCGAGCGTTGCGACACGCAACGACTGTTCGGGGGTAAAACCGCCTACTTTGTGGAAGTACACGACCTCACGCCAGAAATCGTACTGCGTGCAGAAAGGACAAGACGAATCCGTGCCCATACCGACCGCAACTCCCGCGTCATACGCTTGACGAGAACAAACTTTCATTCCGTCCAGAACCAATTTGGTGTTGTAGTTGCTGTCCTCGTTGAGTTTTGTTACGGAAGGCGGCAACAACCAGTTCGGCAACGCAGGCGAATATGTTGCAACAACCGCACCTTTGCGCGCTTTCAACGCTTCTATACTTTCGGGGTTCATAACCGCACCGTGCTCGATTGTATCGACGCCGTACATTGCGGAAATGTCAACACCTTTCTTTCCTTCCGCATGAGCCGCCACTTTCATTCCGTGGGCGTGTGCTCTGTCGCAAACGGCTTTGACCTGTTCGGCGGACATTTTGAGTTCGCCGGGTTCCCCGCGTTTTCCGTCCATAACGCCGCCCGTGACACAAATTTTTATAAAATCGCACCCAGCGGCAACGTTTCTGTCAACAAGTTTTTCGAGTTCTTTGGGGTCGTCGGCATAAACCGCAAACGTACCTGCTCCGTGACCGCCCGAAACCGTAATCGCGGGACCTGACACTACCATTTTCAAACCGCGCGCGGCACCTTTACCCGCTGCGGTTTTGCGTTTGACGGCTATATCGCTGTTGCAGAAATCGCCGACCGAACGAAGAGTCGTAACTCCCGAATTGAGTTGCGTTTTTGCGGCGCTTCCGACAAGCATTGCCAGCACCTTTTTGCCCAATGCGGTTTTGACGAATTTGAGCAACGTTTCCTGTGCCTTGCCGCCGCTTAACACTTTGCTCGGCGCGCCCGTACCGAAAAGATGTACGTGCAGATTGATAAGTCCGGGCACGGCGAATTTACCGTTCGCGGAAATGATTTTCCCGTCGGTCCTGCCCTCTTTATGTTCCGTTATCTCCACGATTTTGCCCTTTTCGAAACAAATATCGCGCTTTTCAAGTATCCTGCAACCGTTTTCAACGTCAACGATGTTGCAATCCGACAAAATATTTTTCATACGCACCTCAGACAAGCGATCTGCCGCCGTCTACGTTTATTATTTCACCCGTAACGTAATCGAATGTTTTGCCCGTAACGGCAACGATAACTTCCGCCGCTTCTTCCGCGGTGTATATTCTGCCGAACGGTATTTTCTTTCTGGCGGATTTTTCCGCTTTTTTGTCCGTATCGAAAATGCTGTTCATCGGTGTATAGGTCGCACCGAGAGCAACTGCGTTCACGGAAATTCCTTTCGGCGCAAGCGCAAGCGCGCATTCTTTGGTCATAATGCCGATTGCGGCTTTCGACGCGTCGTATGCGAACTTGTCAAGACGCGGTTTTTCACCGTGAACGGACGTCACAAACACGATTTTGCCGCCTTTTTTCATATAACGCGAAAACGCGTGCGCAGTGTAAAACGCTCCGCAAAGGTTGACGTCGATGATTTTACGAAAATCGTCGTAATCGACCTCGTCCCAGTCGCACACGGTCTGAACCGCCGCATTGCAAACCACTACGTCGACTTTTCCCGTGCTTTCTGCGGTCGCCTTGACCGCGGCGGCGTCCGATACGTCGCATTTGACAAAATCGGCGCCTATTTCCTTTGCGCTTTCCGCGCCGCTTTCGCATATATCGATAATCAGTACGTCATACCCTTTTTGTCTGAACGCTTTTGCGGCGGCATATCCTATGCCCATTGCTCCGCCAGTGATAACTGCTTTCATATCATTACTCCTTGTGAGTCAGCGGCTCGCCGAATTTTATACCCATTCTGCTGCCTGCAATTTTGTATACCTGCATAATCCTTTGTTGCAGATAACTTTCTATCGCCTCGTCGGCGTAAATATTGTGATTGAGCACGCCGAGAACGTAATCAAGATTTTCGTCAAGTCTGTTTTCCGTCTCGGAAGTGTCGCTTCCTTTGTACCTTTCGAACGCCGCTTTAACCGCTCCGTCACAATCGGTTTCTTTGAACAGATTGCGCACAACAAAGAATATTTTGTTTTCGAGCACGCGGACTTTCAATGCGCGGTGTGCGTCCAGTTCTGCAAGCTGTCCGAACGAATCGCACATTGAATCCGTTTTTTCGAGCGCCTTAGTTATTGCGGCACGGGCGTCGGAATACAATCCTTTTTTTGCTTTGTCGCGCGCTATGTCGTAGTAGAGTTCGGCTATTCCGTAAACCACTCCGTATTCCGTCCTCAGAACTTCCCGATTTTGTTTTTCGGACAGTACGGGGGCAAGCCTTTTCAGTTCGTCGATACACTCCGCTGCTTTTTTTATGTTGACAAACGCTTTTTCGAGATTGTTTCTGCGGTATTTGGGTGCCGCAGCATAATGGCGATAAATTCTCGTTTCGTACAACAGACAGTTGTACGTGTCGGGAATCTCTTTTTCGGAACTATTGCCGTTCAAAACCACATCCACCGACGGCAGTTCTTTCTTAATCTGTTCGATTGTTTCGCAAGCGGCGGCAAGCGCTTTTTCCATCAGGGAGTACTTCCTCATAAGTACAGCCGTCCAACCTTGCATATCCACAAGCGCTTTGACCTTATCCCATACGTCGGAAGCGTTAGCGGCAACGTATTTGCCGAGTTCGTACCTTATATGCGGCTGCTCGACCTGCAACATAACCTTGTCGACGTCTTTGATACAATCGATTATTGCGTCGGTAACTTCTCTGCTACCCAAGGCACTCAACCTTTTTTCCTGAATGCCGACCGCGGCAACACGCTTTTCGAGTTTCGTTGCGTCGGATATTGTTTTGTCCTCGGCGACAGCCTCGGTTTTGCCGTCGAGTACGTATTTGCAGTAATCGTCACCGTATGCGTTCTTTCTAACTGCCGACGCCGCTTTATCGCTCTTGCGCGCCAGTTTCATCAGATATTCGAGATGCCTTTTGGCACCGCGAAGTATCAACTCTCTGCTCTCGCCCTTCTGCTTATCCGATATATAAATGCGATAACCGAATACGCAGGCAAGGAATACAATCATTACGGCAGCTACGGTAAGGAAAACGATACCAAGCGTTTTGTTTTCGGCACTCGACACCAGATCTCCGCCGATGATAACCGAAAGCAAAGCAACTACCGCATTGAAAATGTCGGCCGCTTTAATGCTTTTCATAACTCCCCCGATACAATTTGTTGATTAATTATAAAATATCTTTGAAAATATTGCAATATTTTGCGGAACTCAACAAAAAAACAAACCCTTGACATCTCGTTTTAATATGTATAACATCAAAAAGCAGGTTACGGCAAGATCGTAACACGGCCGGGACTCGTTTACCGACCACCTAAAACTCGGTTATGCCGAGTTTTTTTATAAAAACAACCAAAGCTATTCGACACATAATTTTATGTCACATTTTCTGTCACAAAATATCAAAAAACCAAAAAATGGAAAACTATACAAGAAAATAATAAAACCGCAAATTCCTGCTAAACAGTGGACTTTTTTGCGGTTTTCTGATTTTGTGGTGGGGACAACAGGGCTCGTAGCAAACGAAGTGCCGCGTAATAGCGGAGCGCGAGCTTGCTCGCATATGGCGGAGCGTTAGCTGTGACCGTCACAGGTTCTGCCCGTAGGGTGTGACGGCAGCCACGGAGTGCTGTTGTCGAAAATAAAACAACCAAAGCCATTCGACTTTGGTTGGGTTTGGTGGAGTGAAACAACAGAAAATCGAACCGATTATTTGTCAAATGTTTTCTGCATTCCTGATTGTTCTCATTTACATTGCCGATGCCCACAAAAACGGACAGTTTACTGCACAAACAACCGCATTACGGTGTAGGACAAAAACCACACTACCCTATAAAAGCCGCACCCGCCGAGAGCCTTCACGGCGGGTGACCAATATGCAGGAAATCATGGCTAAATATTTCCAAACGGATTTAGACCTTCGGATGTGTTGGTTAGAAGTTCGAACGGTTTTTCATGAACTCGAGCAAGTTCACATGTTTGATGCCGTTGCGGTTTTGCAGCAGGTAATCGGTGGTGAGGACATATTTCAGATAATTCTCCGCAACGTTTTTAAGCGGCACATATTCTCTGTTCGCCGTTTTCCTCTCACCGAAAATTACCAACTAAATCCGTAACTCTTTATCTTTATAATGCCTTCCGTACTCTTTTCCTGTTCCATATCCTTTGTTTAAGGAAGGATAGGCAAGAGCTTATCTCTCGACTATCCTTCCTAAAAACTATCCAAGCATTCTATGAAAATGCGTTTTTCAAAGTCAACTCTATTCGTCCTGCATTAATAATTCCATAAAATCATCGTAATTAATATATTCTACCCCTAATTTTTCGCATATATTGGGTAACTGTGCAGAATTTGGTTTATATTCTTCAACCGTAACGACAATTGCCTTCAATATTTTTGCCTTAGCTGCCACAAACACATCTGCCGAAGGTCTATTGTTTAGGATGTTTTTAATATGTACACTTTCTCTCATTTTTGAGGAAGTAAATATGCTCTTTATGATTAAAGATTCTTCATTGCTAGGCGTTAAGAACATCCCTTTATACTTTTTGAGCCATAGCACATTTTCGTTTTTATCATCATAATGTTTTTCCAGTTCATTGAAACATTCATCAACGGAAACATACTTCCTTTCAGCTATACCATTTTCGAATTTATCCCACACCCTTTCAAAATAATTCCCTTTACGAGGGAAATGGTCCAACAATTTTCGCAGGACGCAAGTATCAATCACATATAGCATTATTTTATCCCCCTGAAAAATGTAGATTCTAATTTGGGGAGATGCTCAACTTTACTTGAAAGCATTTCACTAGCACGATAACTATCTAGTTTTCCAGAAAAATATTGATTAAAAACCTCACCTGTATATTGTTGTCCTAAATATGTAAGTTTCGTAAAGTAATAATTGCCATTACTTTTATTGTCACTTGATCTAAGCCTATTACGAATTGCATCACCATAAAAATACTCTTTTAGCGAAGAATACTCGTCAGCTGAAATTAACTTTAATGTATATAATTTATACATTATAACTTCCCTGCTTACGGAATATATAGCAGCCAATTCCGCGATGCTTTTTTCGGTAACATCATGTTTTTTTAGTTCAATCTTAAAATCATCTGTTGGGACTAAAAATTCATTCGCAAAACGATCGCATTCTTTTTCTATACTGCGTTGTGATTCGTTCAATTCCATGTAGTATTCATCCCGAATTATTTCAACCCCACTTGTATTAGAGATTAAGTGGTACAATTCGTGAAACAGAGTAAAATTTTGACGAGCAAAAGACATTGCATTATTGATTATTATAACAGGATAATTTGTATCATTTACGCATAGACCTGAAATGCTATTATCTCTAAAAGCATCTTTGAAAACATAGATACCTAAATTATAAAATTTCTCTCTGAATATTTCAAAAACAACTTTATCCGATTTTCTAGCTTTTTGCGCACTGATTGGAAATTCCAGCTCTTCTCTTAACTTTTGACATAATTCCGTTCGTCCTAATGCAATATTCTGATATCGAGCAATTATACTATCTCGATTACCATAAAGCTCTTGCAAATTTAGTTGGTACATTTTGGCTTTCTCAAATTGGAGAACAACATTCTTGCTTAAAGTATTGACAACAGAATCAGAGAGACTTCTCAAATCTCCTTTAATACTTGGCAATTCTGGCGGAATTGGAAAAAAGAATACTGCACACGGCTTGTGAAATAAATTACTAATCTGCTTTAATTTAGCATAAGTTGGGAAGGCTGTACTACTTTCCCATTCCAAATATTTTTCCAAATCAACGCCAAGAGAAGTAGCTGCATCTATCGGGGACATATTGTAATATTCACGAGCCCACTTAATGATAGCGCCATTAATCCCGGTCAATGCTTCTGCCATTATTTACACCTCTAAGAAACAACTTTTTTTCGATATTTCCTCACGCACTTATGTTCGTCAAAACTCATTACATATCTTCTGACTCAACTTCAATTTTGACGAACAGTTTTCACATGTTCTCTGTATCCCATATCACAATCAATAATCTGTAAAATAAGTATAATATTTTTAACATGAAAGTGCAAGCCAATTAATTTATCCTTAGATAAACTATGCTCTCTACAAAATATCACATTTTGCGTCATTCGATCATCGCACATAATCCATACCCATCAAAGCACATATTAGTAAAGAATTCAAATTCTTGCTTGCGAACGATAAAATCTCTAGTTCATTTTGTAATACAAGGAAAATAGCCCGTTGCGAATATTCGTAACGGGCTGGTCTTTTGCTTTCCATATCATTTACGCGGCATTACATATTCCTTGCCCTCGGTGTTGTATGTCAAGTTGAACACCAGATCGGAAAGCCATTTTTTGAATGACGGATTGTCTTGGAACTGCTTGAACAGCTCCATATTGTCCGCCATTATAGAGAAAATCACCTGTTGCAACGCTCTTTCGCTTTCGGTGCGGGCTTCCTGCGCGTCGGAATTTTTCATGGCATTCTGATATTTCTTATCTTTGGATACCATCTCCGGAATAGCGAGAATCTGCCGTTGAACGTTGTCCGCGTCATTCCAATCGATGTTACCGAACATATCGTTGAAGTCCAAGATTATCCTTGAAAGAAGATCCATCTCCGGTTCAACGATATGACCGATTTTGCCTGCCGGAACCGGCGCAATTTCAGCGTCCTTATCCTCGAGCTTGATCGCAATAGCTTCCTGAGCCTCATTGCGATAACTGCTGAGGTCGATGGTTTGAAGAATGCCTTCGGAAAAGTCCTCTCCTCGCGGCGAGGGCAACTTCGGGATCAACAAATTCAAGAATATCGACAGTTTTTCCCAATCGACATTCCCGTAAGGAAGGATCGCTCCGAGGAAACCATAGGTGCGCACAAATGATTTTGCGGCGCTCTTAAATTTGATTTGATCATCAAGCTCAAGCTGCTTATAAACAGCCGTGCAGGCATCAAGGATAGGATCGAGCCTATCGCGCTCTGCACCGCTCAAGAACAAATCGACTAACTTTTCAACATCGCCGTTGTCATAGACCTGATAACTCTCCATCAAAGCAATCAAATCATAGAGCTTGTTCGGATCCGTTTCGCCCGAAAGGATGGTAGTCCTGTAAAATTTCGAGAATGCACTTTCTATCACCGATGTCTTATTGGCAAAGTCCAGCACATACACTTCATCCTTGCCCGGATAGGCTCTGTTCAGGCGTGAAAGCGTTTGAACGGCGGCGATATCGGAAAGCGGCTTGTCCACATACATCGTCTGCAAAAGCGGCTCGTCAAAGCCAGTCTGAAACATGTCCGCAACAATCAAGATCCGATACGGCTCTTTTTTGAATTCCTTGGGAATTTTTGCATCGGGGAATCCGTTCATGGCGGCAGAAGTCAAAGCAGGTTCTTGCCCGTTATACTTATGCTCGCCCGAAAAGGCAACTATTGCCTTATACGGACTATGCCGTTCATCAAGGCACTTATTGATGGCATAGTAGTATTCGATACATCTCGGGATATTGGCGGTGACCACCATTGCTCGCGCTTTTCCGCCGACCTTCTTCTTGGCAATGACTTGCTCGTGGAAATGTTCCACCATCATGGCAGCCTTCTTTGCAATAACGTCCGAATTGCCCTCGACAAAAGCACGCAATTTCTTTTGCGCACGCTTCTTATCAAACATCGGGTCATCCTCGACCGTCTTCATGATCTTATACCAGCTGTCAATGGTCGTATAATTGCGCAGCACATCCAAAATGAATCCTTCTTGAATCGCCTGCTTCATGGTATATGAATGGAAAGGACGGTGCTTGATTTCGCCACCGTCTTCATAGGCGACTCCGAACATTTCCTCGGTCTTGTTCTTCGGCGTGGCGGTAAAGGCAAAGTAGCTTGCGGAAGAAACAAGCCTGCGTCCCTCCATCATGGCGTTTATCTTGTCTTCGTTATCCGCGCCATCTTCCGTGGCAAGACCGGAAAGCGCCAAGTTCATATTCGCCGAATTGCGCCCGCTCTGACCGGAATGAGCCTCGTCAATGATAATGGCGAATTTATTATTTTTATGTTCCTGCCCGATCTCGGACACTATGTACGGAAACTTTTCGATCGTGGAGATTATGATGCGTTTGCCGTCCTGTATGGCTTTGCGAAGGTCACCGGAATGCTCCGCCCAAGTAACGGTGTTCTTGACCTGCATGAACTGCTTGATCGTGTTGCGAATCTGCTTGTCTAGAATGCGCCGATCGGTGACTACGAGCACGGAGTCGATCATCGGATGTCCGTCTTTTTCAAGTCCGATAAGCTGATGCGCCAGCCATGCGATGGAATTCGACTTGCCGCTTCCTGCGCTGTGCTGAATCAAATAACGCTTGCCGACGCCGTTTTCTTTCACATCCGCCAACAATTTCTCCACACAATCGAGCTGATGATAGCGCGGCCAAATTTGCTTTAAGGCCTTCTTCTTGGTCTCCTCGTCCTCTTCTTCAACAACTTGCGCATAATTTTCTATGATCCGAGACAATTTTCTTTTGGTAAGGATATCCTTCCAAAGATAGTCCGTCATTAGGCCGTCGGGATTAGGGGGATTGCCGGCACCGTCATTATAGCCTTTATTGAAGGGCAAAAACCAACTGTCTTTTCCTGCAAGTTTCGTACAGAATTGGATCGTTGCGTCGTCTACGGCAAAATGTACCATACAGCGCTTGAAAGAGAACAACAGGTCATGAAAATCTCTGTCTTCTTCATATTGCCGCACAGCATCTTCGGTGTTCTGCTTTGTGAGCTGGTTTTTCAGCTCCATCGTAATGACCGGAAGACCGTTGATAAACAGGCAAACATCCAATGCCAGCTTCGCCGCATCCTGTGAATAGCGCAGCTGCCTTGTCACGCTGAAAATGTTTTTCTCAAACATGATTTTAGCCTGTTCGTTGTTTTCGGTCGGCGTCAGATAGAACATGATGAGATCTGCAGGATACACCTTCACGCCGTTGCGCAATACATCAATGATGCCGCGCTTGGCGATCTCTCCGGACAGGCGATTGAGGAATTGCCGTTTCTTCACATCCGAAGCAAATACGCCCAGCTTGTCCATTTCCTTTGGCTGCGTATCCTGCAAAAAACGGAACAGCCGGGTTTCGTCAACGGCATATTCCTTATTGTAGTCGGCATTGTCGCCTTGCTCATACCCGTTGCGGGTGACAAGCCAATTCACAATGAGGGTCTCAAGACCTTCTTCTTTGGTGTTGGTAACGCTTGTCATGTGCAATCCTCCTGTTCTGTGTCATTTTCCACATGTTTGGTTGTGATCTGCATTAACGCATTCTTCATATCAATTCTCTCAACAAGTCATTTGTCGATTAAGGCTACAAATCCGTTTTCTCTCTTATTGGTAAACATATCGAGACGGCTCCTTTTAATCAAAATATAGTTTGAACAAATTGAACTAGTGCTGTAACAGCTGCAGCAAACTCAGCTGTCCATTTCAAATGTTTGATACCATTGATTGCTGTTCGGATAAAACTTTTTCGGGGTTTCTCGTTTTTCAATTGCTCATCTAAGACTTCCAAACTGTCAGACAAAGTTGCCTTGTCATCCTCTGGCATCCCAATAGCCGCTTTTTGCACATCAGCTATCAATTTCCCAAGCTTATCACAATCAACACCCGTATTGATTATGGCATTTATAGTTGCATTATCCTTCGCGATATTTACTTGTCCATTATTTGAAATAGAATATGTAATCCTCTCATCAAGTCCCATATCTATTCCAATTTTAGTTAAATACCTTTCAATATGGCGAATTAACACCAAGCAAACACGATTATTAAAAGCTTTGATTTTATCCTGATAATACTTGGAGGAATCATAACCAAGCGCTATCGAATAATAAACCTCTATATTGTTTTTTGCAATGTAATCAAGTATAGCAAAAATGTTCCGAACTTCCTCCTCATCGGTTTTCCCAATATCAAAAATGCATCGACCGTATGAGTTGCCTACCTCATTGAACTCCTTCTCCATATTCTGTTCGCAAGTCCCACACGCAAGAATATAGTCATAAATTACCGGTGTGGCTTTAAGATAATCAACAAATTTAGCTACAACTTTTGCATGGTCATGAAAATCTGCCTGCAATAAGCGGTTCGAGTTACTGTTAAAATCGTACATTATTTTCTTCAATTCAGCTCTATTCAAGTTCATAGTTTTTGACTCCACAAAAAGGGCAATAACACCCAGTCATCTTTAATATAGGTTTTATTTTCGCGGAACGAAGGCAACAGGGAAAATGAACAATTTCCATTGCTTCGATTCCTGAACGGATTGGATTTTCAGGCTCATGTTTTAGAGGGCTACCGGCTTGAAAAGTTATCGTTCCCTTCTTAAATTTATGTTCCATCTTCTTAAGTTCATCATATAATAAATCTCCTGCTTTGTTTTTAGCTATCACCATAGCCAATTCAATGACATCATCTGTTAGATAGTTTTCCCCATCAAGACCACAGCTTGGGCAAAACAATTCTAAAACCCCCTCATCCTCAAAATCAAAAGGAGTAACCTTAAAATAAGTACCGCAATAAGGACATTTTAGAAGAACATACCCCTCATCGTCTGTAGGAATAGAAATTTCCGCATGAAATTTGTCACTCATTGTTTTCTTCTACCTCCTCGCTTGCATCAGTTTCATCATTATCTTCAAGCATTTCATCTTCAATGTCCTCTTCTACCATATTAAACTCCGGTATCTTAACATCGCGGACGTCTATTTTGCCGGTGACGACATCGGAAATCAAGCGGGTTTTCAAATCTTCTAATCCTGCTATTATATCCCTGTTCTTTTGAATTGCATGATTAACAGGCTTCTCGACACCGCGCACACATTCCAAAATATGTTGCTGTTCTTCTATGGAAGGAACAGCAACTATCAATTTACGGATTTCCTTAAAACCAATGCTTTGACGAACGCCTCCACCCATCCCGTAAAACACTTTGCATAAATCTGCAACGTGAAGCTGTAGCTGCAAATATTCCGGCAAAATATTACCTCTCACTTTCAAACAGGTATATGCCGAAGTGATTATCCCCGTCTGCGTGACAAGTCCTGTTCTCAAACTACGGTGATCATTTTGCAAATCAGTCAGGCGAAGAATAATATTTCCGTCATAAACAATTTGATATCCTTCGAAACTTGCTGGCAAAAGTCCGTCAGTAGAGTTAATATCCTTGTTGATGATTTTCCCATAACTGAGCGACAGAAGGTTATCCTCAATCATTCCCGCGTTCTTGATTTGTTGCTCCTCCGCAACTTGGACTAAAGATTTTTCTGCCCAATGAGCAGGAATTGTCTTTACCCAACTGACCGCTGTTTCCTTATACGGAACGTTTTGCTGCTGCCCCATTATCAGCAGTCCTATTTTACTGCGTTTAATTTCCTCCAGCTCTGCAATCTGCCGTTTTCTTATGTTTATCAGCTTATTGATGCCCGAGACCTTCCAATCCAAAAAGCGTACAATTTGATCCTGCTCCTCTCGCGGCGGGACAAGAAACGGAATTTCTTTCATTCGTCCAATTGACAAATCCCACTGACCAACGCGAATGCCATCTGAAGCTCGTCCGAAATAACTTACATATGTCATACAGCGTATGGCACAGTTGAAAAAATCGGGATTCAAATCATAGTTGACATCAAATACAAAATAAGCCGGACTGACGATTCCGTCATATTTTGAAATACCATACGACCCTTGCCACGCCTTCATTTTATTCATGGCAAACTGACCGCATTTAACCAGCTTGTAGTTGCTTAAGTCATCGGGAACATAATTGTGGTTCTCTTTCTTGTCCTCGACATTTCTTTTAATGACACCCTTTTCACGTACTACAGATAACAAAGGCATATCAGGATGATTTTTCATGCTGACCGGGGTCAAAACTTGCCTTAATTTTACCATATTCCAGCGGCTGGGGTATTCGCCAAGCCAGGCATGACTCTCCATGTTCATCCTATCCCCTCCATAATCTCCGCCATCATGCCGTCCGCTTCCTGTTCCAAGGTTTTCAGGCTCGCCAAAATTTCGTCCAGAGGGCGAAGTTCGACGGGTTTATAGAAATACTTGGTAAAGCTGATCTCATATCCGATTTGCGTTTTCTTCGGGTCGATATGGGCGTCGGGCGCATAGGTCAGCACTTCGTTTTTCATAAAGGCGTCTATACCGCCTTCGTATGTAAAAGGAATGTTTTCCGTGTCGCGCAAGTCGGGATCGGCTTCTCCCTCAACAGGCTTTGCGTTCGCGTCCTTTTCGGTGATGAACGGACGGATAGCCTTCAAAACTCCTGCCTTTAACTTTGTGGCTTTGGCAAAGGTATTCCAATCATCGAGAGGTGCTGCCTCGGCGGCTTTTGCGACTGCGGCGACGATAGCTTCGTATGCGTCGGCTTTTCTGAATGCAGACGCCGGAATCTTCCTTTCGGGGCACACGCGCAGGCGGAGAGGGCGCTCTACCGTGACATTCCAATAGCCGAATTCCTCGTTGTCAAAGACCATGCTGACGTCGCTATCCTCCATCTCCAAGAAGATGCGCACGATCTCCTTGCGGATCTCTGGCGAGAACTCGCAATTTTTTTTGCCCATATTTTTGCGCAATGGGCGCTTCATCGCCGTGGCGTCGATAAGCTGGATCTTTCCTTTGCGGCGTTCTTCCTTATTGTTGGAAAGGATCCAAATGAAAGTACCGATGCCCGTGTTGTAGAACATATTTTCCGGCACGGCGATAATGGCTTCCACCAAATCGTTTTCGATAAGGTATCTGCGGGCATTGCTTTCCCCGCTGCCGGCGTCTCCCGTAAAAATGGACGAGCCGTTATGCACCTCTGCGATGCGGCTGCCGAGAGGCGTATCCTTCTTCATCTTGGCGACGTTATTCAACAGAAACAGCAGCTGCCCGTCACTGGTGCGCGGGATCATAGGCATCATCTCGCCGCCCTCAAGATAAGTGTTGAAGCGCGTGTCCAAAATTTCTTTCTTGCCTCCCATCTTCTCGGCGTCCGTTTTCCAACTCTTGCCGTAGGGAGGATTGGAGAGCATGAAGTCAAATTGACGGGAAGCGTTTTGATCGTCGGAAAGAGTCGATCCATATTTTATGTGTTCGGCTTCTTCTCCGTCGCCCTTCAAAAGCATGTCTGCGGTGCAAATCGCATAAGTCTCCGGGTTTATCTCCTGTCCGAAGAGATGTATGGACACTTCCTTTCCGCTTTGACGGGCAAGCTCCAGCAAACGCTCCTGCGCCACCGTGAGCATACCGCCGGTTCCGCAAGCTCCGTCGTAACAGGAATAAGAGGCGTCTTGTATCTTGTCGGCAATGGGCAAAAACACAAGGTCAGCCATGAGTTCGACAACGTCGCGCGGCGTCCAGTGTTCACCGGCTTCTTCATTGTTCTCTTCGTTGAACTTGCGAATCAGTTCCTCAAAAATCGTTCCCATACCGTGATTGTCAAGCCCGGGATGCTTGAGAATGGTCTTTTCGGCGTCCTTGTAAATCGGATTCGGACTCAAGTTGATATCAGAAGAAGTGAACTTCTCGATGACCGCACCAAGGATATCCGCGTCCACCATCGTGTCGATTTGGTTGCGGAACTTGAACTTTTCCAATATCACTTGGACATTAGGCGAAAAACCATCAAGGTAAGCAATGAAGTCTGCTTTGAGCGTCTGTGCCTTTGCGCGGCTGGTCAAATCCTTCAAAAGGAAAGGAGACGCATTGCAAAATGCCTGTCCCGCTGCATTGCACAACGCCGGCCATTGATTGCCTATCTTAGCGGTGTCAAGATGCTTCTTCATTGCCAGCACTGCGGGTTTTGTTACTTCCAGCATGGCGTCCAAACGACGGATGACCGTCATAGGAAGGATTACGTCGCGATACTTGCCGCGCACATAAATATCGCGCAGGCAGTCATCCGCAATTCCCCAAATAAAACTTACTATCTGATTGTGTATTTGATTATCCATACAAGTGTCTCTCTTTCCTCCAAATTTTATGTTTAGGCAATCGAACGCTTACTCTTCGAATTTAATGCCTTGCTGTTCGCAAAACATCTCGAATTTTTTCTCCGAAAGGAAGGACGGCTGCAGTCCTTTCATCTCCCAGCGGTTTATAGTTACATTGCTTACGCCCAATTCTTTGGCAAGTTGGATCTGGCTTAGTTGCAACCTGCCCCTAACGAATTTGATCTTTTCTGCAAAAGTCATTTTAGCACCCCGAAATGATTTTATATTATTTTAACATATTTTAACATCAAACGCAAGCCTATGCCTCTTCTCAAATCGAAATAATTGCTTATCTCAAAAACATCCGGCAAAGCCAAACAGTATGCAATAAATCATTTTTGCAACCGTGGCGTGTGCTTGTCTATGACAAGTGCGGCTCGGCTGCGCCGCGCCGCAGACAAGCACACGCCGTTAAAAGGGCAAGGCGGGCGGAAAACGAGAGCGAAGCGGAGTCGCCCGCTGAACCGCTCGGGCGACCGTCCGCTTTTTCGCTCTCTCGTGGTTTCCCTTCAAACCGCCTTTTGCATTTTTCATTTAGGCGATTCTCTTTGTCCTGCGTGGCAACAGCTCGCTTTCGGTTCCGTTTTTTACTCATGTCATACAGGGGTGATACGAACCGCGTTCTGCCGTGCAGAATTGCTCCAAAAATGTTTTGTTTGTTCCTGACATAACGCCTCCGCAATGTGCCTTTCGTGGGCGCATTGTCGCATAGTCCTCTCAAAAGTAAACGGACGGAAATCCTTGCCGAAATGTTCTAACCTCTGGACGGTAATGCAAGGATTTTCTTTTCCCGTTGACTTTTGACGGCTCTCCTTCTACGCCTACTTCTCCCACCGTCCTATGCTCCCGTTTGCCTGCCGAAAGGCAACATATTTCGGAGGTGCAGACGATGGAAAACAAAAGAAAGGTTTACGAAGTTTTGGAAGAAAAGATCTCGCCGGACAACATCGTGCGCATAGGCGAATTGCTAGCGCTTGGCGCGTTGAAGTATATGTGCAGACACAAGATGCTGCACGGGATGTACGCGGATCTCGCCCGTGACATAGCATACAAAGATGCGGAAGGATATGTCCTCACAGAGAGCTATGACATCGTGCAGGAGGCGGCAATGTTTTTATGCGGCTATATGGGCATGACCGTAAACGACGTCAAAGACGGCGAGCAATGCACCGTACGGTGGCTGTGCAATAAAACGCTGTGCCACAAGATATACGAGCTGTGGAAGGTGAAACGGTACACGAAGAGCATGGACGCTCTGCCGAGAAACAGAGAGCCGTTTACGGAATTTGAACGGGAGAAAGCCGATTACTCCAAGCATGACGAACTCATGGCAAAACTCCGTCTTACGAAAGGCGAGAAAGAGACCATCGAGTGTTATGCGGCAGGGATAAGTTTTACGGAGCAAGCGAAGCTGCTGTCCGTGAACCTGTCCACGATATGGCGCAGAAGAAAGAGCGCGCAGACAAAATATCTTGCCATAGCCGGCATCTTATGACAGACACACATTATTAACTTTCACAAGGCAGTTTTGAACGGCTGCCTTATTTTTTTGTGTTTTCGGGGGTGGACTTTTGCATTTCCCGTGGCTTTTAAGTGAAGGGATCTTTGCCGCGAGCTTTACAAACGCTTTTTTCGTTCCTTCAAAAAAATACGAAGAAAATTTTCTAACAGGAAAATAGGCTTCCTATTTGGTGTTTAGACTCAAGGCAAAATTTCTCCGGAAAATTTTTCAAAGTCGCAAAAAGGCTTGCGACATTGAAGGATATAACGAAGAAAAACAAAAAGGAGGTAATGCCTATTGAAGGATGAAAGCATCACGGTGGTGACAGTGGGAAAGCCGGACATCTCGGCGATGAGCAGCGGTGAAAAAGACACATTCTTTGCCGCGTTGCTCGCAAGGATGCGCACGCTTTCCGAAGAGCAAGGGACGGAACTCTCCGTCCAAAGGGGGTAGCTATGCCGTACAGGAACGCAAAAGTTTACAACGACGGAAGCCACTTTATAGCGATCCCACAAACATCATCTCCGCACAGGCGGAAGAAAAGCCCGGAAAGGACGGTCTGCACGGGCAAGGAATTGCAGACGCATACGGACAAGACCGAGAAAGAAACGGCAAGGGAGGCTCTCACTCCCAAGGAACGGTTTGAGAGAATTTACAAAGAAAACGACGGCAAGGGAAAAGCCGAGAAGATAGATATCCTGACCAAAGAATTTGAAAAGGACTTCGGCACGGAAGCGGAAGCATTCGTCCGCGAGAACATGGAACGGATCACGAGGAACAAGATCGTCCGCAAGACAAGGCTGGCGCGGAAAATCAACCTGAACCCGTGGAACTATTTCTGCACTTTCTCCTACTCGGATGCAAAGCATACGGAGGAAAGTTTCAGAAAGGGGCTTGGTGAGGTTTTGAAGCGCATGGTGCACCGCAAAGGATGGCGGTATATCGGCGTGTGGGAGCGCGGCGGAGAAAGGAACAGATTGCATTTCCACGGCATCTTTTTCATCCCGGAAAACGGTATGCCCGGCACACTGGTAGAAAGGACTGATTACAGCTTTAATGAACACAAACGGCAGATGATAATGCAAAATACATACTTTAACGATAAGTTCGGGCGAAACGATTTCAACAAACTGGACGCGAAACGGGAGGCAACGGACGCGGCGAGGTATCTTATGAAGTATATAGAAAAGAGCGGCGAGAAGCTCGTCTACTCGCGGAACATCCCGACTTATTTCAAGTCCGATATCATGGAAGAGGACGTCCTTTGCCGGATCGGACAGGAGGACAAAAAGCTGTTGCTATCGGACGATTTCGGCTGTTGGGAAGACGGTTGCCTCGTTGGCAAAGTAAGCCCAGAGGTCATAGAGAAAATGCCGAAGTGCAACTGAACTTCGTCTTTCTCACGGAGAGCGTAAACGGAAAAGGGGTTGCCGTCAAGGGTGAAGTGCACCGCATCGCGTCCCTTGACGGCAAACAGAGGACACCAAACAAAACTACTCCCCCCCCTTTCCCGTTTGTCCCGCTCCCGTCGAAAGACAGAAAAACATATCAGGAGGTAGAGCAAATTGAAAAGTGCGATAATCTATGCAAGATACAGCAGCGCAAGTCAGACGGAACAGTCCATAGAAGGACAGCTCCATGTCTGCACACAATATGCCAAAGCGAACGATCTCATCGTGGTGGACACCTACATAGACCGTGCTACCACCGGCACCAATGACAACAGAGCGGCGTTCCAACAGATGCTGAAAGACAGCGAGAATGCCGCATGGGAAGTCGTGCTCGTCTACGCAATAGACCGCTTCGGCAGAAATTCGGTCGAGGTCGCACTCAACAAACAGCGGCTGAAGACCAACGGAAAAGTGCTAATATCCGCCACCCAACGCACATCCGATAATCTGGACGGCACCAAGAACTTGGACGGCATCCTGCTCGAAAACGTCTATATCGGCATAGCGGAATACTATTCGGCGGAACTTTCTCAAAAGATACTCCGCGGACTCAGAGAAAGCAGGAGAAAGGGACAGTTCTGCGGAGGCAAGATACCTTACGGGTACTATGTCACGGACAAGAAAGTGCAGGTGGACGAAGAAAAGGCGGAAGTTGTGCGGTTCATCTTCCGGCAATATGCCGCAGGCGTCTATGTGCCGAAGATCATCTGCAAACTCAACGAAAAGGGGCTGCTCCACAACGGGAAGCCATTCCTGCCCAACGCGATATACGGGATATTGCGCAACGAGCGATATTTGGGGATAATGAGAATAAGGGACGAAGTCTATGACAACATCTACCCTCAGATCGTTGATGCGGATCTTTATGAAAAGGTGAAACGGAAACTTATCAAAAACAAGATAGGCTCAAGGAGCGTAAAAGAGGTGTATCTGCTGCGAAACAAAGTAAAGTGCGGCTATTGCGGCAACATCATAAGCGCGGAGTGCGGTACGGCACGGAATGGCGAAACGATAAGATACTACAAATGCCTCGGGAGAAAGAAACATCACAACGGATGCGGCAAACACCCCGTGCGGAAAGAAGCTCTCGAAGGTCTTGTCCTTGACAGCGTCATTGAGGCGATGCAAGACGAAAAGACGATGAATGCGCTGATCAAAGGTCTAATGCAGATGCAGGACGCAAACAACAAGGAAAAGACGACGCTGAAATTGTTGTTGAAGGAAAAGAAACAGACGCAGACGGCTTTGGACAACATCGTGAAGGCGATAGAGAGAGGCATCATGTCCGACTCGACTAACAGGCGTCTCAACGAACTTGAACAACAAGCAAGAGAGCTTGACGAAAAGATAGCCGTGGAACGGAACAAAGTCGCGTTCCTGCTCACGGAGGACGATATGCGGCGATATTACCTGACTGCCCTGCGGCAGGAACCGCAGCTACTTATAAGCACCCTCGTGAAGGAGATCCTCCTCTACGATGACAAAATGGTGATCACCTACAACACACCGCTCTACGAAGGCTCCGATGACGATCGGGGCTTTTCTTTTTACGAAAAAACTCTCTTTCTCCCCTGCACCGTACCTCAAAGCGGCGAGACTACCCTCCTCCCGATCCAAACCGTGATGCGCGTCTGAACCGCAGAAGCCACTCGCCACACACTTACGCGCATCTCACTTACGGAAATCTCAAACATCAGAAAACGAATTGCCGCTAATCAATGTGCGTTACACGCAAACAACCATACGAAAACTCTCATTGCAAAACTTCACGGACGAAAAGAAAAAAGCAAACAAAATCTGGTTCGATTTTGTTTGCTTATGGTGGGGACAACAGGACTCGAACCTGTGACCTCTTGTATGTGAAACAAGCGCTCTAACCGACTGGGCTATGCCCCCGTAAGGAGATTGCTCTCCTTTTGTTGTTAGTTTTTGTACGCTCTCTTACGAGCAGCTTCTGCTTTTTTCTTTCTCTTGACGCTGGGTTTCTCGTAAGCCTCTTTCTTGCGGAGGTCGCCGATGATACCGTCGCGCGCGCACTTTCTCTTGAAACGACGGATTGCGTTGTCCAAAGATTCGTTTTCGCCGACTCTGACTGTTGACATTGACATTCACCTCCTTTTGGTCACAAGTGATATTAATTATACTCACCCTGCGGTTTTTGTCAAGGAAAAGCGCCAACAAAAGCCGAGGAAAAGCGTTATTGTGCTAATTTGTTTATGCCGCGTTATTACGCGAAGTTACGGGACGTCAACTGTCCTCAACCCATTTTTTCGGTGAGCTGTGCTCCGCCGAGAATATGGATATGCAAATGTTCGACGGACTGACATGCGTGCGCGCCTTTATTGGATATAAGACGGAACCCGTCTTTGAGTCCGAGGTCATCGACAATCATGGAAAGTTTTTTAAGGCAACGTCCGAGAATCTGTGCCTGCTCGTCGGTCATTTCGATTATGTTTGCAAAATGCTGTTTGGGGAGCAAAAGCAAATGAATGGGAGCCTGCGGCGCGATGTCTTTTATAATGACCATATCGTCGTCTTCGTAAACTTTCGTCGAAGGGATTTCACCTTTTATTATTTTACAGAAAATACAATCGTTCATAGTAACCTCCGTTTGTCAAATCAATGATACAACTTGTGGATTGTGCGGTCAAGCAAGGTTCACACTGTTTTTACACTCTCACACCGTCGCGGCAAAGCGCGGTGGGTACGACTTCGGCAATTGTGTTGTGTGCGCCGTAAGTGCTGTAAACCTTGACGTAGTTCGGTGTATGCCCGCACCACATTCCGTCCTCTTTGGTTTCGAAAAGAACTTCTGCGGGTTTGCCGAGTTGCGCAAGCAGATACGCCGAAGACAGTTCGACTTTGAGCGCCGACATACGTTTCTGTCGGTCGGTGACTTCCGCCGACGGCAAAACGGGCAACTTCCCTGCAGCCGTGCCTTTTCTGGACGAGTACGGGAAAACGTGCATATCGGAAAACGCGACTTCCCTGCAAAACTCCATACTGCGCAAAAAGGCTTCTTCGGTTTCCGTAGGATAGCCGACGATTACGTCCGTAGTGATTGCGGCGTCGGGAAATACGCTGCGAATAAGACGCACTTTTTCGAGGAACTCCGCTGTCGTGTAATGGCGGTTCATATTTTTCAAAACGCCGTCGTCACCGCTCTGCAAAGACAGATGAAAATGCGGACAAAACTTTTTGAGCCCTTTTGCGGCTTCGAGGAAATCGCGGTCGATAACCCCGACTTCGAGAGAGCCCAGACGTATGCGCATATCCGAATTCTGCAATGCGGTTAGCAAGTTCGTGAGCGACGTTCCGATGTCCTTGCCGTAGGCGGAAAGGTTTATTCCCGTGATGACGACTTCTTTCGCAGTGATTGCTGCGTCATTGATTTCTGCAAGCACGCCGCTCATGCTTCTCGAACGGCTTCTTCCGCGCAGATAAGGCACTATACAATAGGAACAGAAGTTGTTGCAACCGTCCTGAACTTTGACGAAATGGCGCGTACGCATGGAAAGCGCTCCGCGATATTCTTCGTAAGTGCCCGACGTTCCGAAATCGGGAGTTATGATTTTGTCGAAATATCCGTCGTCTTCGAGTTTTCCGTATTTTTTAACGAGTTCTCTCGCGAGTTCGAGTTTTCCGCGGGTTCCCGAAATAAACTTGACGCCGTCGCGCGCAAACTGACTGAAATTGTTTTGCGACGCGCAACCGCACACGTAAATTTCGGCTTCGGGATTGATTTTCAGAATTTTGCCGACAGCCTGACGGGATTTCCGTTCGGCTTCCGCGGTGACGGCGCAGGTGTTGAGTATGTAAACGTCGGCTTGTTCCGCCCCTTCGGTAACTTCAAGCCCGCCTTCAGCGAGAATTGCAAGCATAGCGTCCGAGTCGTACTGGTTGACTTTGCAACCGAGCGTCATTACGTCTATACGTGGTTTGTTATTCGTCATAGTCGAGTTCTCCGAGAGTGTCGAGAGTGAGCGCGCAAAGCACGATATCTGCCGTTTCCGCACGCAATATTCTTCTGCCCAAAGTCACGGAACGCGCACCGCATTCCAATGCTTTTCGATATTCGGCTTCGGTAAATCCGCCTTCGCTTCCTACCACAAGCGCGATTTTTCTTCCTTTGAAATCGGTGTTTCTGACGGGATTTTTCCTTTCCCTTTCGTATGCGAACAGTACGTCGGTGTACTGCGGAAAATCGGCAAGCACGTCGTCGAACTTTACTGGGTCGCACACTTGGCTGAGATAAGCCGTTCCGCACTGCTTTGCGGCTTCGAGCGCAATTCTTCGCGCCCTTTCGGTGTTGAACCTGGTTTCTGCCGAGTTGTCGGACACAAACGGGATTATGCGGTCAATGCCGAGCTCGACTGCCTTCTGAACCACAAAATCCAGTTTCTGGTTTTTGAGCAGTCCGCAGTAAAGAGTCACATCCGCGCTTTTTCTGTCGACTCTGTTCACTTCGTCAACGGCAAGCGACGCCGAATCCGAGAATATGTCTTTCACGGTGCAAAGTCTTTCCGTTCCGTCGTCGGCGCAAACGATGACTTTGAACCCTTTTTTCATTCGGAGTACGCGCGTCATATGCGCGAACTCGTCGCCGCGCAAAATAACCTCGTCGCCCGAAATGTCAGAAGGTAAAACGAAAAATCTGCGCAGTTCCATATCAAGCCCTCACGAGTTTCATTGCGCGCCAGTCGTCGATTGCCATAGTGTCCTGAACGCGGTATCCGCATTTTTCGTAACAATCGCGAACTTCGTCCAACCTTTCGGCTATGATACCGGACACGACTATTTCTCCGCCGTCTGCGAGATGGTCGCCGATGGACGGAGCAAAACGCATAAGAATATCGGCGGTTATGTTGGCGAAAATAAAATCCGCAACGATGTTGCCTTGCAATAAATCCGCCTGCTCTATCACGCAATCCACGCCGTTGAGTTCGGCATTCTTTTTTGCAAACTCGACTGCCTGCGGGTCGATGTCGCACATATACACGGACTTTGCGCCCGCAATGCTTGCGGCAATACCGAGAATACCGCTTCCGCAACCCACGTCAATGACGCGTTTGCCTTTTACGTTCATCATTTCGAGGCACATTCTGGTCGTTGCGTGCTCACCCGTACCGAACGCCATACCGGGGTCGAGACGCATAATCTTTTCGTCGGGTGCGGGTTCGTATTTAATCCACGTAGGCACTACCGTAACGGACGACGTAACAATGGGCTTGTAGTACTTTTTCCATTCGTTCGCCCAGTCCGCTTCATCTATTTCGGATACGTTGATTTCTCCGTATCTGACGCCCGTCGCCGCCATTTCGGCAAGGCGGTTTTCGAGCGCGGGAAGAAAGGCTTTGTCGTCTGCTGGCACTACCGTCGAAACTCTGACTTCCGCGCTTTCGGCAAGCAGATTTTCGTCGACGTAATCCCACACGACGTCGCTTTTGAGAAGGTCGGCAAAGTCTTCCCTGTCGAGAATTCCGACGCCTGCCGCGCCTACGTCGAACATAGCGCAAGACACCAGTTCGGAGTCGTCGTGATTGGTTATAACGGTGATGAGCTGATATTTCATAATTGCAAAAAAGACGGTTTAATCGTGCATATCGCACAGCTAAACCGCTTGTTTAATTCTTATCCTTGTATTCTTTCTTTCTGGGGAACTGTTTGAGTTCGAATGAACCGTCCAGTCGTCTGAGCAGGTCTTTCTGTTCTCTTGACAGGCTCTTGGGCACTTCGACGATGACCTTGACGTACATATCGCCGTAATCCGAACCGCGCAGTTTCTTTATGCCGCAGTTTTTCAGTTTGAATATAGTACCCGACTGAGTTCCTTCGGGGATTTTGAGCTCCTGCGGATTTTTGAGAGTTGGAACGTATATCGAACAACCGAGCGCGGCTTCCGCAATGGTAATCGGGAGTTCGAGTTGCAGGTCACTGCCGCTTCTGCGGAACAGTTTGTGCGGTCTGACCATAATCTCGACAACCAGCGAACCGCGTTCTCCGCCGTTTCTGCCGCCGTTGCCCTCTCCTGCGTAAGTTATGGTCTGCCCGTTGTCGATACCCGCGGGAATGTTTACCGTGATTTCTCTCGTCTTTTCCGTTCTGCCCTGTCCGCCGCAGCTCTTGCACACTTCGGTTATGACTTTGCCTTTGCCCTTACATACTGGGCAAACGCCCGTCGAACTGAACTGTCCGAAAGGTGTGCGCTGCGTCTGCGTAACGTGTCCCGTTCCGTGACAGTTTGTGCAGACTTTGTATGCCTTGCCGTCCTTTGCGCCCGTGCCGTTGCAGTCAGGACAGCGCTCAAGCCTGTTGAGCTTGATTTCCTTGCTTGCGCCGAGTGCCGCCTCCAAAAAGCTCACGTTCACGCTGCACGTTACGTCGCTGCCGCGCGGCGTCTGACGCTGCGCACCCGCGGAAGAACGCGAACCGCCGCCCATAAAGCTGCTGAAAATATCGAAAATATCCTCGAAGCCGGCTGTCGAAAAACCTCTGCCAGGACCTCCGAAGTTGAAATTTTCAAAATCCATTTCGCCGCTGTCGTACTTGCGGCGGCGCTCAGGGTCTCCCAAAATTTCATACGCTTCGTTGCATTCCTTGAATTTTTCCGCGCACTGCTTGTCATCGGGATGCAGGTCGGGATGGTATTGCTTTGCCATCTTGCGGTACGCCGACTTGATTTCGTCCTGCGAAGCGGTTTTGGATACGCCTAAAATCGCATAATAATCTTTTTTTGCCATGTTATCTCTTTTTCTGTTTATTGTAAAATGCCGTTAAACCGCCGATGCGGACGGTTTCCCGTCCGCTAAGAAAGCTCATTCGGCGTCCTTGATGTCGAAATCGGGATTGCCGCTGTTGGAATCTCCTCCGCCGTTCTGTCCCGCGTCGCCGCCGTTCTGCGCCGCATTGGCGTTCTGCTGATAGAATTTTTGGAATATTTCGGCGTTGGACTTGGCAATACGCTCGGTTTCCTTTTTTATTTCCTCGATATCGCCTTTTTCAAGCACCTCTCTGCCCGCCTTGACCTCGGCTTCAAGCTTTTCCTTGTCGGCAGGCTCCAGCTTGTCGCCGCTCTCGCGGATAAAGCTCTCGATGGAGAACAAAAGCTGGTCGAGACTGTTCTTGACGTCCACCGCTTCCTTGCGCTTCTTGTCCTCCTCGGCGTACTTTTCGGCGTCCTTGACCGCCTTGTCGATGTCCTCCTCCGACAGATTGGTGGAGGATGTGATTGTCACGCTCTGTTCCTTCTGCGTGCCGAGGTCCTTTGCGGTGACATGGACGATGCCGTTTGCGTCGATGTCGAATTTGACCTCTATCTGAGGGATTCCGCGAGGGGCGGGAGCTATGCCCGAAAGGCTGAACTGTCCGAGCGTCTTGTTGTCCGCCGCCATAGGTCTTTCGCCCTGCAAAACGTGTATGTCCACGCTTGGCTGATTGTCCGCCGCGGTGGAGAACACCTGCGATTTGCTTGCGGGTATCGTCGTGTTGCGTTCAATAAGCTTGGTAAACACTCCGCCAAGCGTT
>URAF01000002.1 GCA_900545885.1 uncultured Eubacteriales bacterium
CGCGAGCTGGGTTCAGAACGTCGTGAGACAGTTCGGTCCCTATCCATCGTGGGCGTAGGATATTTGAGAGGCTCTGCCCCTAGTACGAGAGGACCGGGGTGGACGTACCTATGGTGCATCTGTTGTCACGCCAGTGGCACAGCAGGGTAGCGATGTACGGATTGGATAAACGCTGAAAGCATCTAAGCGTGAAACCAGCCTCAAGATAAGATATCCCTAAGGAGAAATCTGAGTAAGGCCCCTTGTAGACCACAAGGTTGATAGGTCGGGTGTGTAAGCGCAGTAATGCGTTGAGCTGACCGATACTAATAGGCCGAGGGCTTCAATCTAATACAATTGAACCATCTAACCTGATAATTTTTCAGCAAAATCTCAAATGGCTATGCAGTTGTGAATGTGCAATCGGGCAACCGATGACCTTCAACAATTACCGGTGTCTATGGCGATGAGGTCCCACCTGTTCTCATACCGAACACAGAAGTTAAGCTCATCAGCGCAGATGGTACTTGGCTGGACACGGCCTGGGAGAGTATGTCGATGCCGGTTTCCAAAAAGCACTCAGTATTCACTGAGTGCTTTTTCTTTTCACTGAAGTACTTTTGATTGCATACTATTTGATGTTTTGACTGCTATTCAATGACTATTGTCAATAAATTCCAATGGCATTTTGACGATTTATGCCCCATTTATCTAACAATAGAAGATTTGTTAGATTGTTATCTCTGTACGACGTCTGGTTGAAGAGTTAGAGCGATTTGACGGTTTATGCTTTGCTGTGTTTGTCGATTTTTATACGCGTAATTGCACTTTCTAAAAAAAACGGACTTTATTATTTTGTCAAGGCTTAATACTTCAAATTTATCGCTTATAGTAGTCTGTTTGCTGCCGTTTTTACCATAAATTGCCGTATAAATTGCCCGCCGGCTTGACTTGTATATCAAAAAAATATATACTGTAAGAAAGTGTTTTGTGCACTCAGGAGGCGTTATGAGAAAGAGAGTTACCGTTATAATTGCAGCGGTTCTGATGATCAGTTTGCTCGCAATCTGCCTGGTTGCCTGCAACCCCGAAGAAAACCCCGATGTCAGCGTATATCGTGACAGACTCGAAGCAAAAGGCTATGACAGCTTCAACGTTGTCGACAAAACCGAAATTGCCGGTTACTCGGTGAAATGGGTTCTTTCCGCAGCAAAAGGCGGAGCTCCCGCAGAAGGCGAAAATCCCGCTACTCCCGTCGAGGAATATGTAATGGTTGTTCAGTTCGAATCTGCCGATGCTGCAAACGCATATAAGGCAGTTGTCGAAGCCGACGCAGAGTTCATCGCCAGCGGTGATAGTATCGAAGTTGTGGATTCCGTTGTGTTCAGAGGCACGGAACAAGGTATTGCGGACGCGAAAGCGTAAAATGTTTGAAAAAGAAAGCACCGCAAACGCGGTGCTTTTTCAATAGCGGAAGTGCTTGTACGGTTTGTTAGGTACAGTCACGGTGAGCGTAGTGGCAACGGCTATTTCCGCATCATATAATGATTGAAAGCGTCGGGAAGGCGCTGAAAGGGAGAACACATGAAAAGAACAATTATATCATTGATTATCGTGACGGCGCTGGTATGTGCGTTTGCGGTAGGACTCACGGCCTGCAATGCCGAAGATTTTGAAGGCAGACTGACAAAAGCCGGTTATGAAGTGCGAGGTGATTACATCGCCAATATGGAAGACGTGACCGGCGCTATCTGGTATTTGTACGGCTTTAACGAAAGCACGGGAGACGTGGTGGCAATTTACAAAGCTAAGTCCCTGAAATTCGCGAAAGACATCTACAACGAACTTCAATCCGAAGCAAGTGCCGATGGCGAAGGATACAAGGTCGAAAGAAGCGGCAGATTTGTTTTCTACGGAACAGAAGCTGCAATCAAAGCTGCAAGATAGGTCTTTACATTCACAGCTGAAATTTGACAAGATATTTTGAAAGAGCTCGTTTTTATACGAGCTCTTTCGTTGTCTATTGACATTGGTGTTTTGAAATAGTTTGGTTTTCTATAATTCCATAAAGTCGTCACCTATATTGTCCCGTTCTGCGAGATTTTTGAGGAAATATTTACGGCTTTGTTGTCACATAAGATGCTGTATTAGGTTGATAGCCATATTTTCCCTTTGCGTGCATTGAAACGCGTGCTAAAACGCGCTGTGCTGAAATTTTGCAGATATTTCTTGATGAAAACAATTAATTTATTGCAGAAATCTTTTCCGAAAGCCTGTAAAATGCCGTAAAATCACCTTTATTCACTTGATTTGAAATAAAACTGCTTTTACGGCAAGTGTTATATATTACTTGCAATAGGGAGGAAAATTGCATTTTTAAGCCAATATGTTGACACGTATAGGATTATTTAATATAATGTAGTCATCACTTTTTGGGAGGATATTATGAACAAAAAAGTTATAAGCATAGTAGCAATCATTATGCTTGTTGCAGTCCTTGCAATTTGCCTTACCGCTTGCAACGCGGAAAGCATCAGCAAGAAGCTCGAAAACAAAGGTTATACCGTCGCAGCCATTACCGAAGACCAGGTTAACAAGTATATCGGTGAGGACACCGAAGTGAAATGGGGCGTTTTCGCAAAGAAAGACGGTTTTAATGCTGATATCGTAGTAGTTGTAAAAGTTGCCAGCATCAAAGATGCAAAACAGGTTGTAGAAGATGCAAGCAGCTTGTTCAAGGCGAAGAACATCGCATCCGTGGTCTACATTGCAACCACCGAAGAAGCTTTGAAGGACGCAATGTAATCGGAAATTCCGAAATCAGACAGACACCCGAAAGGGTGTCTGTTTTTTATTGTAAATTAACTTCCTAACCTACCAATGTTGAGATTTTGCCTGCGTGCGGTTAATCGAACGGCTTGACATTAGGTTTTTATATCAGCAACCGCAATACAATGGTCGGTAATTGCCGTTTTGATTAAATTTACTGCTTTCGGAACCTTTGCTGTCTTGTTTCTTTTGTAATTCGTAGTGTCACGTATTTTTTATTAAAACACGATACGTGTTGAATATATGCTGTTGCATCAACTTGCATTGCCGTTCAACTGTTTTGAAACACGTATCGTGTTATTATGGTCTAAACAGAACGGGTTGGAGTTGTTTTCCTTGCAAGGCAAGCTCGCAAGTTTGCCTTATCAGTTTTGTGTCTGCGATAAGAGAATTCGACTTTTTGTCGGGCGCGTCTTGTGCAAACGGGACGAAATACACGTTGCGTGTATTAAGCAATATGCCTATGTTTTTTGCATTTGCGCCGAGTGCGTCGTTTGAGGATATTGAAAGCACAACGGGACGATTGTTGCGGAGTTGTGCTTTGACTGCCATTGTCACGGGAGTGTCTGTGATGCCGTGTGCGATTTTGGCAAGAGTGTTGCCGGTACACGGTGCGACCAACATAAGTTCGAGTCCTTTTGCCGTGCCTATGGGTTCGGCGTCGACTATGCTTTTTATGGGAGCTTTGCCCGTTTTTTGACGGATTGTTTCCTCGAAATCTTTTGCCGCAAAAAACCTTGTGTCGAGATTTGACACGTTGAAACTGAATATGGGCGTTATATCGAACTCGTGTGCCACGAGGTCGTCGACGGCAACAAGAAGATTTGCAAAGGTACAGAACGACCCTGTAACCGCAAGACCGATTTTTCTCATTTCGACACCTCCGTTATGTATTCTTTCATGACACGCGCCGCGCTTTCGGGGCTTACCTTGGCAGGCAAGGCGGGGTAAATGTCGGCGTCCATGCCCAGATTTTGCAATGCGGCAAGGTCGAGTGCGGGTTTGCTTGCAAGGTCAATATATACCGCATGCGCGGGCATCGAAAGCGCCTGTTCTTCAGATATGATTTTTTCGGGCACGGTGTTGACGATGACGTCGTAAGGCGTGAGGTCAAGCCCTTCCGTTCCTACCGTTCTTTTTGCGAAAGCGCCCGCGGGACGGTGCGACGCGGTTGTCGCTACGTCGTAGTCGACGTCGAGTTTGGTCAGCAATTTGCACATTGCCGCGCCCGTTCTGCCGAACCCGATGACAAGAACGTTGATGTCCGCAAGCGATTTCATGGTGTGGTCTATGATGATACCGAGCGCACCTTCGGCGGTAAGTACGGCGTTTGCAGCCTGAAATTTTTCGTCGCGCATCATATAGTGCACCTTGATACGCTTATCGCGGATTGCTTTTTCCGCGTCGGGTGCCGTTCTGCCGCATACGAGTATCTCTCCCACGCCGATACGCTCAGTTTCGCGTTCGGTGAGTACGAGATTGGGGGCAAATATATATGTGTTGACCGCGGGGTGCATTCCCGTCAGCATTCTTTTCAGAAAATACGTCCTTTCGTCCGTTTCGCAAACTATGTATTCAGCCATTTTTCTCCTCCACGGTGTATCCTATGCATAATCGCAGAGGTGGTGTGCGGAAGTGCTGCGTAACGCGAAAAAGGCTTTTCAACATAGGATAAACGGACAGGAGGCGTTATGGAAAGATACTTTTTGGGTGGCAACACAGCGAGCGGTTTCAAAGGATTTTACGACGGCGAACTCGAACGCATTGACAAGGTGGTTTTGCTCAAAGGAGGACCCGGAACGGGGAAAAGCTCCCTGATGAAAGCGGTTGCGAAGGAAGCCGCCAAAAGAGGACTTGACCACGAAATATGGTATTGCTCGGGTGACCCCGACAGTGTGGACGGGGTGTACATAAAAGATTTGAACGTCGCGGTTACGGACGCTACGTCCCCGCACGCGTCGGAAGCTCGTCTTCCCGTAATCAGGGAGTGCGTCGTGGATATGGCGTCGGCACTTTCGAGGAAAAAACTTTTGCCTTATAAGAAGCAGATTGAAAAACTTTTTGCACTCAAAAAACGGAGTTATGAGCATGCATACGAACACTTAAACCGCGCTTTTGGTTATTCATGCAAAAAAATGGCAGAGTATTCGAAAGCTGCGGACGTTGTCGGAATAAGGCGAAAAGCGGCGGCTTTCGCGTTGGAAAATAAAGGCGATGCTGTAAAACAGCCGAAAGGACGTATAAGGAACTTATTCGTTTCTGCCATATCTCCGCTCGGGATAAAGACTTTCGACGATTATCTCATTGGCAAAAAAGTCGTTGAGATAAAGGGTGCGGACGTCGGCGTACATGCCTTTATGGAAGAAGTGGCAAGACTTCTCGAAGGGGACATAACATTGATACACAATCCGCTTTGTCCCGAGAGATACGATGCAGTCGTGGCGGGCGATTTTGTAATAACGGGCAATGCCGCGGCGTTTTCGACCGCGGCGGAAGCCATCGAACTTTCGGACCTCGAAGGCAATGCGGCAAGCGAAAGCGAGTTCTTCCGTTCCCGTGAGAAAGAGGAAATTGCGTTTGCCATCAAAGACCTTGCCGCTGCGCGTTCGGCGCATCTGGAAGCGGAAAAATATTTCGTAGGCGCAATGGATTTCGGAGTTGCCGATAAACTCACTTTCAACGTACTCCGCATTGTTTTCGGCGGGGGAGAGGAAAGCTAGCAAAGGAAAGCACGGCAAACGCGGCAAAAGAGAGTGTGTGGCAAAACGGGGAATGTAAAAACAAAACATAAAATTCGACTTTTTGTTGCACAAATCGTGAATGGCTGCTAGAAAGTCGGACACAGAAAAAGTCTTTGGCGGAACTTGACGGAACTATAATTGCCGACGGTATGCAAAACGGCTGACAATATCGTGATTTTGTTATATAATCGCGGTATGGAAAAAGACAGAACGGGTAGCGTTGCGCCCAGTGCGGAACGTAAAGTAAAAGAAGATAAAAACACTGCTGTGGGCGGTGCCAAAGTCACCGAAACGTCGGTCGGTCGCAAATCCGCGGAAAAGAAAGGTAAAGAAATGTCTGCTTGCGAAGCGCGCAAAGCGCGCCGCAAGCAACTTTCGGAAATGTTTTCACGCAGACATTATTGCTTGCTGATGTTGGTATGCGCGGTAATGCGCGCACGTTTCAGAGTGCGTTCGGTACTTTCGCCTGCATTCCGCAAACAGAAAAAAGAAGGCGCCATGCTTGTGCTTTCCAACCATGTTTCGGCATTTGATTTTGCATACTTTTCCACGCCTTTTCTCGGCAAAAAGGTCAGTTTCGTAGTGGCGGAAAGCATGATGTATTCCATGCCGCTGTTTGCGAAGATGATAAAAGGTTATCGCGCCATCACCAAAAAGCAGTTTTACGCAGATTACACTTGCATCAAGAACATCAAAAAGTATCTCGACGCGGGCATTTCCGTCATATTGTGTCCCGAAGGAAAGGTGAGTGCGGAAGGCAAAACCGGTCCCGTTGCGTTTTCGATTGCGAAGCTCGTGAAGTGGCTGGGGTATCCCGTTGCAAGTTGCGTAATTCAGGGTGCGGGTATCACCAGACCGAAATGGGCGTACACTTCGAGGACGGGCAGAGTGGAGTGCAGAATGGACGTTATGTTTGATGCGGAACAGGTGAAAACATTGTCAGCCGCGCAGATTATGGACGGGATTTCCGCTTCGCTTGCACACAACGAACACGTCTGGCAGATTGAAAACGGAGTAAAATTCCGCGGCAAACGTTATGCCGAAGGGCTGGAAAGATTGCTTTACGTATGCCCCGAATGCGGTGCGGAATTTACGTTGAACACTTCGGGCGACGAAATTTCCTGTTCGGCTTGCGGCTTCCGCGCGCGTTACGAACACACCGGCAAAATAGTCTCCGAAAATGCCGAAAACTGCCCGGAAAGAATAGACCTGTGGTTCGACAAGGAAAAGAAAATCGTTGCGGAACAGGTTGAAAAGGAAGATTTCGCGCTGTCTGAACGCGTAAAACTTTTTGTCGAAAACGACACAAAAAACGGATACAGAGAAGTGACGGACGGCGTTTTGTCGCTTGACAAAAACGATATAATTTTCCGCGCAAAAGGCGAACTTTCGGAAGCGGACGCGAATTGCAGGGAACTCGTTTTCCATGTCAGGAACTTCGTGACGGTGGCAAATCTGCCCGGAACTTCGCTCGATATGTACGACGAAAACCACACTTACAGAATGGTGTTTACCGACAGAAAAGCATCGACGAAATACGTGCTTTCGATTGAAGCGTTGAATGCGTCGAGCGCGAAATAATCGCAAGAACCGTATTTTATCGCGCGTTTTAGAACAATAAAACAAACGTTTCGCAACTTCCTCACGGGAGGTTGCTTTTGTTTTGCCTTGGGGTTTTGTAGTGAAACGGAGTGCTAGGGCGGTGTTCCGAAGCGTAGGAATTTGACTTGTTTATCGCGGCTCTGTACCGCGGAGTTATAACAGTTTTATTCGATTTTGTTTTCTAAATTAAAGAAATATTAAAATGTCGTTAATTATAGTTGCCGCTTTTTTTGAAATTGCGTGTCGTATGATATATTAATCATGTATAATTATGTATGCGTGCTTGTATATGCGCGCGGAGGTTAAGGGGCTATGAAAAGATGTGGGAAAATTTTGTTCGTCGTGCTTCTCGTTATGTTGCTCATTGCAACGCTTGTCGCCTGCAATCCGACAGGACAGGGCGGCGGTGACGGCGGTTCGGGCAGTAATACCGACGGCGGCGACAAAGTTATAGGAATTGTCGGTCTGCAAATCGACGCCACCAACACCGATTGTTATCTCGGGGAATTCAACCTCGGGCGTGACGTCAAAGCGTATCTGCTCGAAAAACGCATCGAATCCGGCGTGACCAAGTATGTCCGTACTGGTGACCCGATTGCGGTAACCGAGGATATGCTTTCTGCCGAAGACGTTGCAAAGCTCGGCAAGACGGGCAGACATACGATAACCGTCCATTACACTTACGAAGAAAAAGACCTCATCGGTACGTTTGAACTTCATCTTTCCGAACGTCCCGCAAGGCAGGTCGCTCTTACGATAAATTTCCCAGACGGAACGCTGTTCGGTATCAAAGATACATACACGTCCAACGTTTTCGAGGGTTCGACTTTCGTTTGGAGTACGTTCATTTCCCAGTACCCCGTCAACGCGCCCGATAAGGCCGGCAGAAAACAGACCGTTGTTTCTTATTCTTACAACGGCGGCGTATTTGACGCAAACAACACCATTGTCGTCAATTCCGATATGACGCTTACCGCAAATTACGGCTATGCCGACGTTGCGGTGTCATTCAATGCCAACGCGCCTGCCGACTCCGCCGCTTCCGTTCCCGAACTTTCCGTTCAGAACGTGGCCAAGAACGGATTTGTAGCACAACCGCATACCAACGATTTCGTGAGCGAAAAGTATGTGCTTACGGGTTGGGAGTATAACGGCGTGATGTGGAACTTCAATCAACGTGTTCAGGACCAGGTTGCATCCGGTGTGACAGAAATCGAACTGAAAGGCGTATGGGCAGTCCGCACTTATTCCGTGAAGTTCGACCTTATGGGCGGTTCGCTCAATGCGTCGGCGGATTACTCCGCGGACGTCAGCGGTCTTAAAGAAGCCGCAGTCAGTGCAACCTACGACACAAACGGCAACATCAGCGCGTTTACGCTGACGAACATCGAATACGGTTCTTCTCTTAACGATTATTACGCAAAGATAAAGATTACATCGTCCTCGGACGCAGTCAACGTCAAACTTTCCTACCTTGACGCGAACGCAGATACCTATCTCACGAAAGGAAACCTTTATCTCGTCAACGATTTGTTTGCCGACAAAGACTTCACTTCCTCCGTTGATTTTGCGGCGGAAGTCAAAGCAAGCGGCAACGTTTTCGTGCAATGGGGTATCAACGACGCAGGTGAAGTCGGTGACGCTTATTACGGATTTACGTTCAACTTCATTCTCAAAAACGACGGTACTTACAAGATTACGCTGAAAGACAAGACTGCGGGCATAATCAAAATCCCCGCAACTTATCCCACCGAGAAAGGAATTCCCGTCACCGAGATAGCAAGCGGTGCGTTTGAAAACGTCGACACGATTACTCAGCTCGACCTTTCTTCCGCAACCAACCTTACGAAAATAGGTGAAAATGCGTTCTCGGGTTGCGATATGCTGACTTCCGTAAAAGGAAACGCCGACACTCTTGCTTTGACTTATGTCGGTGCAAAGGCGTTCAACAACACGCCTTGGCTCATTGCCGAAGTGGCGGAAGGCAAGACCGCAATCACGCTCGGAAAGGTTCTTGTTCGTTACAACGGAGCGGACACCGAAGTGGTAGACCTGTCGGGTGAAACCTTCGAATATATTGCTCCTTACGCATTCGATACGCTCGTCAACATGAAGGAAGTCAAACTTCCCGCAACCGTCAAGCGCATCGAAAACAACGCGTTCAATAATTGCAGTGCACTTGCCACCGTTACGACCGACGCAACGGGCATCGAATTCATAGGATATGAAGCGTTCAAGGGGACTCCGTTCTTCAACGGCGCGTCTCTCGGTGAAGGCGTCAAAGATTTGATTGTCGGCAACGTATATTACCGTTTCCTCGGCAACAGTTCCGATGCGTCCGCAACGGTTAAGAGCGGCGTTACCGTCATTGCCGACAAAGCGTTCAGACTCGGCACGGGTCTTACCGAAATAACTTTCGAAAACGAAGGCGCAATCGTGTCCGTAGGACAAAATGCGTTCTCCGCAACGCCTTGGGCAAAGAACGACGCAGACGGTTTCGTCATCGTCAACAACATACTTGCAAATTACGTAGGTAAATCCGCAACGGTTGTTATTCCCGACAATGTGACCGCAATTTCCGCAAGTGCATTCGAGGGCTTCAACGCAGCGGGCGTTCAGAATATCGTGTTCCGCTCCGGCTCGGCGATTTCCGCAATTGCAGACCATGCGTTCATGGGTGCGGTAAACCTCAAAACTTTGAGCTTCTATAAGCAGACTTCCGACGGCGAAATCAACGTGAAAGTCGGCGACGAACTGTTCTGCAACGGAAACGGCGCATTCATAAACAATGTCTTCAAGATTTATGCGTATCAGTCCGTAAACTGGAATTACAATCCGCCGAGAGACGTTCAGCTTCTCATCGATGACAACATGACCGCGGTGCTCAACGACGATGTCATTCCCGTTTACTATATGACGGGCGACGACAACAAAGTTAATTACATCTCCAAATGGGGTGCAACTTCCTCCGACGGTGTGAACTATGTTGTCGCAAACGGTCTGCTTGTTACACGCGGCGACGGCGTTACCGTTACCGAAAATCTCAACTTCAACGTAGCCGACATTTCCGGACTTAGGGAAAACTCCGGCAGTGCGGGCAGTGTAGCGGTTGCAACGGGTGAAATTTTCTCGTTCAACGGCAAGAAAGTCGGTTCGTTCAATTACAACATCTTTGCTGCAATCAGAACGGAAAGCTTCTCCGTCGAAGGTTTCGGCGGCGACGGAAGCGAAGGAAATCCCTTCAAGTTCTACACTTCGCAACAGACAATCGACCTTACCAAGGGTGTTCTCAGATTCAGCTACACCAACAGCGCAACCGAAGCGGTGCCGCTTACAAGCGAACTCATTTCCGTCAGCGGTTACACCAACGCGGTCGGTAAGCGAACGCTCACTTTGAAATACGATTTCTACGGTATAAAAACTTATGAATGGAAGGAAATGTATTATACTGTTTCCGTTCCTCAGCCGTCTTACCTCAAACAGGTCAAAAACATTGTCATGCCTATCGGTTCCGTCCCCAACGACTATTACGCGTCCATACTCTTTGACGTCGTGTACACCGACGGCACCACTCATCGCATAAATATGTCGGCAGGCGTCGAAATCATAGAAGTCGATGGCGTCAACAGTTCCGAATTTAATACCTCAGTATCCGGTTTGCACACCGCAAAACTTGCGTACAAGGATAAGAATTCTTCTCTCGCGGTAAACGGCGACTTCGTATATTCCGTCGAACTTGCGGCAATAGAAAGCTACTACGACTTCGACAGCGCGAGCGGCACTATAACCGGTATCAAAGCTGCTTCGGCAAACAAAAAGATGTACGTTGTGCCTTCCACGATAGGCGGCAAAGCGGTCACAGCAATCGGTAACGGCGTTTTTGCAGGTATGACCAACCTTACCACCGTTTACATTCCCGATTCCGTCAAGACGATAGGCGCAAGAGCGTTTGCGGGTTGCACTGCTTTGCAGAACGTTTACTATTTCGCACCGCAGACCGAAAAGACCGTGTCCGTCGATATTGACGATATTCTTATCATTGACGAATACAGAGAAGCGACGACCACCATTACAATAGGTAAGAACTCGGACGACAAAGTTATCGCCGATTATGTCCTCGGTCAGGATTACATCGTGTTCCCGTCCGTTATGAAATATCAGTCCACGGTTTCTCTTGACGAAATCAAGGAATCCGACCGCAGCAAGTACGCGGAAGACGCGAACATCTACGGTGAATTCACTTTGAGCTTCGCATTCGCCGAAGGACAAGACATTGTCAGCACGCTGGTACAACAACTTGCAAGATATCAAGGTATGGTTTATCTGCCCGCGGGTGACACCTATATGGAACTCTACACCGAGCTCACAAGACTCCTCGGTGCGGACAAAGTCAAGACTTACAGCAACAACGTTCTGCCCGAAGGCGTCAACCCCGTGACTCCCGCCGAGCTCAACTATATGTTCCTCGGATTGACTTACAGCGCTCCTGTCGTAACCAAGAAAGAGGGCAGCGCATACGTCAAGACCGGCGCGGCACTCACGCCCGTAAACGATACGATTATCGTCCCGTCCATGCTCACTGACTCCAAGATCTATTCTTACGGAATAGTCGGTTTGCAGGAGAACGTATTTGCGGCAGGCGTCGGCGTTGAAACCAGAATTTATCTCCCCGAGTCCATAGCATACGTGGAAGGCAACTCTGTTGCGGGTCTGTTCGCAAACGGTATTGCAACGGGCATAATCACCGTTTACACCGACATCAACAACCTGCTCAAACCCGTTGACCAGTTCCCGACCTCGGTAACCTCAATCGGCGAAGAAGCATTCCAGGGTTGCTCGAAACTGCACATTGATTTCAGTTCTGCAACGGGACTTGAAACAATCGGTGCGCGCGCATTCCAGGGTTGCAGTTCTTTGACCTCGGTGGTGTTCGGTGAAGGTTCCGTTCTCAAAGTCATCGGCGAAAACGCATTCGCAGACTGCGGAGCCATTGTGAACGTCGACCTCGGCAATACGCAGGTCGAAGAAATCGGCGCGTTCGCGTTCATCAACAACGACAGTCTTGCAACGCTCGTTCTGCCCGCCACCGTCAAGGAAATCGGCATCAGCGCATTTGCAAATTGCTACAATCTCGCAGACGTAACGGTTGCGGCAACCGCACAAATCACATTCATTGGCTATCAGGCGTTCTACAGCTGCGCATTCGACAAATCCGTGTTTGACGGTGCTAGCGGTGTTGACGCAAACGCATTCCAGAACTGTGCTCCCAAAGCGTAATATCGGCGGGATAAAAGTTTGAGCGGCGTGTAAACTCGACACAAAAATTCAATCGAAACAAACCCAATCAACCAAAATCAAAACCGCTCCGAGAGGAGCGGTTTTATTATTGCGCCGTTATTGTAAAAATTGTCTGATGAAGTGTTGCAAATAAAATTTAAGTGCTTTTGGTCAGCGAGCGGTTGAAAATTGGTTTGTTAGTCGGGGAATACCGAGTTGCCGCGGCTGTCAATACCTACGATTACGGGAAAATCCTTGACATGCATTTCGTGCACGGCTTCCGTACCGAGGTCTTCGTAAGCGACTTTTTTCCAGTTTTCTATAGCTTTTGCGTAAAGCGCGCCCGCGCCGCCTATGGCGCAGAGATAAACACCGCCGCAGCGTTTTATCGCGTCGTACACTTTTTCTCCGCGGTTTCCCTTACCGATGCTTGCGCAGACTTCGTAGTCGTAGAGCGCTGGGGCGTATGCGTCCATTCTCATAGAGGTTGTCGGACCTGCGCCCGTGGGTTTTCCTTTTTCGTCGAAGCAAGGACCGACATAATATATTGCCTGACCTTTAAGGTCTACGGGAAGAGCGTCGCCACGCGATATCGTTTCGCAAAGCCTTTTGTGTGCCGCGTCGCGTCCCGTGTACAGTGTGCCAGAAAGCAAAAGATAATCGCCCGCGTTAAGGCTGTCGAGAGTCTTGCGGTCGAAAGGAAGAGTTATTTTTTTGAAATCGGAAGAGTAGTTCATATTAAGGTATCCGAAATTAGTTTTGATTTGTTTGCCTATCGGCAAGTTTTCAGATTTCCGCGTGTCCCAGACGCACGGCGTTGCATTGAACGTTGACGGCAACGGGAAGAGCGGATATGTGAGTAGGGTATTTGCCGATGTGAACGGCGAGCGCGGTCGTATCGCCGCCGAACCCTTGCGCGCCTATTCCGAGTGCGTTTATGCGGGAGAGGCATTCGCGTTCCATGTCGGCAAGCGCCGCATCGTCGGAAGGCGTGCCTATGTCGCGCAGCAGTTGACGTTTTGCAACTTCCATTGCCTTTTCCGCCGTTCCGCCTATTCCCACGCCGATAACGACGGGCGGACAGGGGTTGCTGCCTGCAAGTTTAACGGCGTCGACTATGCAGTTTTTGACATCGTCGAGTCCCGCCGACGGAGTCAGCATATAAAGCCGCGACATATTCTCGCTTCCGAAGCCTTTGGGCAGGAAGTCGAGCGTGATTTTGTCCCCTTCGGTGAGTTCGATGTGTACGACGGCGGGCGTGTTGTCGCGGGTGTTTATGCGCGTTATCGGGTCGAGAACGCTTGCGCGGTATCCGTTTTTGCGGTAGCCGCGTCTTACGCCTTCGTTGATTGCGTCTTCGAGCAGTCCGCCTTTAATGTGGACGTCCTGACCGACTTTTGCGAAAAACACCGCCATACCCGTATCCTGACAGACGGCAAGCCCTTCTTTTTCGGCGGTTTCGGCGTTCTCAATCAGCATGGAAAGCGCAAATCGCGCAGAAGACCCGTTTTCTTTTTCGAGGCATGATTGCAGTTTGTTTTTGCAGGATTGCGTGAGTTTTCCGCACGCCTTGACGCATTCTTCCGCGGCGGCGGCTATTTGTTCGAACGTAACGTTTCTCATACTCCGAATTATAACCTCTGAATGCGGAATTTTCAAGTTTTCGGGCGCAATTGACTTGATTTGCGCGCGCGTTTATATTAGTCTTATATTATGGACTACATGAAAACTTCGGTTGAAAAGCACTTTGAGTGGAAAGGCAAACTGGAAGTCAATTCCAGAGTAAAAGTGGATTCGCGCGAAGCGTTGTCGCTTGCGTATACACCCGGCGTTGCTGCGCCTTGTCTTGAAATCGCAAAGGACAATTCCCTTGCATATGACCTCACCCGTAAATGGAATTCCGTCGCAGTCGTGACGGACGGAAGCGCCGTTCTCGGGCTTGGCAACATAGGCCCGCTTGCGGGAATGCCTGTTATGGAAGGCAAATGCGTTTTGTTCAGCGAATTCGCGGGTATCGACGCAGTGCCCGTTTGCCTTGCGACGCAGGACACAGAAGAAATAATTTCGACGGTCAAAAACATAGCGCCGACGTACGGCGGCATCAACCTCGAAGACATATCGGCTCCTCGTTGTTTCGAAATCGAAAGGCGATTGAAAGAACTCTGCGACATACCCGTTTTCCACGACGACCAGCACGGTACGGCAATTGTGCTTGCAGCGGCGTTAATCAATGCTTTGAAACTTGTAGGCAAGAAGATTGAGGACGTCGCGATAGTTGTAAACGGAGCGGGCAGTGCTGGTATAGCGATTACGGAATTTCTGCTTATGTTGGGCGCACGCGACGTTGTCGTTTGTGACCGAGCGGGCATAATAAGCGGCGATGCGGAAAAATTCAACTCGGCACAACGCGCGCTTGCGGCAAAGACAAACCCGCGCGGAGTCAAAGGCGTGCTTTCCGACGCTGTCAAAGGAGCGGACGTATTTATCGGCGTCAGTGCCCGCGACGTGCTCACAAAGGAAGACGTACAAAACATGAACGGCGACGCGATAGTTTTCGCAATGGCAAATCCCGCCCCCGAAATCAATCCCGACCTTGCAAAGGAAGGCGGTGCGAGAATCGTTGCAACGGGCAGAAGCGATTACGCGAACCAGATAAACAACGTTCTTGCTTTCCCCGGTATTTTCCGAGGTGCGCTTGATGCAAGAGCGTCGGACATCAACACCGAAATGCAGATTGCGGCGGTTTATGCGATAGCGGGGCTTGTCTCCGACGACGAACTGACCGAAGAGTACATTTTACCTCGTGCATTTGACGAACGCGTAGTCCCTGCCGTGGCGGCGGCTGTCGGCAAAGCCGCAAAAGACAGCGGGGTTGCAAGAATAAAATGACACTCACGCTCGATTTACGTGAGATATAATGTCTGCGTAACAGGCAAAGACGTGCAGCCATTCCGAATTGTCGGAACAAATCGGACGAAGTCAGACAATCGGATATTCACAATCGAATAACGAAAAATAAGCAAAAGACCGCAAACGCGGTCTTTTCTTGTTATCTTTTTTCGGCATTTTCGTCTTTCGTTGTATTTTGTTCGTTGGTGACGATTTCGCTGTCTGTTAGGTCGTCGGATACGGAATTGCAGGTGCGCGAATAGGTTTCGTCACTTAATTCCGATGCTGTGTCCGTCGACACAGACAACCGCAACTTGCTTTTTAGGTTGACAAGGCGCATGACGTACAGCACAACCGTTGCAAGCCCTACCGACGCTGATGCCTGAACCGCGTCGGCGGGCAGAGCGGCAAGAGCGGACGCGGGCGTGCCGTAAAGATAGCTGTTGCAGATGAAGTACGACGTCATCATCAAAACTCCCGCAACAATCATTGCGAGAACGCCTGTCGCGGCCGACGCGTATTTGTTGCGGACGCCCCTGAACGCGTACATTATAAGTCCGCATACGAGCCCCTCTGCGCCTTTTATAAACAGAGTGAAAAACATTGTTGCGGGGTAGACTGCAAGGTCGGCGAAAAACGAACCTAATCCGCCCGCCAGCATTGCGGGAACGGGTCCGAAAAGAGCCGCAGTTATGAATATGACGGCGTCGCCGCAGTTGAAGAAAAAGTCGCCCGTGCGGAATCCGAGGACAATTGTGGCGGCGGTTACAAGCGCAGTCATAAGAGCGGTGAAAACAAGCGTTCTCGTGGGAAATCTGCGAATGCGGTCTGAAAAGGTTTTGTTCATGGTGCCTCCTGCGGGCGGGTAAAGACAGGGCAGGAGAAAGGGCAAAAAAAATCCTTTGCATAGCAAAGGGAAGACCGAATCTCTCTCCCAAGCTGACTTTACAGGCGGTTACGGAATCTCACCGTATCGGCTGATGGGGCTGTTGGACTTGTCCGCTTGATGCGGCATTACCACCGGTTGGGTTAAACCCACCCAAAGAATATTCGTTGCCAAGATGATACGCCATACGGCAAATAATGTCAAGGGGCAATTTAAGGCTTTCGCAAAACTATTTCGGCAAAGTTTCTTGCGGCGGCGGAAATGTGCCTGTTTTTCAGGAAGACCAACTCGCACGCGGTGTCGCATTCCCTGTTTTCGAGAAGCGATGCAAAAAGGGTAGTGCCGTGCGCAGCATAGTTTTCGTATGTCGACTGCGGTATCATGGTTATGCCGAGTCCCGTTTCGGTGAGAGCTATGCAAGTGGCTATTTCCTCGCACGCAACGGGCGATTTAAGCGTGCGTCCCATGCGTGCGGCAATGCGCGACAACATGGCGTGATAACGGTGCGTAAGTATAAGCTGATTTTCGAAAAGTTGTTCAAAATCGATAGTTGACGGCAACTTTTGCGACGATAAAATCATCATTCTGTCGTTATCTACGGTTTGCGCCGAGAACATTCCGTTGTTTGTGTAAGGCGTTCGAACAAGGGCAACGTCGGCAATTCCGTCTTCGAGACGCGATAATACCGAGGGAGTCGCGCCTTCGTACACGCGGACGTTTACTGCGGGGTATTTGTCGCAATACCGTTTCAGAAAGTCGCGCAGAATGCCTGTTGCAAGCGACGGAGTAGCCGATATATTCAGCGTTCCGCTTAGCCCGCTGTCCGCTGTCTTTATTTCGGCTATTGCGCTTTCGGCAAGCTCAACTATTTTCTGTGCGCGCTCGTAGAGCTGTTGCCCGCTCTGCGTGAGTCTGAAATTGTGGTAGTCGCGTTCGATAAGCGTTGCGCCGCATTCCTTTTCAAGCGCTTTCAGGCGGTTGCTGAGCGCAGACTGTGCAATGTACAGTTTTCGCGCCGCCTGCGATATACTTTCGCTTTCTGCAAGTACGATAAAACTTCTCAGAGTCTCGGTGTCCATTATTTCCTCCGACAGTGCCAGTTCGTCAAGGCAATTTTCATTAAATTCTGTTATCTGTAAAGCAGATAGCAAAAACATTTTTCAGATATATATCATATAACATCAATAGCAGTATAATTACTAATCGAAAGAATGTAAAGAGGTTTTTATGATTAAAGATTTGACGCAAGGAAAGTCGTCCAAGGTTCTGTGGTTGTTCTGTCTGCCTCTTCTTATAAGTGCGGTGTTCCAGCAGATGTACAATATGGCGGACAGTATCATAGCGGGCAAGGTGCTGGGTGAAAGCGCGCTTGCCGCGGTCGGTGCTTCCTATCCTATCACGATGATTTTTATGGCGATTGCGCTCGGCTGCAACCTCGGTTGCTCCGTCGTCGTGTCCAAGTTGTTCGGCGAAAAGAAAATCCGTGAAGTAAAATCGGGCGTGTCCACGATTATGATTTCCGTTGCCGTGCTCGGCGCAGTGCTTACCGCGTTGGGTATAGGCATCGGCGACCCCATTATGCGCGTACTCAACACCCCCGCGGACATAATGCAGGATTCGCTTATGTACCTGTATATCTATATAGGCGGTTTCCTGTTCGTTCTGCTGTACAACGTCTGCACGGGCATCTTTTCCGCGCTCGGCGACAGCCGCACTCCGCTTTTCTTCCTCGTGGCTTCCAGTGTGGCAAACGTGGGTCTTGACTTGCTTTTCACAATGGTCATACCGCTCGGAGTTGCGGGGCTTGCATGGGCAACGTTTCTCGCGCAGGGCGTCGCGGGTGCGCTGTGCATACTCACGCTTTTCGTCAGGCTCTCCAAACTTAAATGCGAAGGCAAAGCAAAAGCCTTCTCTTTCGACCTTCTCAAACAGATGTGTTATGTCGCAATACCCAGCGTATTGCAACAGGGCTTCGTGTCCGTCGGCAATCTCATCATTCAATGGATAGTCAACGGTTACGGCTCGTCCGTGCTTGCAGGGTACATTGCGGCAATCAAACTCAATACGTTTGTTATTACGACGGTTACGGCTGTTGCGGGCGGACTGTCGTCTTTTGCGGCGCAGAACCTCGGCGCAGGCAAAGTCGACCGCGTCCGTCATTCGGCGTGGATATCTCTCGGTATGGCGTTGTCTATCGTTCTTCCGTTCTCGGTGCTGTACTCGGTAATTCCCGAAACGATGTTGCAACTCTTCCTCGAAGAGAGCAGCGCAGTTGCGGTTTCGACGGGCATCAGTTTCCTGACCATAGTCGCGCCTTTTTATGCGGTCATATCTGTCAAACTCATGCTCGACGCAATACTTCGCGGGGCGCAGAGTATGGCAGCGTTTATGGTCGCAACTTTCTCGGACTTGTTCATAAGAGTAGTGTTGTGTTTTGCACTCAATCCCGTGCTCGGTATATCTGGCATATGGTGGTCGTGGCCAATCGGCTGGGGCGCCGCAACCGCTGTGTCGGTCGGACTTTACGCTTCGGGCAGATGGTATAAATCCGCACATGCAAAAGGCAAATTCGCAGCACTTGCCGAGCAGACCGAACAAACGGAAGAATCTGTTTCTTCCGACGTCGACGGCATTGCCGAGGGTGATGTTCCCGCATACGCCTTGACCGACGGCGAAGTCGCTGCCTCAAACGAAAAAGAACGTTCGGTGCGCAAAAGAACTTCGGACGGAAACTCTTCGGCAAAACACCGTTTTCTGCACGCTTGATTATCTCGTGATTTTGCTTGCAAAAACTTTGACTATATTGTAAAATAAGCAAGCACGATAAAAGGTGTAGGGAAGCGTATCGAAGTGGTCATAACGAGCCGCACTCGAAATGCGGTGACGGGGTAACTCGTCCGCGAGTTCGAATCTCGCCGCTTCCGCCAAAAGGCGCAGTCAAACCGACTGCGCCTTTCTGCATGAAATGCGAGATTCGTTTCTCTGTGCCGTTACGCTACGCGATGCTCCGCTAACTCGTCGTGCGGTGCACTCCTCACGAACTCGCCGCCCCACCAAAAGGTAAAATCAAAAGCGGTTGCACCTTTCTGCATGAAAGGCGAGATTCTTGGCTCTGTGCCGTTACGCTACGCGATGCTCCGCTAACTCGTCGCGTGTTGCGCTCCTCACGAACTCGCTGTCTCTCTGCACGCGCAGCCAACAAACGATGCTTTTTAGATATGATTTGCAAAATACCGAAAGTTAGCGCGGGCAACTTGTTGACCGGTCGGAGAGTTTATCATAAAATGCATACGTAAGGACATAAAGTTCTTATTTTTTCGACAGACTGGTTCGCATATGCGAACTTGAAAAATCAAGCATTGGACGGACTGCGAATGAGCGAAATAGAATACAGATTGTGCAGGAACTGTTGCCTTACCTTTGGCGGATACAAGGCGGGAAGTCTTTTTGCTTGTTGCGACAGCAGAAGAGATCACACTCTTAGATGTTTGAACGAATTTGTCAAAAAAGGGATAGGTTGCAAGGAAATTGTCTGTGGGCAAAGAAAACTTCTTTATGTATACGACCGACTATCTCTAGCCGATATGCTTTTTGACAAGGAAGTAAAAGCCTTTCTCGAGGCGTTGGGTTATGAATATTCGACTGTCGAGAAAGCGATAGAGCAGTTGAAGGCGCGGTTTGAAATCGGAAGGAGTTTTCCTCACGAAGTGGGCGTTTTTCTCGGATATGCGCTAGAAGACGTCAAAGGTTTTATGCAAGATCCCGCGGGCGGAAAGCTTATCAAAGGATACTGGAAAGTTTACGTTGATGCGGAAGAGAAAGGCAGAATTTTCGACAGATACAGAAAGTATTGTGAAAATGCCTGCGAGAAGTTAAAAAGCGGTCAACCACTGTTATCAATATTTTAAGGAGCATTTTTATGAAGATAAACATTGTATATTGGTCGGGAACAGGCAATACGGAAGCAATGGCAAACGCCGTTGCCGAAGGTGCGGCACAGGCGGGCGCAAGTGTCGAGGTCAAGCGCGTCGAATACGCCGACGCAAAAATTCTCGATTGCGACGTAGTGCTTTTCGGGTGTCCGGCTATGGGTGCTGAGGAACTCGAAGAAAGCGAGTTCGAGCCGTTTTTCTCGGCTGTCGAAAATAAATTGGCGGGAAGGAAAGTAGGTTTGTTCGGCTCTTACGAATGGGCAGACGGAGAATGGATGCGTTCTTGGCAGGAAAGAACAGAGAATGACGGTGCGGTTATGATTGCGGACGGACTTGCCGTTTACGGTATGCCTGACGCTCAGGGAATTGCCGCATGCAGAGAGCTCGGAGCGCTTGCCGCGAAACAGTTATAAAGTGATAGAAAACGATTTGTTTGTGTCGAATTGATTGTACTCGGTTCGTAGCATTTGCAGAACCGTTGAATTTGCCATAGAACCTCGTTAAGAGAAATTTGTATACCCTCAAAAGCCGAACGGGAGCAGGCGTGACCTCTCCCGTTCGGTTTTTGTCCGAATGTTCGCAATATCCATGTCAATCCGTGCAACTATATTGAATTGCCGCTCAAAATAGGTTATCATTATACAAAGCAACAAAGGAGAGCGGATATGATAAACCTTAACGGAAAGTGGACGTTGAAAGAACTCGGCAGCGGCAAGGAATATGACGCTACCGTGCCGTCCTGCAACTTTCTCGACCTTGCGTCCAACGGCGTTATAAAAGACCCGTTTGTCGGCACGGAAGAAAAGAACTGTCAATGGGTGGGTAAACGCGATTGGAGTTACTACCGTTCTTTCGACGTCGACGAAGAACTGCTTGCTTCCGGCAAAGTTTATCTGGTGTGCAAACGACTTGACACCATAGCCACCATTCTTATAAACCGCGAGGCTGTGCGCGACACGGAAAATTGTCATATCGCATACGAAACGGAAATCAAACGTTATCTGCGCGTCGGCACAAACAGCATAGAAATCGTTTTTCAGTCGCCCGTAAATTACATTACCAAACGTAAAAACAAATACAATACGCCCGCCAATCCCAACGGTATAGACGGAATAGACCACATAAGAAAACCGCAATGCCATTTCGGTTGGGACTGGGGTCCGATACTTCCTGAGAGCGGTATAACGGGCGACATTTTCATCGAAGGCAGAAACGCAGGACATCTCGAAGGCTTTTCCGTCCTGCAAAATCATCTCGAAAACGGCAAAGTTGTTGTGAAGTTCACGCCCGAATACGAACTCTATTCGCGCGACGTCAAAGCTACGCTTACGGCGGAACTTACCACTCCCGACGGTCAAGCTACGGGTGCGGAGCTTGCCTGCGGCGACGACGTTACGTTCTCGTTCGAAGTTCATAATCCGAAATTGTGGTGGCCGAACGGAATGACGGCGGCAAAAGAGCAGCCGCTCTATACGTGCAGAATGGCTTTGGTTGTCGACGGCAAAGAGGTTTCCTCAGCGCAAAAGAAAATCGGCTTGCGCAAAATCGAACTCGACCGCGGAAAGGACCATTTCGGAACGAACTTCCGTTTCAGAGTCAACGGAGTAGATATATTCTGCAAAGGCGCGAACTGGATACCCGAGGACTCTTTCACCACTCGTACGGACGACAAAAAACTCGAATATCTCATACGCTCGTGCGTTGAGTGCAACTTCAATATGCTGCGTATCTGGGGCGGCGGTTATTACGGGGAAGACAGGCTGTACGACCTTTGCGACAAATACGGCATACTCGTGTGGCAGGATTTCGCGTTTGCGTGTATGACTTACCCTTTCTACAACCAAAACTTTTTGGCGAATGTGCAAAAAGAGGTAGTTTACAACGTCAAAAGGTTGCGTGACAGGGCGTCTTTGGCGGTTTGGTGCGGAAACAACGAAATCGAAGCCATGAGCGCGCTTTGGATGACGCGCAAAAAATCAATGCGTTGGAACGAAGAATTTTTCTATCATATTCTTCCTTCGTGGCTTAAAAATCTCGACGCCGTGACACCGTATATTCCGTCGTCGCCTTGCGGAACGTCGCATCTCAAAGACGTGGCAAGCGACAACTTCGGCGACACCCATCTTTGGGCAGTGTGGCACGGACTGCAACCGCTTGACTATTACCGCGGAAGATACACTCGTTTCTGCAGCGAGTTCGGATTTGAGTCCTTGCCCGATATAAAAACAATCAAGACTTTCGCAACGCCGCAGGATTACAAACTGTCGTCGCCTGTTTTCAACGCGCATCAGAAGTGCAAGAGTGGCAACAAAAAAATGGTGTATTACATCGCGTCGAGGTTCAATCTTCCGAAGAAGTTCGAGGACTACATTTATCTTTCGCAGATATGCCAGAGCGAATGCGTTCAGGACGCGACCGAACATTGGCGCAGAAACCGCGGCAGATGCAACGGTTCTTTGTTCTGGCAACTCGACGACTGTTGGCCTGTGTGTTCGTGGGCAAGCATTGACTACTACGGCAATTTCAAGTGCTTGCAATACAGAGCAAAACATTTCTTTGCCCCCGTCAGCGTGAGTATACTCGACGAAGAGGAAAAAGCCGACGTTTTCGTGCTCAACGACACAATGGAAGCCGTTGACGGCGAAGTTCTTTTCGAAGTTCAGACGTTTGCGGGCAAGACCATATATACCGAGCGTGCGAACGTGCGCGCGGAAAGCGGAGCACACCGTCCCGTGATTTCGTTCAGGTATTTCAAAGCTTCTCCCGACAAACGCGTTCTCAGAAACTGTTTTATGAGAGCGACGCTTTTCGTGGGTGGTGAAAAAGTGAGCGTAAGGACCGCGCTTTTCGACAAGGAAAACAAATTGTCCTTGCCCGAAACGCGCGTATCTGTCAAAGTCGCCGTACAGGACGATATCGCGGAGCTCACTCTCTCGTCCGATAAGTTCGCAAGGTTTGTAAGCATTAACACAACGCTTACTACCGAACCTTTCTCCGACAACTTCTTCGACCTTGCCGCGGGCGAACGTAAGACGGTCACGCTGCGTGTGCCGAACGGAACGACCAGGGAAGAAGTGCTTGCTTCGCTTACGGTTACGCACCTTGCCGAAATCAAAAAGGGCAGAAGCCGTTTGTTGCAGGATATAACGAGACTCGGCATATTCCTCATTCCCGTCAACTTCTTCTCGTATATCTATTACAAGAATTTCACCTGACGGCAATTCGCTTGACCGTGCGAGCGACAGGCGGATTGCACAGACGGGACGTAGACAATGTCGGGAGATAAATTCTTCCGTAAACGAAAAAAGAAAGACGCTTCGGCGTCTTTTTTATTTGTTGACAAATACGAAACACGGCAGTATTATATTGTTGCGCCATACCCCTGTGGGGTGTTGTTATAAAGCAAAGATTTAATCAAAATTGCGGTTTTGCGATATTGAAAGACCGCAAAGAGCATAATAAACGTGCAAGCCTGTCACGTGAGACGGGCAGAGTAACAAGGAAAACAGAGGTATGAAAAAAGAAAGGTTCGGCGTTTCGGGAATGACTTGTTCGGCGTGTTCGGCGCACGTGGAAAAAGCCGTCGGGAAACTGAACGGCGTTTCTGCCGTTCAGGTCAATTTGCTGACCAACTCAATGACCGTGGAATACGACGAGAACGTTCTTTCATCGCAGGATATAGTCGATTGCGTCGTAAATGCGGGTTACGGTGCGGCTCCCGAGTCTGCCGATGCAGATAACAATAAGTCGAAAAACGAAGGAGCGGTTTCCGACCGCGCAAAAAAGCGGTCGCAAGAAACGCGCGCGATGAGAATCCGACTTTCGGTGTCCCTTGTCTTTATGATTCTGCTTATGTACGTGGCAATGGGGCATATGTTCGGCGCTCCGCTGCCTTCCTTCCTTACGGGAACGCGCAACGCTGTGTCGTACGCACTTTTGCAACTTTTGCTTTGTCTGCCTATCATCTACGTCAACAGGGCATATTATGTCAACGGTTTCAAAAGGCTGTTCAAGCTGTCGCCGAATATGGACACGCTTATCGCGGTGGGATCGTCGGCGTCTTTGGTTTACGGCATTGTTGCGCTGTTCAGGATGAGTTACGGGCTGGGCGCGGGTGATTATGCGTTGGTTGAACGGTATCTGCACGACCTGTATTTCGAGTCGGCGGGTATGATACTTGCGTTGGTCACCGTGGGAAAATATCTCGAATCGCTTTCAAAAAAAAGAACGGGTGACGCGCTCGACAAACTTCGCAATCTCGTGCCGCAGACGGCTGTTGTAGTCAAAGAAGACGGAACACAGGTCGAAGTCGATTCGTCGTCGCTTGCCGCAGGGGATATTGTTGCCGTAAAAGCGGGCGACGTTGTGCCCGCGGACGGTGTTGTCGTTGACGGACATGCATTTATAGACGAAAGCGCAATCAGCGGCGAAAGCGTGCCCGTTGAAAAGACAAAAGGCGCAAAAGTCGTGGGCGGTACGGTCAACCGCAGCGGATATATGACGGCGCGTGTCACGACGGTCGGAAGCGAAAGCGTTTTGTCGAAGATAATCAGACTTGTCGAAGACGCGGCGTCGGGTAAAGCGCCCATTGCAAAAGCCGCGGACAAAATCGCAGGCGTATTCGTGCCGGTTGTTATGTCGATTGCGCTTGTAACGTTCATTGGCTGGCTTGCGGGCGGAGAGAGTTTCGAAACGGCGTTGTCGTGCGCGATTTCCGTACTTGTCATATCTTGTCCGTGCGCGCTTGGACTTGCCACACCCGTGGCGCTTATGGTTGCAACGGGCAAAGGCGCGGAATGCGGCGTACTTGTGAAGAGCGGCGAAGCGCTGGAAGTGTTGCATTCCGTAAAATACGTCGTGCTGGACAAAACGGGCACCGTGACCGCAGGCACTCCCGAAGTCAGTGATATAACGTTCGGCGACCCCGATTTGCTCGGCGTGGTTGCTGCGATAGAGAGCATGAGCGAACATCCGCTCGGAGAAGCCGTAGTGTCTTACGCAAAATCCGTGGGCGTGCAGTTTGCGCAGGTGGACGAATTCAGAACGCTTGCGGGCAAAGGCGTCGTGGCTGTGTCGGGCGGCAAAACATATTCTATCGGCAATGCGTTGCTTATGGAGGAAGCGGGCGTTGCCGAAAACGAATATGCAGAAGAACTGGGGAGTGTTTCGGAACAGGGCAAAACGCCTTTGCTGGTTGCCTGCGACGGTGAATACAAAGGTCTTGTTGCGACTCTCGATAAAGTAAAACCAACTTCGGCGGAAGCTGTCGTAGCACTAAAAAAACTGGGTGTCAAGGTTGTTATGCTTACCGGCGACAACCGCCGCACGGCAAACGCGATTGCAAATTCGGTCGGCATTGACGAAGTGATTGCCGAAGTGTTGCCCGAAGATAAGGAAAAGACGGTTGCCGAGCTTATGAAAACGGGAAAAGTCGCAATGGTCGGCGACGGAATAAACGACGCGCCGGCGCTTACACGCGCCGATGTCGGCATTGCAATCGGAAGCGGCAGCGACATTGCGGTCGACAGCGCGGACGTGGTGCTTGTCAAAGACGATTTGCTTGACGTTGTGACTGCGCTGAGGTTGAGCAGAAAAACCGTTACGAACATAAAAGAAAACCTTTTCTGGGCGTTTTTCTACAATTCTCTCGGCATACCGCTTGCGGCGGGCGTGCTGTATCACACGTCGCTTGCGCTTAAACTCAACCCTATGATAGGGGCGGCGGCAATGAGTCTGTCGAGCCTGTTTGTCGTACTCAACGCGTTGCGTCTTAAATTTTTCAAGCCAAGCGTTTCTTCGGCACAATGCGCGGGAGCGTGTGCGGTAATAGGAGGAAACGGGACTGTAAAAGTTGGAGCGCAAAAGATTGCAAACGAAAATAAATCGGACGAATGCATTTCCGCAGAGGAAGACGGCGAGGATTGCAATAATCTTGACAATGCGAAATCCGCGGGAAAACAAGCTCCCGCAGACATAAACGAAAATAATGATTTAAGGAGCGATAATATGAAAAACTACGTACTCGAAATTAAAGGAATGATGTGTTCCCATTGCACGGGAAGGGTAGAAAAAGCCCTGGCGGCAGTAGACGGTGTGCAGTCTGTGAACGTGTCGTTGGAAAACGCTTGTGCCGAAGTCGCGGCGACGGACGGCGTGACAGGCGAAACGTTGAAAAACGTCGTAACCGCGCAGGGATACGAAGTCACCGAAGTCAAAGAAAAGTAAAATGCACGCTTTGTCCTTTGGACTTTGACATAGCGGCATAAACAGACCAGAACAAGGTAAATCGACTGTGGCTTAATCAGCTGCGGGTCAAGGAGAGAATATGGTAAGAGACGACGCAAAAATAATCCGTTTGCTCAAAACGGCGGGCGGGCAGATTGAAGGTATAATCAAAATGATAGAGGACAAAAAGTATTGCATAGACGTCAGCAATCAGATATTGGCGTGTCAGGCGATTTTGTCCAAGGTCAACAAGGAAGTGTTGAACGCGCACTTGCATTCCTGCGTTCTTGCGTCCATAAAGAACGGTGACGCAGACGAGAAAGTCGACGAGATTTCCGCAATCCTCGACAAGCTCATGAAATAGTGTCAAGGAAAAAACGTAAAAAAAAGAGCGGCATTGCCGCTCTTTTTGTTTTGTTTTGCGAAATTACTTTTTGATGAAGAGAGCAGAGCCGCCTGCGATGCCGCCGAGAATGCCGCCAACGGCAAGGAGTGCCGCGCCTGCACCGACAGTAGTTTTGGAGATTTCTTCAACAACGTTTGCGTCACCGGCAAGAGATGCGGTAAGCGCGATGGTGACAATTGCCGCAATGAGTGCGAGAATTCCGGCTGCGCCCGCCACAAAGCGAAGCAGACCGATGTTGACGAACATTTTGAGTGCGTATGCGATGGTTGCGATTGCAAGAAGCAGAACGGTAATGAGAGCGAATGCTACCATTGCGGTCATTTGACGTGCATTGCTTACAAGCTCTTTTGCGGCTTCAAGGATTTCTCCGGAAAGACCGAGTTCTTCTGCCTTATCAATGCTTTCCTGTGCTTTTTTGACGGATTCCTGGAAATTTTCGTTGCTTATCGTGTCAAGTGCATCTGCAAAAGATGAGCTTGTCTTCTGTCCGAGAGTATCGGTTACCATCCAGTCATCGATTGCAAGACCGACGATTGCGAGAATCAAGCACACCACAAGTACGCCCAGTACGGCGAAATTCATTACGCTGATTTTCTTTTTTGCTTTTTTTGCCATAACTAACTCCTTTTTCCCCCGGATATTACCGAGTTCTGATATTAGAATTTTAACAAATCGTTAGACACGTGTCAAGAAACAATATTTTTGCAAAATTGACGTGGTTGACAAGTGTCGATAAATTTGATAGTTTTCTAATATATCATCTTGTCTTGCGGCAAGTACAGGAGGTAATAATGGCAAAAGCAAAACAAAAAGCAGGAATGCTCGGAATACTGATGGGGGTAGTAGTCGTGGCGATGTGCGCAATGTCCATTGCGGGGCTGGCTATTGACGAATGGACGGTAGTCAAAACATCCTCCGAACTCATAGGCGCGGAAGGCGACACTTCGTTCTCTTTCGGATATTACAGTGATTCGGTCATCGGCGAAGACGGTGAAAAGCTCGAAGATATCACGATTGCTTTCGACTCCGATAACCAGGAATCGATGCGTACGGCAATGGTGGCATTCGGATACATTGCGGTTATCGCCGTCTGTGCGCTTGCAGTGCTATATCTTCTGAAAATGGTGCTTAACTTCGGACTTATGCGTTTTCTGGTCGGATTGCTCGGAATAGTCACACTTGCGGCAGGAGCCGTACTTACGGGTGTGACGGCGTCTTATTGCGCGAATTTTGCGGGTAACATCAGTATCGGCAGCATCGTAAGCAACGAACTTATGATGGGTACGGGCGCATATCTTGCGTGCATAGGAACGATGGCGGGCGGTCTTGCGGCAATCGTAGGCGTAGCAAGAAAATAATCTTACCGCACAAAGAACAAAATCAACAAAAAACGAAATCCCTCTGCAATGCGCAGAGGGATTTTGTTATGCGATAAATCATCAACCGAAATTATTTTTATGACCGAAATGCAATTTACCGAACGTAAAATGCTGTTTGCCGAAAGGTATTACATCAAGCCGTTGATTTCGCCGGTTTCGGAGTCGATGGTGATGCGTTCGGTGTTGGGGGACGCGCCGAGTCCCGGCATAAGCAGGATTTTGCCGCTGACGACGACGAGGAACTCCGCGCCTGCGCGGGGAATGACATCCTGAACTTCGAACGTAAATCCGTCGGGTGCGCCCAACGCTTTTTCGTCGCAAGAGAAGGAGTACTGCGTTTTCGCAATACAGACAGGGTAGTTCGCGTATTCGGGATTTGCGTCGATTTTTGCAAGATGTTCGAGGGCAAGAGGAGAGTAGACGATTTCACCCGCACCGTAAATCTTTTGCGCGACTGCGGCGATTTTGTCGCGGGTGGACGCGTCAAGGGGATAGGTGAAACTGACGTCGCGGGGTTCGTCGCCGATTGTGTCGATGACGCGTTTGGCAAGGTCGATTGCGCCTTTTCCGCCCTTTGCAAATCCTTCGCAAAGTTCCGCCACGGCACCGCATTCCGCACACAGCTTTTTAAGCAGGTCAAGTTCCGCGTCGGTGTCGGTGTAGAAACGGTTTATTGCCATAACAACACGTTGATTGAATCCTTTCAGGTTGTTTAAGTGGCGTTTTACGTTGGAAAAGCCTTTTTCAAGCGCTTCGAGATTTTCTTTTTGGGCGTCTTCTTTCGGCACTCCGCCGTTGAATTTCAAGCCGCGTGCGGTGACGACAAGCACGACGCAATCGGGTTTCAAATCCGCCTTGCGGCATTTGATGTCGAGGAACTTCTCACCGCCGAGTTCGGCACCGAATCCCGCTTCGGTCACGACATAGTCGCCGTGTGCCATTGCCGCGCGTGTTGCGAGTATGCTGTTGCACCCGTGGGCTATGTTGGCGAAAGGTCCGCCGTGTACGTAGGCAGGCGTGCCTTCGAGGGTCTGCACGAGATTGGGTTTGACCGCGTCTTTGAGGAGTACTGCCATGGACTCCTGCGCGTTGAGGTCGCGTGCGCGGATTTCCGCGCCGTCCGCATCGTATCCGATGACGATGTTTCCGAGTCTGCGTTTGAGGTCGGCAAAAGATGTTGCAAGACAGAGTATAGCCATTATTTCGCTTGCCGCGGTTATGGTGAACCCGTCCGTGCGGGGCACGCCGTTGGCTTTGCCGCCGAGTCCCACTTCGACGACGCGGAGTGCGCGGTCGTTGAGGTCAAGACACCTTCTCCATATGACTTCTTTTATGCCCAGTTTGTTGCCGAAATGGATATGGTTGTCGATGAGTGCGGAAAGCAGGTTGTTTGCGGAGGTTATGGCGTGGAAGTCGCCCGTGAAATGCAGGTTGATGTCTTCCATCGGGATAATTTGTGCATATCCACCGCCGCAGGCTCCGCCTTTTATTCCGAATACGGGTCCGAGAGAAGGCTCGCGCAAAGCAAGCACGGCGTTTTTGCCGAGCAGGTTCATTCCGTCTGCAAGGCTTATGCTCATCGTGGTTTTGCCCTCTCCGAGGGGAGTGGGGTTCATAGCCGTGACGAGAATGAGTTTCGCTTTGCTCTTTTTTGTCGAAACGGGCACTTTGGCTTTGTATTTGCCGTAGAGTTCGATGTCGTCGTCGGTGTATCCGAGCTTGTGCGCTATTTCGGCAATGGGGACGGGCTTTGCCTGTCTTGCAATTTCAACGTCGCTTAACATAATTTTCTCCCTATGGTGAATTCGCGGTCGCTTGCGCGGTGCATTTTAGACAAGTATAATACATTCCGCAATTTTTTTCCACAAAAAGGGCGTTTTTGAAAATTTATTTATTGCGGGATCGGCATTCTTATAATATAATTGTCCCATAGAACGCGGACGCGTTCCGGGTTGATAAGGAGATATTATGAAGAAAGAACTTTCCAAAAAGGAAAAGGTCCAGATATGGCTTTTCGCTTTGTCGTTTGCGATTATAGTCCTCGGGATACTTTTCCTCGTTAACGCTATGCAGGAAGACCCTGCAAACGGATTTTTCCCCGCTTTCTGCGCAATGGACAACATTCTTGCCAAGTACATAATCGTCATCGTTACTATGGCGACGGGCATTATGCTGTTCTCCAACGTGGCAATCACCCTCGAAGACAAAAAACTGCGCAACGGTCTGACAATCGGTATCACGGTGTTCTCCACCATACTGACAATCCCGCTCGTGTACGTTTTCGTGGCGATTATGCCTTATGCCGCAAACCCTCTGCCTTTTGAACAACTCAATCCCCTTGACGCACTTATGCGCACGGACAGAATACATCAGGGATTTGTCGCGTGGTTCGGTGACGGCGCGTTTATGTGGGTTGTGCTTGCCGTAATGCTCATTTTGTCGCTGGTTTTCATCACGTTCCCCATTCTGACCGGAGTTATGGCAGTCAAAAGCGAAAAAACTCTCGGCTTGAAAAAGGGCGGCGGCTTCGGAGTTATCGTCCTGCCCGTCGTCGAAAAACAGCGTGCCGCGGCGGCAGCCGCAAGTGCGGAAGACGTGGAAAGCGCGGATTTTGCGTGCGCGCCCGCCTGTTCGGTCGAAGAAGCGGAAGAGTAGAACCGAAAATCGACAGACCCCAAATTTATGGAACAAAAAACCGTGTCGGTGGACACGGTTTTTTTGCACGTATTTTTTGGTTGTTGGCCGTTGAGATTTCCGAAAGTATTTGCTCGCGCGGGTGCGCGGTGTGTGGAAGTTATTTTATGCCGTAATACTTTTTGAGTGCGGCTTCCGCGGCGGGGAGGGATTTCTCGTCTATGCAGCAGGAAATCTTCGTTTCGGAAGTGGTGATTGCGTAAATCTTCGCGCCGAGTTCTTTCAGCATGGACAGAACTTCGAGGGCAACGCCGCTCTTATGTTCCATACCTGCGCCTTCCGCCGTGATTTTGCAAGCGCCGAGTATTGCGTTCTTTGCAAATTCGGGTTTGATGTATTCCTGTATTTTGGCAAAATCTTTCTGGTTTGCGGTGAAAGATACGGCGGCTGTTCCGTCTGCGTTGTAGTTCTGGCTTATCATATCCAGATTGACGTCTTTTTCCTTGATTGCGGCAAGCAGAGAAAGGAAATCCGCAAAGGGAATGGAGGGCAGAGTGACGAGTGCGACGTCTTTTTCTGCGGATACGGAAGTAACGGCGTAGAAGTTGCCGATTATGGAAGTCATGTCATACAGTCCCGCGGACTGTTCCATAAGGAACTGCGCCGCGCGGAGTGCGCCTCTTGCGAAAACTTCTTTGCTTTCGGCTTCGTGCGAAAGTTTGATGACTTCGCCCGCGCCGAGGAACATTACGTCGTGTTTTCCGACAACCGTGCCGCCGCGTATTGCGTGAATGCCGATTTCGTTCTTTTCGCGTCTTTGGTGTGCGGCGTGTCTGCCGTATGCGGGAACGAGGGAATTGTCACGCACGCTGTTGATTGCTTCGGCAAGGGTGAGAGCGGTGCCGCTCGGAGCGTCGAGTTTGTGGTTGTGGTGCATTTCCACGATTTCGATGTCGTACGCTTCGCCGAGGAATTTGGCCGCTTCTTTTGAAAGGCTTGCAAGCAGGTTTACGCCGAGCGACATATTGCTGGCTTTGAAAATCGCGATTTCGTTTGCCGCGAACTGTATGCGTTTGAGCTGTTCTTCGGTGTATCCCGTGGTAGCGAGTACGACGCGGCATTTTCTTTCCACGGCGTATGCCAGAATGTCGTCAAGTGCGCTTGCGGACGAAAAGTCGACGATTACGTCGACGTCGAGGGCGGCTTCGCTGAAACTTTTGTAGACGGGATAGGGTAAATCAGTCGCGCCAAAGGCGTCGACTCCGAACACGATATTGAAGTCTTCGGAGCCGATGAGAGTTTTGTAAATGGTTCTACCAATTCTTCCGGCGGCGCCGGAAACGGCGATGTTTATCATAATGGTTGAAATCCGATCAGTTGAAATCGGGCAGAAGTTCTGCGAGTTTCTTGGTGTTTTCTTCCGTCATCTCGGTGAGGGGCAGACGGAGTATTCCGTTGCAAAGGCCTCTCATTTCGGCGGCTTTCTTTACGGGTATGGGGTTGACTTCCGAGAATATTGCTTTCACGAAAGGCAACATTTTGAGCTGCATATCCGCGGCTTTTGCGATGTCGCCCGCGAGCATTGCGCTCGTCATATCGGAAGTGAACTTCGGAGCAACGTTGCTTACCACGCTTATGACGCCGATACCGCCCATTGCCATAACGGGAACGGTGATGCCGTCGTCGCCGCTGTACACGTCGGCTTTGCCGCGGGACAGGCGGATTGCTTCCTCAATCTGTTCCATATTGCCGCTTGCTTCCTTGATTGCGACGATGTTGTCGAGTTCGGCAAGTTTGGCAAACGTTGCGGGCAGAAGGTTGACGCCCGTACGCCCGGGGACGTTGTAGCAGATGATGGGAAGACTGACCGCTTGCGCTATTGCGGTGTAGTGCGCGATAAGTCCCTGTTGGGTTGCTTTGTTGTAGTAAGGAGTGACGACGAGCAGAGCGTCCGCGCCCATTTGCTCTGCGAGGACGGACATTTCGATTGCCGCTTTCGTGGAATTCGCGCCCGTGCCCACAATGATAGGGAGTTTGCCTTTCAGCTTTTTCACGGTGAATTCGATGACGGATTTTTTCTCGTCAAGGCTCATAGTGGCGGGCTCGCCCGTAGTGCCGAGAATGACGAGAGCGTTCACGCCGTTTGCTACCTGTTGGTCGAGAAGACGGTTCAGGCTTTCAAAATCCACACCCGACTCCGTGAACGGAGTGATGAGTGCCGTGGCAGTACCCTTGAATATCATTGTTTATGCCTCCAAAGCGTTTTTGATGAGAAGTTGGACAATCTGAACGGCGTTGGTTGCCGCGCCTTTTCTGATGTTGTCCGCGACGCACCAAAGGTTTACGCCGCTGTCCACGCTTTCGTCGATGCGGATACGTCCGACAAAGACTTCGTCGTGGTTTTCAGCCATAATGGGCATGGGGTAAACGTTGTTGGCGACGTCGTCCTGAACGACGATTCCGGGGAAGTTTTCAAGGCACGCGAACACCGCTTCTTTGGTGCAGGGTTTCTTGAATTCGACGTTGATGGACTCGCTGTGTCCGTGGAACACGGGAACGCGTACGGTGGTAGCCGTAATGCGCAGAGTCTGGTCGTGCAGGATTTTTTTGGTTTCCTCGATCATCTTCCATTCCTCTTTGGTGTAACCGTTTTCGAGGAAAACGTCGATGTGAGGGAGCATATTGTAAGCGATGGGGTAGGGGAACTTCTTGGGAGCTTCGCCCGCGATACCGTTTTTGAGGTCGTTGTATCCCGCAACACCCGCACCGGAAACTGCCTGATAGGTGGAGTATATTATACGTTTGATGCCGAAAGTGTCGTACAAAGGTTTGAGAGCGACAACTGCCTGAATGGTAGAGCAGTTGGGGTTGGCGATGATGCCTTTATTCCATTTGACGTCTTCGGGGTTGACTTCGGGAACGACGAGGGGAACGTCTTTGTCCATACGCCACTGGCTGCTGTTGTCGACAACGACCGCGCCCGCTTTGACGAATACGGGAGCGAACTGTTTGGACGTACCTGCGCCTGCGGAGAACAGTGCGAAATCTACTTTGCCCGCGAGAGCCATAACGTTTTCTTCGGTGAGCTCGATGACGGTGTGGGGCTTGCCCATGAAATCGATTTGTTTACCCGCGCTTCTTGCGGATGCGAACAGGTAATAATTCTCGACGGGAAGCTGTCTTTCCGTGAGTACTTCGAGGAACTTGTTGCCTACCATACCGGTAGCGCCGACCACGGCGATGTTGAACTTTTTCATAAAACCTCCAGATTTGCCCCTTATTGTAGAGAGTATATTGTCACGCTCGTAAAATGTCAATAATATTGGCAAAATTTGAGCTTATATTTGTTATTATCGGATATATTTTTCTATAATTTATTTTATTTATTTGATATTTGTTGTGTGTTAGTGTAGAATGAATGCAATCTTCACTCAGGAGCAATTATGGCAAATCAGACTAACACTGCGAAAAAGCCTCAAAGAGAACCCAAATTCCTGCTCGGGTCGCTGTTCGTGGACGCCGACGTCAGAGTCGAGCCCGTCGAACCCGCCAAGGTCGTCGTTGCCGGCATGACCGAAGCGCACATCAAGAAAGAGTATCCGGACGGCTTCTTCAAAAAAGCGGCGGCGGTTGCGCGCGGAGAATTCTCCACGCTTTTCAAAGCGTCGTTGTGGTTTCTTCCCGCCGCACTGATTTTCATTCTGGTACTTCTTGCCGCCGCGCCCTTCTTCGAGGCGTACGTAATCGGCGGCGGTTATAACTTTATGGGCAACATAGGCATCGGCTTCGGCGGAAGCGGCGACAGCATCAACCTTGCGGTTGCGCGTCTTTACTGGGAAGTCTATCAGCCTTTGCTCATGATGTTGGCGGGCGCGGGTATCATCGCGTCTCCCTTTATCGCAGGTCTTTTCTACTGCGCAAAACGCAGCTACTATCAGGATTTTTACAAGCGCATCACCCGCACTTATTTCATGGGTTTTGCAAAACACTGGTGGAAATACCTCATCACCGCAACGGTCGGCATTCTCATCGCGCTCGCAATGGGCACCGCGCTTTGCTATCAGCTGCAACAGCAACAGCTCGGCACCGCTTCCGCGGGCAGTATGGCGGCGGTTGTTCTGACTTTCATATTCGGCGCGCCTCTGCTCACCGTTCCCATGGTCATGATGTCGTTGTTCACGTCCTACGACCTGTCTTTCGGCGGAGCGTTCAAGGATGCACTCGTAATCATCGCAAACAATCCTTTCACCGTCATTATAACCGGCGTTATTTCTGCGGCTCCGCTTCTTCTCCTTATGGCGGGCACGATTATCGCCGTAATAGTCGCGGTTGCGATGATACTCATCGGTTTTTCGTTCTGGGCACTTTCGTGGACGGCGCTTGCCGACCGCGGAATGACAAAGTGCAAGGCGCTCAAAGCCTACACCGAAAAGAAACAGGCGGTCATCAACGCCCGTGCAAGAAAACAGGCGGAACGTACGGGTGCCGCGGACCACAAAGTTGCGGCGAACGCAAATAACGGTGGCGCGCAGAGCGGCGCACAAGGCGGCAACGCTCCCAAGAAAAAACAACCGCCCAAACCCTATCAGAACCCCAAGAAGAAAAAGAAGAAATAATGGCGAAACGCATCGATTTCAATCTTACCGCAAGCGACTATGCCGAGCTCGGCAGGCGCGCGCTGGAACAGAACGATGCAGAAAGAGCGGTGGGATATTTCAAATCCGCCTGCGAACTTTCCGACGACAGCGCGTATTATACCGAACTCGGTTTCGTCTACTCCAAAATACATGCGTTGGATTTATCCAACGCTGTTTTGTATAAGGCGATGTCGAAAGCCGAATGCGAAGAAGACGAAAACTCCGCGCTCTGGATTTTGTGTTCCAACGCGCTCGAAGCGGGCGACGCGGAAGTCGCGTCGTATTATCTGCGTTATCTCGGCGAAGACGACTCGGCGGTTATGCAGGCGGCGCAGGACAAAGGAGCGCCGCAATTTAGAGTTGCGCGCAAGGCGGAACAGGAGTTTTACGAAAACAAAATTTTCCTTGCGGAAGAAGCGCTTGCCGACAACGATTTCGATACCGCGCTGAAATGCGTCGAAGGTATGGAAGACGCTCCCGAGCCTTTCCGTTCCATGGCAAGAAAAATCACGACGCTCAGCCTTTTCGCGAAAGGCGATTTCGACCGCGTTACCGCAGTCACCGAAGACATGGTGCGCGACAATCCCACCATGGAAAACAAAGCCACGCTTGCCACGGCTTACAGCGTTCAGGAACGCGAAGCGGATGCCGACAGACTGCTTGACGAAATTTTCGAGGAGGAACGCAAGAGCGGAGCGGATTTGCCGCTCGACATAATTCTCCGCGTTCTTCCCATACTCATATCCCGCGAACGCGACGAGGACGTATTGCGTCTTACGCGCATAATCTGCAAGAACACGCACCTCAAACTCTACGGCGAAATGTACGAGTCCGAAGCCCTTTACAATCTCGGCAAAGTCAAGGAAGCCGAGAGAATTATGGGCAGACTCAACAACATTTTCGGCAAGGCGTGCGCCGCGTGGTATTATCTCGAACAGTACAGAAACGGTGTCCCGAGAGTGGACTACGGTCACGAACTTCCGCACAGCGAAAAGGTCGCGATGCTGAAACTCGTCCGCACCGTGCTCGAAAACGAGGACGTGTCCGTTATGCAGAATGCGCTTGCCGCCGACGAAAAGTTCAACGACGCGCTGAAATGGGTGTTGTACGAAACTCCCGATTATGCTGTGTGTCCCACTTTGGTCAGACTTACTCGCCTGCGCAGCAAACAGGTTGAAATGCTGTTCCGCGACAGACTTATCGGGCTGAATCTTTCTTTCGACGCTATGACGGTTATGCTTGACTATCTGCTCGGTAACGGCTTGCGCGTCGACGTCAACATCGTATCGCAGAACAGATACAAACCCGTCGAATTTGCGTTGCCCGCGCCCATATACGTTTTGCCCACGCATCTAAGAAACGCCGTTTTCCGCGCCGCATGCGACATCGTGTACACGGACGAGGATCCCAACACTTACCTCGGCAGACTGTCGGCGATAGTCACAGGCATTGCAACCGTGGACAAGGAAGGCGCGCTTGTGTGGAGAACGCGCAACTCCCGCAGAATTTCCATGTTGCGCAGCGAGGAAACAATGGTCGGCGTCCTGCTTTCGGAAGTCTATTTCGACGATCCCGACCCCGACGAGGACGCTATGGACAGATACGGACTGAACGAACGCACTTTCCGCAAATACAAAAAAATCTTTTTCGGAGACGACGATGAAAACTAAAAAAGAAATGCTCCGCATGCTGGACGTGCTTACGGACGAAAACAAACCTTATTCCGAAAGGCTGGAAGCCTACGAATATCTCCTCGAAGACTGCGAGGACGTCGTGGACGAAATGCTCGAAAAGTTTTACACCGCAGAGGGAGAAACGGGCAAAATGCTCATAGAAATACTCGCGGGTTACAAGGGCAATCCCGCAATTTATATGGGACTTGTCAGCTATCTGTACAAAGGTGAGGACGTCGCGCTTTTCGCCCGTCTGCTCGGAAGCTACGGCGACGAAAGAGCAATAGACCTGCTCAAAGGTTTTGCCGAAGAATACGAACTCAACTACAACGAATACATGGAAGTCCGAAATGCGGTCGAAGAACTCGGCGGCTATTTCGACGACGACAAGGATTACAGCGACGACCCGTTTTACCGCTACCTCAAAGGACTGGACGAACCCGACGACGCAAGCCGCCGCTCGCCATTTGAGAACATGCTCAACCCCGACGAGGACGAAGAAGAGGAGTGTTGCGACGGGGAGTGCGAAGACGACTGCGACTGTGACGACGACTGCGATTGTCACGAAGACGATTGTGACGACGATGACTGTGACTGTCACGACCACGGACATCACGACTGCGGTTGCGGTCACGACCACGGAACGCACAAACACTGAATTTTCCGCCCGCGGCAACCGACTTGTCGGCGGTTTGCGCGACCGCGTCATCTGCTCCGACGACAGACGAAACGTGTGTCGAAGAATGGGCGCGGGAATGAGCGGAAGAAGGTGCGGGACAAGGGCAAGAAGCGGAATGGGAAGCGGAACAAGCGTAAGCGTGTGCGTGTTTGTCTCTTGACCGCATAATGAGATTGAACGCCGTCCAACCCGTGGTGAGAATGCCGCAAAGGCTGACGAAAGGATAGAGCGTATCCACAATCAAATCGAACCCGAAGAAACTCACGGGATAGAGAAACAGCAACGTCGCGAACACCGCGACGTTTTTGTTTTCGGGGGCTCCCGCTTTCCTTGCAAATCTCACGAAACGGCGTTCGGAGGAGGCTTTGTCGGAGTGCGAAAGTGCGTAACGGGAGAAGGACTCCTGCGTGTATTGAGTGAGTACGTCAAGCGAGGAAACAAGAGTAGTGAATATGGCAACCGCAATAAGAATTCCCGCCGCGGTTTTCAACCCTACTTTTTCTGCGACAGCCAAAACGGGCATTGAAGAGTGCAAAGTGTCACTTAAAACTATGTTTTGGAGCACAAACAGCACCGCGCCGATAAACAACGCGCTCATAATGCAGGTGGCAAGAATTTCTTTTTTGTTCAGTTTTTTGCCTTCTCGGGAAATGACGATACCGCCGAGCAGAACGTCCAGTCCGGAGTAGCGGAGCGGTTTTACGAAAGAAAAATCCCCTTGGAAAACAGGCGAGCCGTTGCGGATGTAGACTGCAAGCAAAAGCGCGATGAGCAGAGGTATGAGCAAGGTGTTGGCGAGCTTTATTTTCTCTATGCCGCCGACAACCAGCGCGCCCGCGAGCAGGGCGGTTATTATGCCCAACGACCTTACGCCCGTAAGCGAGTAAAGAGCAAAGTCTCCGCCCGCCAGCATTGCCGCGACGGATGAAAACGCCGCAATGAATACCCCTGTGCGTATAGCCGTGTTGTCGGGCAGGGCGTTTACCCGTCCCGCCACGAGGAACAGCATTTCCAACACCGCCATAAACACGGCGGACAGCGCGACGTTCAACGGAGCGGTTTCGCCGAAAAACAGGGCGATTTCACGTCCCGACGCAAATCCCGCACCTATAATGGTGCCGATGTAAAGAAAACACACTTTGAGCGCGCGCCACATACTCAATCATATTTTTACGAAATCCGCATTATACGCAATACCTTGCAAAACGTTGACTTCGTTCCGTTTGAAGCGTAGGTAAAGGCGCAAAATTAAATAATCATTTCATAAAGATTAAAATCCGAAAATTAAAGTTAACCGCTTGATAAAGTTGTAACTATGGTGGATAATTCAGGTATGAATAACAAGTTTGCAGAAAGATTGTCCGAATTTCTTAAAGAAGAGAAGATTTCTCAACGTCAGTTCGCCAACAGCATAGGCGTAACGGCGGCGTGCGTTTCCTATTGGAGAAGCGGCAAGAAACAGCCCACGGCGGAAAACCTTTATCTTATCGCCAAGACTTACAACCTCTCCATAGACTTCCTGCTCGGAGTTCGCGATTATTGAGCGGCTTTAATCCGCCGTGTTTCTGCGATTTCGCGGTTTCCGTGAGGTAAAATTTGCAATGTATACCGACAACTTGCACCGTGCGATTGACACGGTGCTTTCTTTTGTATATTATTTATAAGAATTATCTTTGAGAAGGTGTTTTATGTCTAAACTCACAATGGACAAACTCGTTGCACTCTGCAAAAACCGCGGATTCATCTTCCCCGGCAGCGACATATACGGCGGACTCGCCAACACTTGGGACTACGGTCCTCTCGGCGTTGCGCTCAAAAACAACGTCAAAGCCGCTTGGTGGAAAAAGTTCGTCACCGAAAGCCCCTACAACGTCGGCGTCGACTGCGCAATTCTCATGAACCCCACCGTCTGGCAAGCGTCCGGACACATCGGCGGTTTTTCCGACCCTCTTATGGACTGCAAAGCGTGCAAAACCCGCCACAGAGCAGATAATCTCATCGAAGATTATATGAAGAAAAAGGGTATCGACGAGAACATCGCGGGCTGGACCAACGAACAGATGGAACAGTACATCACGGACAACAAACTCACTTGTCCCGTCTGCGGCAACTCCGATTTCACGGGCGTCAGGAAGTTCAACCTTATGTTCAAGACTTTCCAGGGCGTCACGGAAGACAGTTCGGCAGTCGTATATCTCCGTCCCGAAACGGCGCAGGGCATTTTCGTCAACTTCAAGAACGTTCAGCGTACCACGAGAAAGAAAGTTCCTTTCGGTATCGCACAGATAGGCAAGAGCTTCCGCAATGAAATCACGCCCGGCAACTTTACGTTCCGCACCCGTGAATTCGAACAGATGGAACTCGAATTTTTCTGCAAACCCGGCACTGACCTCGAATGGTTTGCCTACTGGAAAGAATTCTGCAAGAACTGGTTGCTCGACCTCGGCATGAAAGCCGAAAACCTCAAACTGCGCGACCACAGCGCGGAAGAACTCTGCTTCTACTCCAAAGCGACCACCGACTTCGAGTTCTTCTTCCCCTTCGGTTGGGGCGAACTTTGGGGCGTTGCGGACAGAACGGACTACGACCTCAATCAGCACATCAAGACCTCGGGCAAGGACCTCTCTTACATCGACCCCGTCACCAACGAGAAGTACGTGCCTTACGTCATCGAGCCGTCCCTCGGCGCGGACAGAGTAGTGCTTGCATTCCTTTGCGACGCTTATGACGAGGAAGTCGTGGGCGAAAACGACACCCGTGTCGTTCTGCATCTGCACCACGCACTCGCACCCGTCAAAGTTGCCGTTCTTCCTTTGCAGAAACAGCTTAATGAAAAGGCGGAAGAAATTTACACCGAACTCAGCAAACACTTTGCATGCGATTTTGACGGTTCCGGTTCCATCGGCAAACGCTATCGTCGTCAGGACGAAATCGGTACGCCTTACTGCGTAACGGTCGACTTCGAAACGATGGAAGACGGTGCGGTCACCGTTCGTGAACGCGACACAATGGCGCAGGTCAGAGTGCCCGTCGAAGGTCTTGCGGCATACTTCGAAGAAATGCTCAGATACTAAACGTACTTCGTGCGACCTCGGTTTTGCAGGGAGCAGCTCCGCGCGAAAATCGGCGACGAATTTCAAGCCAAGCGAGCGACGGCAACCGAGTAACAACAGAACTGAAAACCAACAAAACCCAACAACAAAAAACAAGTTGAGTAAACAAAAAAATCCCCTCGTTGCCGAGGGGATTTTCGTTTGGTTATTTGCAGCAGTTGTTGCCGCAAATGTTGCCGCCGCAGCAGCAGCAAAGAATGAGAAGAAGGGGAAGAATGTCGCAAAGACACCCCATTCCGTTGCCGCCGCAACAGCTCAGAAGAACGAGAATCAGAAGGATGCTTTCACAGCCGCATCCGCAACCCGCGTTGCCGTTTGCAAAAAAGTTCATGATATGTACCTCCTCGAATTTTAGGATTGCTCCTATCTCACCATACGCAAACGGCAAAAATTGTGTGAAAGAGAGAGCAAGGTTTTGAGATTTATTTCTTCCGCTCATTTATTCAAAGCGCGCAAAATATACTTTTCAAGTGGATTGGGTAAAGAGAATGACCGGACTCACATTCGCGCTTTTTTGCATACTGCTGGTTGCGGCAGTCGGTCAATTCTGCCTTGAAATAGACTTTAAGTGGTATTCTTCGCTCAATAAACCCGCGTTTATGCCAAATCCGTTTGCGTTCAGGTTTGCGGTGTCGGTTGTGTACGTGTGCCTCTGCGCCGTGATTACGCGCCTTGTCGTCGGCAAACACTTTTTCCCTTCGATGATTTTTCTTGCCGTGTCGGGAGTGCTGTCGGTTATTTTTATTTTCGTTATGTTCAGGCTGAAATCCGTCTACGGCGCGACGGTGGCAATGACTGCCGTGCTTGCCGTGTCGTTCGTTCAGATGACGAGGTTTGTTTTCAAGGACGGAAAACTTGCTCTTATGTATCTGCCTGTGTTTGTTTTCAATGCGTTTTGCACCGTACTTATGTTTTCGCTTGCCGCGCTCAACTAAGCAAAGATTTTCCGTTTTTCGGGGACTTGCGGCTTGCCGCGCCGCATTTTGAGGATTTGTCTTGAAAATGTTGTAGTGTTTTGGTATAATATACAAAATATAATTATATTCGGGTGCGCCTGCGCGGCGTGCCGCGCGCGGAGGGTTTATGCTTCTCGTTATGGACATCGGCAACACCAACGTAAAAATCGGCATTTTCAAAGGTGACAAACTCACGTCGTCGTGGCGTGTTTCCACCGTCGCTTCGCACACCGCCGACGAATACGGTATGGTAATCTACGACCTTCTGCGTCAGTCGGGCAGCAAGTTTGAGGACATCAAGGGCGCGGTTATGTCGTCCGTTGCGCCTTCGCTCAACTATACCATAGAGCATATGTGCTCGTACTACACGGGCAAAAAACCGCTCATTGTCGACGCAAAGACCAAACTCGGCATAGAAATCCGCTATGACAATCCGTCCGAACTCGGCGCGGACAGAATGGTGGGAGCCGCGGCGGCTTACAAGTTTTACGGCGGTCCCGTCATCGTTATCGACTTCGGCTCTGCCACGACGTTCAACCTCGTTACGAAGGACGGAGTATATCTCGGCGGTGCAATCGCTCCCGGTATCAAAACCGCAACGGAGTCGCTTGTCAACACCGCGGCAAAACTTCCGAGAATCGAACTCACCACGCCCGATAACATTGTAGGCACTTCCACCAGAAGCTGTATGCAGTCCGGTATCATTTACGGTTATGCGGGCATGGTCAAATATCTCGTCGAGAAGTACAAAGCGCTTCCCGAAATGCAGGGCGCGAAAGTGATTGCGACGGGCGGACTCAGCGAGCTCATCGACAAGGTCGAACCCGACATCATCGACATCACCGACCGTGCGCTTGCGCTGAAAGGATTGAAGTACATCTACGACATCAACGTCGGCAAAAACATCAAGTAAAATTTCGGGCATACGCCCGTTCAACAGGAGATACAATGAAAAAAGTTGGAGTAGCCCTTCTGGGCCTTGGCGTTGTCGGAGGCGGAACGTATCAGATTCTCACTTCCAAACGCGAGTACATCAAACAGAACGACGGCATTGACATCGAAGTCAAATGCGTGCTGGAACGCAACATCGAAAGATGCAAGGAACTCGGCGTCGACCTTTCCATAGTGTCGACCGACATCGAAAGAGTAGTTTCCGACCCCGACATTCAGATTGTTGCGGAATTTTTCGGCGGTATCGAACCCGCAAAGACTTTCCTCATCAAAGCGCTTGAAGCGGGCAAGAGCATTGTCACCGCAAACAAGGAAATGTTCTCGAAGAGCTGGCCCGAACTCGAAGCGGCGGCGGAAAAGGGAGGCGGCGGACTTTATTTCGAAGCCAGCTGCGCAGGCGGCATTCCGATTATCCGCACACTTACCGACGGAATGCAGGGCAACAATATAACCTCGCTCAAAGGTATTGTCAACGGTACGACAAACTATATCCTCTCCCGTATGAGCGACGAGGGCGTCGATTACGCAACTTGTTTGAGAGACGCGCAGTCTTTGGGTTATGCGGAAGCAAATCCCACCGCGGACGTAGACGGTTTCGACGCTATGTACAAAAACAGCATTCTTTCTTCGCTTGCCTATAAGCGCAGAGTGCCCATTGACAAAATCTACCGCGAAGGTATTTCGTCCATTGCAGTCGAAGACATCAAATACGGCAAAGAACTCGGTTACACGCTCAAACTTCTTGCCGTATCCAAAAACCGCGACGGCAAAATCGAAGCGCGCGTTCACCCCGCTTTCCTTCCCGCAAACCATCCGCTTTCTTCCATCAGCGGCTCGTTCAACGCGGTATTCGTGCACGGCGACAACGTGGACGACATTATGCTTTACGGAAGAGGCGCGGGCGCATTGCCGACAGGCAGCGCAATCGTCAGCGACATAGTTTTTGCGGCAGGCAAGGACGCACACCGCAGGTTCCCGTGGGAGCTCGAAAAGAAGGTCAACGACTCCGATTTTGCCGACGATTTCTCGTCGAGATATTACGTCAGACTTATGGTTTCCGACGAGGAAGGCACGCTCAGCAAGATAACGGGCGTATTCGGACGGAACGGCATATCCCTTGCGTCCGTCGTTCAGAAAGAAGCGGCGTCTAGCGAAGTTGCGGTCATTTTCGTGACGCACGAAACAAAAGAAAGCGTGATGAAAAAATCGCTTGCCGAAATAGAACAACTTTCGGGAGTGGACAGCATAGCCGCTCTTATCAGGGTTGAAGAATGAAAAAAGTTCCCACCTTTCGCAGAGCGGCGGGAGTGCTTATGCCGCTCACCGCAATGCCCAGCGCGTACGGCATAGGTTGCTTTTCGCGTGACGTTGACGTATTCGCCGATATGGCGGCGGATATGGGTTTCCATTGGTGGCAGATACTGCCCATAACCTTGGTCGGCGCGGGCAATTCGCCTTATTCGGGCTTGTCTACTTTCGCGGGCAGTCCGCTGTTCATAAATCCCGCAGGGCTTATGGAAGACGGCTTGCTCACACCCGAAGAAGCAGAGAGCTGCAAGTATCGCGGACAACCGTACCGTGTGGACTACGATTTTGCGCGTGAAAACACAAAACGCTTTTTAGGTATCGCTTTCGGCAGATTAACACCCGAATGGCGCGCAAAGATGCAGGAGTTTGCGCAGTCCGAAAAGGATTGGCTGGACGATTATGCGCTTTATATGGCGCTTGTCGAAACCCGCGGTTGCGAATGGTGGAAGTGGGAAACGGAACTCGCTTTGCGTGACCCCGAAGCACTTGCCGCGGCGCGCGAACAGCTCCGCGACAGAGTGGATTATTACGTATTCGAGCAGTTCGAATTCTTCCGTCAATGGAACGCGCTCAAAAAACGCGTCAACGACAGAGGCGTTCAGATTATCGGCGACTTGCCGTTTTACGTCGCAACCGAAAGCGTCGACGTTTGGGCAAACCCGCACGAATTTCTCCTCGACAAAAACAACAGACCTACCGCGGTTGCGGGCGTTCCGCCGGACGCGTTCGCGGAAAAAGGGCAGATTTGGGGCAACTGCCTTTACGATTTTGCCGCAATGAAAAAGAACGGGTACAGCTGGTGGCGCAAACGCATTTCGCATTGTCTCAGACTTTACGACGCTTTGCGACTTGACCATTTCCGCGCGTTCTACAACTTTTTCGCAATCCCCGCCGAAGACGAAGACACGGCGGAAAACGGCGAATGGCGGTTTGGTCCCGGACAGGAGCTCATCGACCTTATGCGGAAAGACAACCCGTCTGCGTTGTTCATAGCCGAAGACCTTGGACTTATAGACGACGATTGCCGCGAATTCATCGACAACTCGGGCATTCCGACAATGCGCGTGTTCCAGTTCGGTTTCGACGGCACGCCCAGCGTGCATCTGCCTTACCGTTACGACAGCCACAACGTGGCGTATACGGGCACGCACGACAACAATACGTTGCTCGGTTGGCTTTACGAAATGAATCCCGCCGCGCGCGATTTCGCTCTCAAATACTGCGGATTTACGGGTGCCGGCTGGGGTAGCGGCGGTCCTTCGTGCGCTTCGACAAAGGCAATTATCAGAACGGTTGTCGCGTCGTCCGCCGTGCTTGCGATAATCCCCGTGCAGGATATGCTCGGATACGGAGAAGATACGCGTATCAACGTGCCGGGGGTTGCCGAGGGCAACTGGATGTTCAGATTGCCTTACGAACTTATGCTCACCGTAGACAGGGATTATTTCCTCGACATTAACAACACTTACGGCAGACTCGGAAGAGGTGCGGAATGATACTGTTTTTCGCGCAGGGAGAATGTGACAGCGACGCGTTTATCCGTCATTGTTACGGACATTTCGTCGACATAATGAACGCGAGCGGCAACGAGTATCCGCGCGACGTGGAAATCGTGCGCGAATACGGCGAAAAACCCCGTTTCGACAAGGGCGGCGCGTATTTTTCGCTTTCTCACTCGCACGGTGTCATAATGCTCGGCATATCTCACAGCGAAATCGGCGTCGACATCGAAAAAATCCGTCCCGTCAATTTCGAGAAGTTCACTTTTATGGACGCTGAAAACGAAAAAGATTTTTTCAAGAAGTGGACGGAACGGGAAAGTTATCTCAAATATACGGGAGTAGGACTCAAAGAATTTCGCCGTCCCATTCCCGACGATGCGCATTTCGAACACTTCGAGGTGTTCGACGGGTTCGACGCCTGTGTTTGCGCGGAAGAGCAGAACATAGTGGCATATCAGATTGATTTGTCGCAGATTTAACGAATTAAAGGCGGCGCTCCGCCGATATAAAAATCAAAAATCGCGCCGAAAGGCGAAGGAGAAAAAAATGAACAATAATATCTTCGAAAAACTCAAAGCAATAGTCGTCAATCAAATCGGTATCGACGCCGAAATCGTCAAACCCGAAAGCGACATCATAAAAGACCTCGGTTGCGACAGCCTCGACATCGTCGATATGCTGATGAGCGTTGAAGACGAATTCGGCGTGACAATCGACGACAGCGACGTCAGCGAAATGAAAACCGTTCTCGACGTCGTCAATTTCATCGACCAACGCATCTGACGGTTTGGCGCCCCCTTCGGGGCGCCAAATCGTTTGAATGACAAGCCGCACACGCGGCTTTCTCTGATTATGACGGAAAATTTCAACGGACCGATAATCACGGTTGAGAACCTCGTCAAAAACTACGGCGACGTTCTTGCCGTCAAAGGCATATCGTTTACGGTCGAACGCGGCGAACTGTTTGCTTTCCTCGGATTGAACGGGGCAGGCAAAAGCACCACGATAAACGTCCTTTGTACCATTTTGCAAAAAACTTCGGGCAAAGTCACGGTTGACGGGTTCGACCTCGATTCGCAGGCGAAAATCATAAAAAGCAAGATAGGGATAGTTTTTCAGGGTTCCGTACTCGACGACAAACTCACCGTACGGGATAACCTTTCCGTACGCGCGTCATTTTACGGATTGCGCGGTCAGTCGTGGAAGGAACGACTTGACGAGCTGACCCGACTTTTCGATTTGAAAGATATTCTGAACCGTCCTTACGGCAAATTGTCGGGCGGACAACGACGCAGAGTTGACGTCGCGCGCGGACTTATCAACCGTCCGACCGTACTATTTCTCGACGAACCCACGACGGGGCTCGACCCGCAGACCAGAAAACACGTCTGGGAAGTTCTGCACGACTTGCGCAAACGCACGGGTATGACGGTTTTTCTTACCACGCATTATATGGAAGAAGCCGCCGACGCCGATACCGTTGTCATTATGGACGACGGCAGAATTGTTGCGCAGGGTACTCCCAACGAACTCAAAAACAAATATTCGGGCGATTACATCAAACTTTACCGTCCGCAGTCGTTGCGCATAGACGCCTTGCTTGAAACGGAAGGCAGAGAGTACGTTTATGAGGGCGAATGCTACCGCATAAAGACAAAAGACACCGCGGCGGCACGCGATTTCGTAATCGCGCACCCCGATCTTGCGGGAGATTTCGAAGTCGTCAAAGGCGATATGGACGACGTATTCCTGCGTGCAACGGGCAAAAAACTGGAAGGAGGCGGCGTATGAAAGAACTGAGAGCCGAACTCGGGGACGATTTGTTCGCCCTCGGAAGCATAGTAAAACGCTGTCTCAAAATGTTTTTGAAAGACGGTATGGCGGTGTTTTTCTCTTTGCTTGCTCCGCTTATAGTATTTTTGCTTTATGTTCTGTTCCTTGCGGACATTCAGGTCGACGCCGTAAACTCTGCGTTCCCCGAAGGTTTCGAAGTATCCAAAGGATTGGTCAAGGCATTCGTGGACAACTGGATGGTGTCGGGTGTTCTCGGCGTTGCATGCATAACCGTTTCGCTCAGCGCAAACAGCATAATGGTGCAGGACAAGCAAAGAGGGCAGATACTCGACTGTCTGGCGTCCCCCGTCAAACGCAGTGTAATCACGACGGCGTACTTTGTGTTCAACTTTGTCGTGACCGCGGTCATATGCACGATTGTGTATCTCGTCTGCTTGGTTTATCTTGCCGCGTCGGGCAGTTTCACAATGACCGCGTCGGACGTGTTCGCCGTGTTCGGAGTGCTGCTTTTCTCGGTGTTGTCGGCAACGCTTATCACGGTGTTCCTTGCGTCCTTGTTCAGAACGGAAGCCACGCTCAGCGGATTTATCGGAATTATCAGCGCGGCAATAGGGTTCCTGACAGGTGCTTTTATGCCTCTCAGCATATTCCCGACGGGCGTGCAGTACGTGTCCAGCATCCTGCCCGGAACTCATTCGTCGGGAATGTTCCGTCATTTCCTTATGAGCGAAGCGCTCGAAGACCTTGTCGCAACCGTACCCGAAGCGGCGCAGGCAAGCCTGCGGAGCGGATTGGAAGACGCATTTTCCATGCAACTTAACTTCTTCGGCAAGATGGTCGACATTGACGTTATGGCAATTTATATCGCCGTGATAATAATCGTTTTCGTCGTAATAAATCTTACCGTGGGCACAAAACTTCTAGAACTGTCGGACAGAAAACCCCTTTTCGGCAAGAAAAAGAAACCCGCGGACAAAGACGACAAATAGGAAGCAATAACGAGCAAATCTCATTTACAAAACAAAAACCGTTAAAAAAGTCGGCAAAGAAATGCCGACTTTTGATTTTTCGTTTCGAATTATTTGTGTTTCGATATTTCAAAACAGTATGTAATATTGTTTCGGTTTGATTTCCTGTGTGTAAGCGGGGATTGTTTTATTTGGTCGTTAGCTTGCGTCAGATACGCGCGATGATTTCGTCCGTGAGTTCTTTTGTGCCGAGATTTCCGCCGATGTCTGCCGTTCCGAGACCCGCGTTAAGGACGTTTTCGACAGCGTTTTCAATGGCGCGTGCCTCTTCGTCGAGGTTGAGCGAAAGACGGAGCAACATTGACGCAGACAGTATAGTGCCGATGGGGTTTGCTATATTTTTGTCCGCAAGCAGAGGAGCGGAACCGTGTATGGCTTCATACATTCCGACCGAAGTAGCGCCAAGGGACGCAGAGGGCATAACTCCGATGCTTCCGACGATTGCCGCGGTAAGGTCGGACAGAATGTCGCCGAACATATTGGAAGTGAGTATCACGTCAAACTGCGAAGGATTGAGCGCGAGTTGCATTGCCGCATTGTCGACGTACATCATATCCACGCGCACGGACGGGTAGTCCTCGTTGATGTCGGACACCACTTTGCGCCACAGTTTGGACGAAGTGAGCACGTTGGCTTTGTCGACCAGACAGACTTTTTTGCGGCGCGTTTCGGCAAGTTCGAATGCAATGCGCGACACGCGTTCGATTTCGATTTCGGAGTAACTCTCGGTGTCGTACGCTTCGCGCCCCGTGTTACCGTTGCGGTAACCGCGTTCGCCGAAGTAAATTCCGCCCGTGAGTTCGCGCACGGTGACGATGTCTATGCCTTTTTCCACGATTTCGGGTTTGAGCGCCGACGCTTCCGAAAGCGCGGGGAAAAGTTTTGCCGGACGCAGATTTGCGTAAAGTCCGAGTTGTTTGCGAATGCCGAGCAGAGCGGCTTCTGGACGGACGGGCGCGTTGTCCCATTTGTCGCCGCCGACGGCACCGAGCAGAACGGCAAGTGCGGCGCGGACGGTGTCTTCGGGCAGAGGGTGTCCCGTGGCGTCGATTGCGCAACCGCCTATGAGCGCTTCCGAAAAACGGAAATCGTGGTTGTATTTTTCGGCAATGCGTTCAAGCACGCGCACCGCCGCGTTTACTGTTTCGGGACCTATTCCGTCCCCCGGGAGAGTCAGTATTTCAGCCTTCATTCTTTTTCACTGCCTCCATAAGTCCGCCGCATTCGAGTATGTTGCGGACGTAGTCGTCGATGGGCGGCAAGTCGTAAACCTTGCCCGTAGTTATGTCGGTGATTTTGTCGTTATCGACACTTAATATGTCGTTTTCTGATATTTCATCTGCCATTTGTGCGCTTTCGACAATTCGCAGACCGATGTTGACGGCGTTGCGGAAGAAGATGCGCGCAAAACTTTTTGCGATTACGAGTCTGACTCCCGACGCTTTGATTGCAAGGGGTGCGTGTTCGCGGCTCGAACCGCTGCCGAAGTTGAACCCGCCGACGATTACGTCGCCCGTCTTTACGTTTGCAGCGAAGTTAGGGTCGATGTCTTCCATTGCGTGGGCGCGCAGGTTTTCCGCGCTTGCGTCGTTGAGATAGCGGGCAGGGATTATTACGTCCGTGTTGACGTTGTCGCCGTATTTGAAAACTTTTCCGCGGTATTCCATATTCACTCCTCGGGGCAGGACAGTCTGCCCGTCAACGCGCTTGCCGCCGCAACGTAAGGGGAAGCGAGATAAATTCTGGATGTCGTATCGCCCATTCTGCCCACGAAGTTGCGGTTGGTGGTAGATACAGCACTTTCGCCGTGAGCGAGTATTCCCATATATCCGCCGAGGCAGGGGCCGCAGGTAGGTGTGGACACCACCGCGCCGCTTTCGACGAATATGCTTGTCAGTCCTTCGTCAAGGCACTGTTTGTAGACTTCCATTGTGGCGGGAATTACGATGCAACGCACGCCGTCGGCAACTTTCTTGCCTTTCATAACGCTTGCCGCGGCACGCATATCGGAAATGCGTCCGTTGGTGCAGCTGCCGATGACGACCTGGTCGATTTTTATATTGTCGGGTATGTCTTTGCCGAAAAATCTGGTGTTGGAGGGCAGATGCGGGAATGCAACGGCAGGCGTGATGTCGTCAAGGTTAAGAACGATTTCGCGTTCATACTCCGCGTCGTCGTCGGGCAGTATTCTGTCGCTGTCCACAATTTGCACGCCGCGCGATACGAGGTAGTCTTCCGCCGCTTTGTCGAGAGGGAAGAATGCGTTTTTTGCGCCGCATTCGATTGCCATATTCGCGATTGTAAGTCTGTCGTCGACGGTGAGCGCGGATATGTCGCCGAAAAATTCCAACGATTTGTAAGTCGCGCCGTCAACTCCCAGTATGCCTATGAGCGTAAGAACTACGTCTTTGCCCGTTACGTATCTGCGGAGTTTGCCACGGAGCGTGACTTTGATTGCCGACGGAACCCTGAACCAGAGTTTGTCCGTGAGCATCGCGGCCGCCATATCCGTGGAGCCTACGCCCGTGGAGAAACAACCGAGTGCACCGTAAGTGCAGGTGTGGCTGTCTGCGCCTATCATAAGCGACGCGGGTTTTACAAGTCCGAGCTCGGGGAGAAGCGCGTGTTCGACGCCTGATTTGCCCACGTCGTAAAAATGTTTTATTCCTTGTTCTTTCGCAAAGTCGCGGACGGTCTTGCACTGTTCCGCGCTTTTGATGTCCTTTGCCGGTACGAAATGGTCGAGAACGAGCACGATCTTGTCGGGACTTTTAACCCGTTCGCCCGCTCTTTTCATTTCTTTGATGGCAACGGGCGAGGTTATGTCGTTGCCGAGAATGACGTCGACGTTTGCTGTGACCAGTTCGCCCGCAGTCACGCTTTCGCGTCCTGCGTGTGCGGCCAGTATTTTTTGAGTGGCAGTCATTTTCATGGTTAAGTCCGCCTTATACGATTTTTCCCTGACCCGTCAGTTTGTACTCGAAACTGTCGGTGAGTGCAGACCAGCTGGCTTCGATTATATCCGTCGATACGCCGACGGTCGTCCAGGTGTCTTTTTTGTCCGACGACGTGATGAGAACGCGAACCATAGCCCCCGTTGCGCTCGACGAGTCGACGACTCTGACCTTGTAGTCAACGAGCGCGACTTCCGCAATCTGCGGATAATGTTTGGTGAGCGCGGCACGCAACGCCTTGTCGAGTGCGTTGACGGGACCGTTGCCCGATTCCGTCGCCGTCGTAACCTTGCCTTTGACTTTGATGCTGACTTCCGCGGTGTTCACTCCGTCGGGTTTTGTGGCTTTGATGCAGTAGTTTTCAAGTTCGAACGAGGGTTTGAACGCGCCCATCATTCTTTCGGCAAGCAGTACGAAACTTCCGTCTGCGCCTTCGAACTGATACCCTTTCATTTCGAGAAGTTTGACCATATCCAGAATTTCTTTGGTCTTGGGATTGGACTTGTCGAGAGAAGGGAAGAGGTTTTCCAGTTTTTTGGCAACGACGCTGCGGCCTGCGACTTCGCTGAGCAGTATTCGTTCCCTGTTGCCTACTGCGGCAGGGGACACGTGCTCGAAAGTGTGCGGATTTTTGAGCACCGCGTCGGAGTGCATACCCGCTTTATGCGAAAATGCCGCCGAACCTACGTACGGCATTGACGGGTCGAGATTTAAGTTGCTGATTTCGGCAACGGCGTGCGCCGTGCGCGTGAGTTCGGAAATTTTAACTTCGCTTTCAGCTCCGCCTTTCAGCACGAGGTCTGCGATTATGGTGGAGAGGTTTGCGTTGCCGCACCTTTCGCCGAAACCGAGGAAAGTTCCCTGAACGTGGGTTGCGCCCGCTTTTACGCCGATTAAGGTCGAGGCAACCGCCGTGCCCGTGTCGTTGTGGAAATGTACGCCTATCGTTGCCGCACCGAACGTGTTCACAACGTCGGAAGTAATTTCGAACACGTCGGACGGGGAAGTCCCGCCGTTGGTGTCGCAGAGCACAAGGGTATCAGCTCCAGCCATGTACGCCGCCGAAAGTGCGGAAATAGCGTATTTTCTGTCCTCTTTGTATCCGTCGTAAAAGTGCTCGGCGTCGAATATTACTCGCTTGCCGTTGGCTTTCAAAAAACCTACGCTTTCGCTTATCATTGTCAGGTTGTCTTCGGGAGAAACGCCGAGAACGTCTTTGACTTGCGTAAGGCTGGATTTGCCGAATATGCAGACGACTTTTGTGTCCGCCGAAAGCAGTTTTATTATTCCCGCGTCTTCGAACACGTTGCAGTCACGGTGCCGGGTGGACCCGAACGCCACGAGTTTGTCGTTTTTGCATTCGGCAAAAAACTCGGCGTCCTTGGGGTTGGACGCGGGGTCGCCCCCTTCCACGAGGTCGATACCGAAATCGCAGAGCAGACAGAATATCTGTTTCTTGTCGGCGACGGAATAACTTATGCCTTCCGCCTGTGCGCCGTCGCGCAGTGTAGTGTCGTAAAATTCGATTTTCATATCAGTCTTCCTGCAACAACTTGTTTGTGGCGTTTACGTACGCGATGAGGGACGCTTCGAGAACGTCGGTCGACAGTCCTTTGCCCGTCATGGTCTTGCCGCTTTCGGGCGCGGTGAGTTTGACGGTGGCTTCGCCGAGTGCGTCTTTGCCTTCGGACACGGAGTGGAGCTGGTAATCCACGAGTTTGAAGTTCTGTCCCGTAAGCGAGTTTATAGCTTTGAACCCTGCGTCGACAGGTCCGTCGCCCGTCATTCTGTCGGTGTGGATTATGCCTTCCGCTTCGAGGGATATGACAGCAGAAGCAGAGTTCTTGTACGCCGTGACTTCATAGTCTTTGAGCGTGTAAATCCTTTTGACTCTTCGTCTGAACGCACCCGACAGCAGAGCGTCGATATCGCTTCGGGTAATCTCTTTTTTGCGGTCGGCAAGTTCCTTGTATTTGGGGAAATACATATCCGTCTGTTCCGGCGTAAGACTGTACCCCATTTCGGCAATCAGTTCCTGAAACGCGTGTTTACCGCTGTGTTTGCCGAGAAGAAGTGCGTTTTCGGGCACGCCGATGTCCTTCGGGCTCATAATTTCGTAGGTCGCTTTGTTTGCGAGAACGCCGTGCTGGTGAATGCCCGATTCGTGGACAAACGCGTTTTTGCCGACTATGGCTTTGTTTGGCGGAAGTTTGATACCGACGATACCGCTGACGAGCTTGGACACGCGGTATATGCGCTCGGTAATAATGTCCGTTTTGAGCCCGAACCTGTCCGCTCTCGTTTTCAAAGCCATGACGACTTCTTCCATTGCCGCGTTGCCCGCGCGTTCGCCTATGCCGTTTACGGTGCATTCGATTTGCGTTGCGCCCGCTTCGACGGCGGCGAGAGAATTTGCAACCGCCATACCGAGGTCGTCGTGACAGTGTACAGATATGCCAACTTTGTCAACGCCTTTTACGTTGTTGCGGATGTAGGTTATCATATCGCGCATTTCGGCGGGCGTGGAGTATCCGACGGTGTCGGGGAAGTTGAGCGTTGTCGCGCCCGCGTCGACTGCCGTCTGTGCCGCTTTTGCGAGAAAGTCGAGGGGAGTGCGCGTTGCGTCCTCGAAAGAAAACTCCACATCGTCGACGAGCGTGCGCGCATATTCGACGTGGCGCTTAATCATATCGAGGGCGGTTTCGCCGCTGATACGCAGTTTGTATTCGAGGTGTATGGGCGACGTCGCAATGAAAACGTGAAGTCTAGGGTGGACTGCGTCTTTTATGGCTTCGTAGCCGCAGTCAATATCTTCTTTTCTGCAACGGCAAAGCGCCGCGACAGCGGACTTTTTCAAAACCGCCGCTATCGCTTTTACGGATTTGAGTTCGCCTTCGCTCGCCGCGGGGAAACCCGCTTCAATGACGTCGACGCCCATTGATTCCAACGCTTCGGCGACGTCGAGTTTTTCGTTGAGATGCATACTGCACCCCGGCGACTGTTCGCCGTCGCGCAGGGTGGTGTCGAAGATCGTGATTTTCCTGAGATTTTTTTCCATATGTCGGGAGTGCCTTTCCGTGCGAACCGAAATACAATCGTCCGCGCGTGTCGGTTTGTGTCGGTTATTCTATGGTTTTTGCCATTATGGTGCCGCCGCGTTCGAGTGCCGCGCCGCCCGTTCTTGCGATTTCGAGAATTTCGTAGGTCGAAAGGGTTTTCACGAAGTTGTCAACCTTGTCCGTCGAACCCGTGAGTTCCAGCATCATATTGTCGGGGTTTACGTCGATTGCTTTGGCTCCGAACAGAGCGCAAAGGTCGACAATCTGTCCGCGTTGTGCTCCGTCCACGCCGATTTTTATCAGCAGCAGTTCGCGGAACGCCACTTCCTTGCCGTCAAACCCCATAACTTTGACAACATCTTCCTGTTTTTCGAGTTGCGAAACAATCTGTCTTATCGTGTTCTGCGACGCCGTAACCGTAATCGTCATGCGCGAATAACGGTCGTCTTCCGTTGCGCACACGGTCAGTCCGTCGATGTTGTATCCGCGGCGGGAGAACAGTCCCGCTATGCGCGAAAGAACGCCGGGTTGGTTGTTGACGAGAATGGAGATTATCTGTCTTTTAACGTTTTCCATAGTTCACCTGTACACTCGTATTTATCCGAATTATATTCCCGTGTTTATCGGGATTCTGAAATCTATCACCAAAGGCAGAGTGCCTTGAAGTGCGCGGTCTATTGCCGTTTCGATGTCTTCGTCTTCTCCGACCGTAACCCCGCGTGCGCCCATTGATTGTGCAAGTGCGGCGTAATCGACGTTGAGATAGAGCGAACTCACTCCCGAATGGCGGGCGCGGCGCTCGGTCTGCAACTTGCGTATCATACCGAGCGAATTGTTGTTGAGAACTGCGACGACGAGAGGAACGTGATGTTTTACGGCAGTCGTCAGTTCGTTGAAGTTCATATTGAACGACCCGTCGCCCGTAATGACGAGGCAGGTGTCGCCGCTTGCGAAATGCGCGCCTATCGCCGCTCCCATTCCGAAGCCCATGGCTCCGAGTCCGCCGCTGGTCAGGAACCTGTCGGGGTAGTACACTTTGCAGTTGTGCGCCGCCCATTCCTGATGAAGTCCGACGTCGGTTGTTATTGTTGTCTGTGCGCCGAGTTTTTGGTTCAGTGCTTTGATTATGCGGATACCGCGGTTGTCCTCTTCAAGGTCGGGGAGAGAGGAGTATTCCCATTCGGCGGGTTCTTTTTCTCCGACGAGCGGGAGCAGTTTTTCCAGCGAAATTTTAAGGTCGCCCACGACGTTTGCCGAAGTCATGAGATTTTTGTCGATTTCGGCGCGGTCGACGTCTATCTGCAAAACCGCCGTCTTGCGTTTTTTGAGAGTGGAGAAAGCGGTGTATCTGCTGTTGAACCTTGCGCCCAGAGTTATGAACAGGTCGCATTCGCGAAGGGCGGACGAGGTTTTGAAGTTGGTGTTGGAGAGTACGCCCAGATACTTTTCGTCGTCGGGTGGGAAACAACCGAGTCCCATATAAGATACCGCGACGGGCGCGTTGAGCTTGCGGGCAAGTTGCAGAATTTCTTTTTCCGCACCGCTTGTACGGGCGCCGCCGCCTACGTAAATTACGGGTTTAGCCGACGCGGCAATCAGTTCCGCGGCTTTCTCGACGTCGTCGGGAGAGGGGTGTTTCGGTTCGGCTTTGACGGGAATTTCGCGTTCGTAGTCGGCAAGTTCGTCGAATACGTTGGAAGGTATGTCTATAAGCACGGGACCGCGTCGCGGCGACTGCGCCAACGAAAACGCGCGCCGCACGGCAGGCGCAATGTCTTTCGCGCTTTTGACAATCATGCTGTATTTGGTTACGGGCATTGTCATGTCGAATATGTCGACTTCCTGAAAACTGTCGTGTCCGAGTTTGTCGAGAGATACGTTGCCCGTGATGGCGACGAGCGGCACGCTGTCCATATATGCGTCCGCAATTCCCGTAACCAGGTTGGTGGCGCCGGGTCCGGATGTTGCGAGAACCACGCCCGCTTTTCCGCTTCGTCTTGCATATCCTTCCGCGGCAAAACACGCCCCCTGTTCGTGGGCGGTGAGAACGTGGCGGATTTGCGAGGACGCAAGACAATCGTACACGGACAAAATGCTTGCCCCCGGATAACCGAACACATTCTGAACGCCCTGTTCGGCAAGGCAGTTTATCAAAATCTGAGCGCCGCTTTGAATCATAACCGTATGTTGCAGTTTGCGCGCAGAGAATATTCTGTACGCGCGTATATAATTTTTATTATTCAATTTTATAACACACTCCCGATTCCGTCAAGGAATTAAAACTCGGGTCGGGGCAGCGGCGAAAAACGTCGCAAAAATGCATAAATGCATACAAAAATCGCATATTTGCATAAATATTCCTAAAATATGCTTGATTTTCAGAATATTTTAAGAATTTATGCAAAAACAGTTGCCAATTATAAATGACGGTGATAGTATTGTGCCATACAAAAAAGCTATGGAGGCAAATATGAAAAAATTCGGCAAAATTCTCGTCGCAGTATTGATGCTTGCAACTCTGGTCGGCGCATGCTTCGCGTTCACCGCTTGCAACAACGACGGTAAGGTTAAAATAGGAGCACAACAAGGAACAACTGGTCTGTTTTATTTGCAGGGCAATGCCGATATGAATTTCAGCGGTTATTCCAACATTGAAGCAAAATCTTATGACAGCATCGGACAAGCGGTGCAGGATATGAAAAACGGTAACATCAATTATGTTGTCGGCGACGTGGCTCCTGCAAAAGAGGCTGCAAACAAAATCGGCGGCGTGAAAGTTATCGACATTCCTCTCAGCACCGAGCAATATGCAATCGGCGTAGACAAAAATCAACCCGAACTTCTTGCCAGCATTAACACAGCACTTGCCGAAATGAAAGCAAACGGCAAACTCGCGGAAATCCTGGCAAATTATGATAATCCCGATTACGTTCCCACTGGCATTCCCGCAGGTACATACGACAGCTCCAAACAGCAACTCGTTATGGCAACCAATGCAGAATTTGCGCCCTTTGAATCCAAAGCAGGTCAGAACTTCATCGGTATCGACATCGAAATCGCAAAATATATTGCCGATTATCTCGGACAGGAACTCGTCATTCTCGACATGGACTTCGACGCAGTCGTAACCTCTGTCGGTAAAAACGGCGTTGATATCGCGCTCGCAGGACTTACCGTTACCGAATCCCGTAAAGTTTCCGTGACGTTCTCCGACACCTACTACGACGGTTCTTACCAGGTCATCATCGTCAAAGACGGCGACACCACTTTCGATGAATGCACCACTAAAGAAGATGTGGAAAAAATACTCAAAGCTTTCTGAGGCAAGGTAAATTATGGCCGATAAGTGGCAATTATTTGTAGAACAGTTTATTACGTACGAAGGCTATCGAATGGTACTCGATGGCCTTCAAGCAACTATAATAATCGCAGTCGGCGGTTTGCTGATAGGTATTGTCATCGGTACGCTGATTGCGATTACTAAAGTCGTACCGCAATATTCGGTTGTAGCAAAAGTATTTAACAGAATATCTGACATTTATGTCGGATTTTTCCGTGGAACGCCTATGGTTGTTCAGCTTTTGCTTACATATTACGTGCTGTTGCCTGCCATGAACGTTACAATCGACAATGCGGTTGTTGTTGCGGTTATAGTATTCGGTATGAACAGCGGCGCATACGTGTCCGAAATAATGCGAAGCGGCATTCAGTCTGTTGACCAAGGACAACTCGAAGCGGGCAGAGCGTTGGGATTAAGCTATCCTACGGCTATGCTTCGCATAGTTATACCGCAGGCGATTAAGAACATAATTCCTACGCTCGGCAACGAATTTATAGTTCTCGTCAAGGAAACTTCCGTTACGAGTTTCATTACTGTTGTCGACCTCACAAAAGCATTCAGAGGTATTGCAAGTGCAAACTACGAATACATCATTCCTTATCTCATGCTTGCGGCGTTCTATCTTGTAATCGTCATCATAATCACAATCGGTATCAGACTTATTGAAAGGAGGTTGGCTAAGAGTGACAGAAGCAGATAAAGTCGTGTTGCAGGACGCGCAGGAACAGGAAAAATGCGACGCCGTGCAGAACGGCAAAGCGATGATTGAAATTGTCAACCTCACCAAAAAGTTCGGGGATTTGCTCGTGCTCGACGACATCACCGAAACGATTTACGAGGGAGAAAAGGTTGTTGTCATAGGTCCGTCGGGCGGCGGTAAATCCACTTTTCTGCGCTGCCTGAACGTGCTCGAAGACCCGACCAGCGGACAGATTTTCTTCGAAGGAGTAGACCTTGCGGATACCCGCGTAAACATCAACACTCACCGTCAGAAAATGGGTATGGTGTTCCAGCAGTTCAACCTTTTCCCCAACCTTACGGTCAAGAAAAACATTACGCTTGCACCTATAAAAATCGGCAAGGAAAATCTGAGAAAGGCCAAGTTCAACAACGCCGTCGCACCCCTTTACAACAAGTGGTTCGACAAGTTCGGCGACAAGTACAATCAAAGCGTCGACAAGAAGCGCGAATTGCTCAAAAACAAGGTTGAAGCGCTCAAATCGGAACTTGAACCCGTGATTTCGGATTGGGAACAGACAAAAGTCGTCACCGAAGTGGCAGGCAAAAGCGTCGTAAGTTACGACAAGGAACTGACCAAAAAGAAACAGGCGATGACGGCAAAACTCGAACGTGCGGAGAGAAAACTTTCGCACACCGTGCACGCGGAGCAGAAGTCCGTTGTCGAACTGCCGTACGAGAGTGTAAAGGCAATCAAGGAAGCCGCAAACGAAAACGCGGAACGCTTGTTGAAACGCATAGGGCTTGAAGCCAAAGCCGACGTTTATCCGTCCACGTTGTCGGGCGGACAGAAACAGCGTGTCGCAATCGTTCGTGCGCTTGCCATGAACCCCAAAGTTATGTTGTTCGACGAACCCACTTCCGCGCTCGACCCCGAAATGGTCGGCGAAGTTCTCGACCTCATCAAACAGGTTGCGGACGAAGGAATGACGATGGTCATCGTCACGCACGAAATGGGCTTTGCCCGCGAAGTCGGTACGCGCATACTGTTTATGGCGGAAGGTAAAATCCTCGAACAGAACGCGCCCGAAAAATTCTTCACCGACCCGCAACATCCCAGACTCAAAGAGTTCCTTGCGAAGGTTCTTTGATAATCGGTTTTGTGACAATCCGTTAAGTCAAAAACAAAATTTCAAATCAAATTCAACCCTTGCCGTCGTGCAGGGGTTGTTTTTTTGCCGTTTTTGAAACTTTTCTTTTTGCATTTAAGATTATATAAATTTAGTCGCTTTACATAATATTTTTGAGATGCTATTATTAATAAACAGGAGTATAAGGTGAAGTTTACGGATTTGAAAGAGCATTTGCGGGCGGCAGCCGTGGGTTCCGACGCCGGAGCGTTGTTGCCTTGTTATACCGTTTACGGCGACGACGCGTACCTCAAACAGTCCGCCGTGCGTATGTTCGCAAAACTCGTAGACTCCGATTATTCGTCATTCAACTTTTCCGTAATTCCGTTTGCGGACGGCGCGGAAAAAGTGGTGGAAACGCTGAACACTTTTCCCGTTTTCGACGTATTGCGCGTCGTTGCGGTGACGGACGTTTCCGACAAATATCCCGACGAAGCAGTGCTTGCGGCTTACCTCAAATCGCCCAACCCGTCTTCGGTGCTCGTGCTTGTATGCGAAGAGGGCGCGGAGAAGTCGTTGGGGTTCAAAGCGGAAAAAGTGGACTGCAACAAACTCGACGAAAAGTCGCTTGCGTCGGTGGTAGGAGAGTTGCTTGCCGAACCGCCCGCCCGAAAAATGGACGCCGCCGCGCTCAGAGAACTGTCTTCGCGCACGCTCGGCGATATGTCAAGGATTGCCTGTGAAATACAGAAACTGAAATCCTACTCCGACGACGTGATAACCAAAGACGACGTTGCGGTTATGACGGCGCCCGAACCCGATTTCCAGATATACGAACTTGCGGAAGCGGTGAGCAAAAAAGAAGCCGAAAAATCTTTGACCGTTCTCGACGCATTCTTCAAGGACGGCGTAAAGCCGATGACGGTTTTGAGCCTGCTTTATGCGCAGTACCGCAAAATGTTGCACGTTGAGTTGCAAAAGGGCGTTCCCGACGCCGAAATCGCCGCTTTGCTCGGCGTAAAGCCCGGGGCGTTGTACCATATCAGACGCGCGTCCGCAAACTATTCGCAGATGCGCCTTAAAAAGTGCGTGGACTATCTCCACGAATTGCAGTTTTCCGTTCTCACCGGAAAACGAAACGAAGCAAGCGCTTTGCACGAAGCCGTGCTCACGCTGCTCAATATCTGACGGATATATGCAGAACGTAAACAGAAAAGGTTATCAAAGCGTGAGACCGCTCATTCCGCCGAAATGGTATTCGGCTGTCTGGGCTGTGCTCGTTGTCTGCTCACTTTTGAGAAACATCGTGTCAATCGTCACCAACGTTCAGTTGGTGGTAAACGACGGCGCGGCGCAGATTTTGCTCACGCTGTTTGTCGAAGTCATTTTCAGCGGTGTGCTTCCTGCCGCAATTTGCTATTTCTGCGCATTGATTTTCTATTATATCGTGGCGCGGAGAGTGCGTGCGTTCTGTCGCAGGGACGATTTCGTTTATCTCGTAATGGCGTTTACGGCTGCCGCGCGTGTGATTATGGGTATAGTGGAGAGTACCGCGCTCATCAATTCCGCGGTTCTGTCGTATACCTCGCTCGCGTTCAATTCGACGATGCTTACGGCGGCGTACTTCATTATGTTCTTTGCCGTAATCAAACCGCGCTATCTCAACGACAAAACCGCTTACGACTCTTTCAACGTGTTTGCTTCGGTGTACTTCTTTTTCCAAGGGCTCGGAACGATAATACCTTGCACGGTTTATCTTCTGGTTGCCACGGGTACGTCCGTCGGTGCGTCTTTTGTCGAAGCGCTGGAAATCTACACTAATACGACGCTGGTCGTGGACAAGCATATGGAAATCGCGTGCATAATCGCGCTGTGTCTGTATTTCCTGTGGTTGGTGGCTGCCGTTACGCTGTCGCTCATTATGCGGAAAAAAGCCAAAAACTTCGTTCCCGAACAGCCGCAAACCCCGAACGACGGTTCGCCTTTTGACGGCTCGCCCTTCGAGGAAACCGCAACCAAGCAAGAAAAACCGGTCGACAAGGTGTTCGACGAGTTCGACCTGTAATCCACTCAAAGGAGAAATACGATGTACGATTTTGTTGAGTATATCAGAACAATGGACCTATACGCGTTGATAGACGCAATAGTCCTCATTGCGGCAGTCGCGTTGCTCGTCGTGCTTTTCGCGTACAGACGAAACCTTCGCGTGCTCGTGATGTTGCTTTCGGTCGCGTTGCTCGAAGTTCTCGTTCTCGTACTTTCCGAACTCAGCGACCACGAAATTCTCACGGTTTCGAGGTACATTCTCCATTATGCGATGATAACCTTCATCGTCATTACCGCGGTTGTTTACCAGAGCGACCTCAAAGCCATATTCCAGAAGATAGCCAATCCCAAAGGATTGTCGGTGTTCAACGACAACCTTAACAGCGACGACGAACTGCGCGAAACCACGGCGGAAATTCTCAGCGCGTGCCAGAATATGGCAAAACAGGACGTAGGCGCGATTATAATCATCGACAGCAACAACAGCATCAACGACACCGTTCTCGACTCGGGCACTATGCTGAACGCAAAACTCAGCGCGTCTTTGCTTGAAAGCATTTTCAACACCAAAGCGCCTTTGCACGACGGAGCGGTTATCGTCCGCGGCGACAAGGTCGTTGCGGCGGGTTGTTTCTTGCCGCTCACTCAACGTAACATCAACAAGGAAATGGGCACTCGTCACCGTGCCGCTATCGGTATAACCGAGGACACAGACGTTCTGTCTATCGTCGTAAGCGAAGAAACTGGCATTATTTCCGTGGTCAAACGCGGCGAAATCAGACGTTATATGACAATGGACAAACTCAAAGACGAAATCGAGGAAGCCTTCGGCATTTCCGCAAGCGCGATTGCCAGAAGACAAGCCAAAGAAGATAAAAAACATCACGGGAGATTGTAAGCACATATGAAAACCGTCAAGCCTTTTGACATCTTGTTGCCCGCCGTCGCCGAACCCGAAAAGTTCGCGGTGGTGTCCTGCGACCAGTTCACTTCACAGCCCGACTACTGGCAGAAACTCGCTGACTTCGTGGGCGACGCGCCCAGCGCACTCAAACTCATTTTCCCCGAAGTCTATCTTGAGGACGGTGACGACGAAAAGCGTATCGAAGACATCAACGCCGCAATGTACGACTATCTCGAAAATGGCGTGTTCAGAACATTGAAGGACAGTTTCGTACTGGTGCGCCGTCAGACGGCTTACGGATATACGCGTCTCGGACTTATTGCTCCCGTGGACCTTGAAGACTATTCGTACATTCACCCGACAAACGCCGTTATCCGCGCGACGGAAGGCGTTGTCGCCAACAGAATTCCCCCGCGTCTCAAAATCAGAAAGGACGCCCCCATCGAACTGCCGCACATCATGCTGCTCCTCGACGACAGGGACAAAACGGTTATCGAACCTTTCTACAAAAAGCGCGACACCCTCGAAAAACTTTACGATTTCGACCTCAACATGAACGGCGGACATCTCACGGGTTGGAGAGTGGACGCGGCTGAAGTTATGGCTAAACTCGACGAGTACGCCGAAAAGGTTTCGACTATGTACGGCGTAAAGACGGATTTCGTGTTTGCGGTAGGCGACGGCAACCATTCGCTTGCAACCGCGCAGGCGCACTGGAACGAAGTCAAAAAGACGTTGACGCCCGAAGAGCGCGAAAATCACCCCGCACGTTACGCACTTACGGAAATCGAAAACCTGCATTGCGACGGTATAGTGTTCGAACCCATTCACCGCTTTGTGTTCGGTGTGGACGACGCTGACTTCGTGCTTTATATGTCCGGCGCGCTCAAAGGCAACAGCAGACTCAATATGTTCACCACGAGCATGAAATATTCCATTGCAGTCAACGAGAACAGTGCGGAAGCAATCGCCGAAGTTCAGGACGCAATCGACGCGTACGTTGCGTCGCACCCCGAAGCCAAAGTCGACTACATTCACGGACTGGAACATCTGCACAGCATAGCGGATACTTCCGACGGCGTGGCAATCGAAATGCCTTGTATCGCAAAAGAAGAACTGTTCGGTTATGTCGTAAGCCACGGCAACCTCTGCCGCAAAGCGTTTTCCATGGGCGAAGCGGAAGAGAAACGTTACTATTTCGAGGCAAAACGCATCAAATAACCGAGTAAAGCAGAAAACCGAACTCAATCGACATCAGACGGGATTGTATCGGTTGTCCGTCGGATATCGCGGATACGTTCCGAAAACGATTATCGCACGGACCGGCACACATAAAAAGAAATACAAATATTTTACAGTAGAGGATACATTATGAAAGTTTGCAAATTCGGCGGCACCTCCATGGCCAACAGCAAAACCATTACGCAGGTTGCCGACATAGTCAAGGCTGACAAGAAGAGAAAGTACGTTGTTGTTTCCGCTCCCGGCAAGCGCAATTCCGCGGACGTCAAGGTTACGGACGCGCTCTACGCCTGCTACCGCGAAAAAGCAGAAAAAGGCAACTGCGACGAAACGTTTGCCGTCATCGAAAAAAGATTTCTCGACATCGAAAAAGAGTTGGAAATCAACGTCAATATGGCGGCGGAACTTGCCGCAATCAAAGCCCGTATAGAGGACGGCGAAAGCTCGGATTATACGGCGTCGAGAGGGGAGTTCCTGAGCGCAAAAGTGCTTGCCGCAAAACTCGGTGCGGATTTCATCGACACTGCCGACCTTATCAAATTCAACGACAAAGGCGAACTGTTGCTTGACTTTTCGCTCGACCTTCTGCGCGCAAAACTTGCCGACAGCGAATTTGCGGTGCTTCCCGGTTTCTACGGAACGACCAACGACGGCAAAATCAAGACGTTCTCCCGCGGCGGTTCCGACATCACGGGTGCAATCGTAGCACGTGCGGTTGACGCCGAAGTGTACGAAAACTGGACGGACGTCGACGGCTTCCTGACCGCCGACCCCAGAATAGTCGACAGCCCCGCAATCATCGACTACCTGAGCTACAAGGAACTGCGCGAACTTGCGTACATGGGTGCGGAAGTGCTTCACCCCGAATCCATTTTCCCCGTACGCAGCGCAGGTATCCCCATCAACATCAAAAACACGTTCAATCCCGCAGCCAAAGGTACCATGATTGTCGCCGACAACAAACTTCCCCGTACCAAGAGCAAGGTTATCACGGGTATAGCGGGCAAGAAAGGTTTCACTATCATCAACATCGAAAAGGATATGATGAACAGCGAAATCGGCTTCGGCAGAAAGGTTCTGAGCGTTCTCGAATACGAAGGCATTTCCTTCGAACATATGCCGTCGGGTATCGATACTTTGTCCCTTGTCATCAGAGACGAATATCTCGCGGGCAAGATGCAGAAACTCGTCGCAAAACTCCGCGACGCACTCGGTGCGGACAACGTCGAAATTCACAGCGGACTTTCGCTCATCGCGACGGTCGGACACAATATGGCGTCCCGTCACGGTACTGCGGCAACCATATTCGACGCACTTGCCGACAACCATATCAACATCAGAATGATTGACCAGGGCTCTTCCGAGCTCAATATAATCGTCGGTGTCGATACCTTCGATTACGAAAAGGCAATCAGCGCAATTTACCACGCGTTCTGCTGATAACATTGTTTGACGACTGTTCGGCGCCGTTCCTTCGGGAGCGGCGTTTTTATTTGAAATGCACAGATTGATAAGTGGGCGGGAGATAATGTGTTGTCGATTTTATGCACTGGGGACGGAGCAATAATGATTAATTTCTGCAAATTTGCTCCGTCCCCAGTGCATAAAATTGCGCGGTGACGCAGGGCTAAACAGATTCAGACAAAAGTTTGGAATACATCAAGTTGTGCCCCAGAGGATTGTTTAATGGCGGGTAATGGGCAGGGGTGAGTGCATGAAGGAGTATAAAAAATATGAAAAAGCCACCGACTTGCGCGGTGGCTTTTATTGTGGATATGTATTCTTGGATTATTTGTGGTCTTTTTCGCGGATTTCCACGCGGCGAATTTTGCCCGATATGGTTTTGGGCATTTCATCGACAAATTCGATGATACGGGGATATTTGTAAGGCGCGGTTGCCTGTTTGACGTGATTTTGCAGTTCTTTTTTCAGCTCTTCGCTGGGGGTGTATCCTTTTGCAAGAACTATCGTCGCTTTGACAACGACGCCGCGGACGGGGTCGGGGGCGCCAGTTATCGCGCATTCGAGCACGGAGGGGTGTTCCATAAGCGCCGATTCGACTTCGAAAGGTCCGATGCGGTAGCCGCTGGACTTGATGATGTCGTCCTTTCTGCCGACAAACCAGTACATTCCGTTTTCGTCGCGTTTGGCAAGGTCGCCCGTGTGATAATATTTGCCGCCACGCGCCGCCTGTGTGCGTTCAGGTTCGTTTTTGTAGTTGGTGACAAGTCCGTACTGGTGAGGACGCAGACGAACTGCGATTTCGCCTTCGCAACCGTCGGGAACGACGTTTTCTTCGTCGTCGATGAGGTCGATGTCATAGACGGGGCAGGGCTTTCCGAGCGAACCGCTGACGGGCTCCATAAAGCGGAACGTTGCCAGCATAACGCAGGATTCCGTCTGTCCGAAACCTTCGTATATCTTCTGACCCGTAGCTTCGTAGAATTGTTTGAATATCTCGGCGTTCAGCGCTTCGCCCGCTGTCGTGCAGTGCGTAAGGGAAGAAAAGTCGTATTTGGACAGGTCTTCCTTGACGAGGAAGCGGTAAATCGTGGGAGGTGCGCAGAAAGTCGTGATGTGATATTTCTCGATGAGAGGAAGCAGGTCGGTAGGGGTAAATCTTCCGTGATAGTCGTAGACGAAAACCGCGGTACCCGCAATCCATTGGCCGTAGATTTTGCCCCAGCTGCATTTTGCCCAGCCGGATTCGGCAGACGTGAAGTGCAGACCGTCGTCCACAACCTGTTGCCAGAAATATGCGGTGAAAACGTGTCCCGCAGGATACTCGAAGTTGTGTTGCACCATTTTGGGCATACCCGTCGTACCCGAAGTAAAGTAGCAGAGCATATCGTCGTTCCAGTCGGGACGGGGAAGCGCGGGAAGCACCGCGTCATAGCTCATTATGCACTCGTCGAAGGAACGGAAACCGTCGACCTTGGTCGTAAACACGCATTCTTTCAGCGTTTCGCATTTGTCGAGAGCGTGCGAAACGTGTTCGATGACGTCTTCTTCCGCAGTTGCGACAAGCAGTTTGACGCCCGCGGAGTTGCAACGGTAATAAATGTCTTTGGGCGTAAGCATGTGGGTTGCGGGAATGAGCACTGCGCCGAGTTTGCAGCAAGCCACAACCATAACCCAGTATTCCCAGCGACGGTTGAGCATCGTCATGACGTAATCGCCTTTTTTGATGCCGCTTGCAAGCAGGAAGTTGACCGTGCGGTTGCTGAGTTCGCTGATATCGCGGAAAGTGAAAATCTTTTCTTCTCCAACGGAATTGCACCATACTAGCGCGCGCTTTTCGGGGACAAGACGTGCGTATTCGTCAACGACGTCGTAGCCGAAATTGAAGTTTTCGGGAACGGACAGAACGACGTTGTTTTTGAAGTCGTCGTAGTCGTTGAAATCGGTGCGGTTGAGGAACTTGTTGAGTAGATTCATACTTACCTTCCGTATAAAATAATTGAAAATATGATATCACACTATACCGCGTTTGTGTAGCGTTTTGAAAAAATAATTGATTAATCTTCCGCAATATGGTAAAATTTATTGACTGTCAGGAGGATTGTTATGTTGGATTCCGACAAGAAAGCAGTGATGTCCGTACTGCGTGAACTCACGGGTCAGGACGACACTTACAAAGTTATCGAAGCGGACGAAATTCTAGAACGTTTGCCCGCGGAAATCGACCTCGACAAACAGAAACTCAGCGTTATAATCAGGGATTTGAGGGACAGGGAATATCTGAAAGTCAAGTATTTTACGCCCGACGAATATTGCCTTCTCACCTTGAAACGCACGGAAGAGCTTGCGCAGATGGTCGCCGAAGTTACGGCGATTGCAACCAAGGACCGCGCCCCCGAACCCGTCGTCGCAGAGTCTTCGGAAAAGCCCGCGAAAAAGAAAGAACACGGCAAACTTTCCGTTGCGCTGTACGCTTTTCTCGGCGGATTGCTGGGCGGCGGAATTGTCACGATAATATCCGTGATAATACAAGCATTGGCGTTTTAACCGACAAAATAAGCGAATAAACCCGCAAATCGTGCACATAATCAAAATGCGGTTGTGTGCTCTCGGCAGATATGGCACTCGAAAAACAACACGTACTCACCAAAAAGGAAAGGGCGGTAATGCGCGCGGTATATCAGTCCGCCGACAAGAAGTCGGGGGTATGTTTGCTGTCGCCGCTTGACCTTTTCAACGAGTTGTCTCTCGACTACGACTTTGACGAGGACGAACTTGACGGCACGCTCCGCAACCTCGAAATCGACGACTATTTCGACATAACCCGTTCGGACAGAAAGGGCGAACTCGTGTACTGCATCAATATGCATCAGAAAGGGCTTGCTTTCGCGCGCGTGGAAAAGGCGTTCAAGAGCAATCTCAAATTCAAAATTCTTCTCGCCATAATCGGCGGTCTGTGCTCGGGTGCCGCGGCGTGGGGCATCAAAATCATCATTCAGAAACTTACGGAACTATGACGCAATTCAGGCTGGTCAGCAAATATTCGCCCTGCGGCGACCAACCGGCGGCGATTGAAAAGCTGGCCGCAGGTCTCGAAAACGGTTTTTCGACGGAAGTTCTGCTCGGCGTCACGGGCAGCGGCAAAACTTTCACAATGGCAAACGTCATCGAAAAACTGCAACGTCCCGCGCTTGTCATTGCCCACAACAAAACGCTTGCCGCACAGCTTTGCAACGAATTCCGCGAATTTTTCCCGCACAACAGAGTTGAATTTTTCGTCAGCTATTACGACTATTATCAGCCCGAGGCGTACATTCCGCGCTCGGATACCTACATTGAAAAAGAGCTCGAAATCAACGACGAAATAGACAAACTTCGTCACTCAGCCACAGCGTCGCTGTGCGAAAGACGGGACGTTATCGTCGTGTCCAGCGTATCCTGCATTTACGGACTGGGCGCGCCCGTCGATTACTATGCGCAGGCGGTCTCAATCCGCGAAGGCGACGATATCGAGCAGGATGAACTTATCCGCCGTCTTGTGGACATTCAGTACAAACGCGCCGACTTCGATTTTGTGCGTTCCACGTTCAGGGTTCGCGGCGACACTCTCGACATTTTTCCCGCAGGTAACTCCGAAATTGCAATCCGCGTGGAATTTTTCGGCGATACCGTCGAGCGGATATGCGAAATCGACAGTCTGACTTCGCAGGTGGTCAACGAACTGAAACACACCGTGATTTTCCCCGCCACGCACTACGTTATGAGCGGCGACAGGGAGGAGATATTCCGCCGTATTCTTGCCGACAAACAGGAACGCGTGGACTTTTTCAAAGCCAACGGCAAACTCATCGAAGCGCAAAGAATAGACGAACGCGTGAACTATGACGTGGAAATGATGCGCGAAATGGGGTATTGTTCGGGCATAGAAAACTATTCGCGCTACTTTGACGGGCGCAAACCAGGGCAACCGCCTTATACGCTTCTCGACTTCTTCCCGAAAGATTTTATCGTGTTTATCGACGAAAGTCATATGACCATTCCGCAACTGCGCGGAATGTACAACGGCGACCGCGCACGCAAGAAAAATCTCGTAGATTACGGGTTCAGACTTCCCGCGGCTTACGACAACAGACCTCTCGATTTCGAGGAGTTCGACAGCCATATAAGACAAATGGTATGCGTGTCGGCAACTCCCGGACCGTTCGAAACGGAGAGAGCGGACGAAGTTGCAGAACAGCTCATCAGACCGACGGGATTGCTGGACCCCGAAATCACGGTAAAGCCCGTTAAGGGACAGGTTGACGACCTCATCGGAGAAATCCGCAAAGTCACGGAAAACAAAGGCAGGGTGCTTGTCACCACGCTCACCAAAAAAATGGCGGAGAACCTCACCGATTATCTCAAAGAAGTCGGCATCAAGGTGCGGTATATGCACTCGGATATAGACACTCTCGAACGCATCGACATTGTAGGCGATTTGCGCCGAGGAGAGTTTGACGTGCTGGTCGGCATAAACCTTTTGCGTGAGGGGTTGGACTTGCCCGAGGTTCAGCTTGTCGCAATCCTCGACGCCGACAAGGAAGGTTTTCTCAGAAGCGAAAGCGCGCTCATTCAGACAATAGGCAGAGCGGCTCGAAACGACAAAGGGCACGTCATAATGTATGCCGATACGGTGACGGACAGTATGCGTCGGGCAATCGACGAAACCAACCGCAGACGCGCCATTCAGGACGCGTACAATCGTGAACACGGTATTATCCCCAAGACGATAGAACGAGAGTTCAAAAACACCCTTGAAATCACCAAAAAGAAGGTTGACCGCGACAAAATGTCGCCTAAAGACCTCGTTAATGAAATCGAACGTCTTAAAGGACTTATGCAGACGGCGGCTGCCGCACTGGATTTCGAGAGGGCAATCAAGCTGCGTGACGAGCTTAACGAACTGAAAAAACAGGTAAAGAAATTCAAATAGTCATTGGGAAACGGTAATATGCGCGTGTATTTTGCAGATACTGTTTCCGTCGGATAAAGAAATGAAAGAAATATTCATAAAAGGCGCAAAAGAAAACAATCTCAAAAACATCGACCTCGAAATTCCGAGAGACAAACTCGTGGTTTTCACGGGACTTTCGGGTTCGGGCAAGTCTTCGCTTGCCTTCGACACCATTTTCGCAGAAGGTCAGCGCAGATATATGGAAAGTCTGTCGAGCTATGCGCGTCAGTTCCTCGGACAGATGCAGAAACCCGACGTTGACTATATCGAGGGGCTTTCCCCCGCGGTTTCCATCGACCAGAAAACGACGTCGCACAACCCCCGTTCAACCGTCGGTACGGTGACTGAGATTTACGACTATATGCGACTGCTTTACGCGCGCGTCGGCAAACCGCATTGCCCGAAATGCGGCAGAGAAATCGAACGCCAGACCATCGACCAGATTGCCGACAAAATCATGTTGCGTCAGGGCGTCAAACTTCAAATTCTCGCGCCTATCGTCAGAGGAAGGAAGGGCGAGTATTCCAAACAGCTCGAAACGCTCAAACGCGCGGGATACGTTCGCGTGCGCGTCGACGGAATAAACTATACGCTTGACGAGCAAATCAACCTTGACAAAAACATAAAACACAACATCAGCGTCGTGGTTGACAGACTGGTTGTCAAGGAAGGCATAAACCGCCGACTGAACGACGCGCTCGAAAACGCCGTTAAACTTGCCGAAGGGCTTGTGATTGCCGATTACGACGGCGAAGAAGTGCTGTATTCGACAAAATACGCCTGTCCCGATTGCGAAATCAGTTTCGAAGAACTTACCCCGAGACTCTTTTCTTTCAACAATCCGTACGGTGCGTGTCCCGTTTGCGCAGGACTCGGATTTACCAACGAAATCGACACGAATTTGCTTGTCACGGACTGGAACGCAACTTTGCGCGAAGGCGCAATCAAAGCAAGCGGCTGGTATATCGACACGGGCAAAATGTCGCAGATGCAGTTCAAGGCACTTTCCAAAGCGTACGGTTTTTCGCTTGACGTGCCCATTAAAGACCTGCCCGAAAACGTCTTGCATATGATTTTCTACGGCAACGATGGCGACAGAATTCCCATGGAATACAATTCCAGCAATTTCAGCGGGCATTTCAACAGCAGCTACGAAGGCATAGCCAACAATCTGATGCGCCGTTTCAACGAGACGGACTCCGATATGGTTAAAACCGAAATTTCCAGATATATGAAACAGGTGCCGTGCACGGTTTGCGGCGGCAAGAGGCTGAAACCCGAGGCTCTGTCCGTAACCGTCGGCGGCAAGAACATTCACGAAATGTCAAGTATGTCCGTAGTCGAAGCGGAAAAATTCCTCGACGGGCTGGAACTCGGTCCGACGGAAGCCCTGATTGCAAGGCGAATCTTGAAAGAAATCCGCGCAAGACTTCGTTTTTTGTCGGACGTCGGGCTCGGTTATCTCACTTTGTCGCGCGCGTCCGCAACGCTGAGCGGCGGCGAAAGCCAGCGTATCAGACTTGCAACGCAGATAGGCAGCGGACTTACGGGCGTGCTTTACATTCTCGACGAGCCCAGCATAGGACTGCATCAAAAAGACAACGGAAAACTTCTTGCGTCACTCAAAGGATTGCGTGACCTTGGCAATACGCTTATCGTTGTCGAACACGACGAGGAAACAATCCGCGAAGCCGACTACATCGTCGACATCGGCCCCGGTGCGGGCGTACACGGCGGCGAAGTCGTGGCGGCGGGGTCGGTCGCAGACATCATGGCGGAACCGCGTTCGATAACGGGCAAGTATCTTTCTGGCGAATATTCCATACCCGTGCCCGAAATGCGACGTGCGGTGAGCGACAGAATGTTGACGGTGCGCGGCGCAAGACAAAACAATTTGCAAAACGTGGACGTGTCAATCCCCGTCGGAACGTTCACGGCGGTTACGGGTGTATCGGGTTCGGGAAAATCCAGCCTTGTCAACGAAATAATTTATCCCGCAATGTCAAATGCCCTTATGCGCAGCAGATTGCCCGAGGGCGAATACAACGCAATCGAAGGTGTCGAATATTTTGACAAAGTAATCTCAATCGACCAAAGCCCGATTGGCAGAACGCCTCGTTCAAACCCCGCAACGTATACGGGAGTGTTCGGACCCATACGCGACCTGTTTGCCGAACTTCCCGACGCAAAGACCCGCGGCTATAAGTCGGGACGATTCTCTTTCAACGTTTCGGGCGGCAGATGCGAAAACTGCGGCGGCGACGGAATTATCAAAATCGAAATGCATTTCTTGCCCGACATATACGTGCCGTGCGAAGTGTGCAAAGGCGCGCGATATAACAGAGAAACGCTCGAAGTCAGATACAAAGGCAAGAATATTGCCGAAGTTCTCGATATGACAGTGGAAGAAGCGTTGGAGTTTTTCACCAATGTACCGCGCATACGCAGCAAAATTCAGACGCTTTACGACGTAGGACTCGGTTACATCAAACTCGGACAGTCCTCGACCACGTTGAGCGGCGGCGAGGCGCAGAGAGTCAAACTCGCAACCGAACTCAGCAAACGCGGCACGGGCAAAACGCTTTACATTCTCGACGAACCGACAACCGGACTGCATACGCACGACGTTGCAAAACTGCTTGCGATACTGAACCGCCTTGCGGACGCGGGCAATACAATACTTGTTATCGAACACAACCTCGACGTCATCAAGATGGCGGACTGGATAATAGACCTCGGTCCCGACGGCGGTAACGGCGGCGGAAGAATAGTTGCCTGCGGTCGTCCCGAAGAAGTGGCGAAAAACCCGTCGAGTTACACGGCAGAGTATTTGAGGAAGGTTTTGCCCGACAAAAAAGCGTAAATAAGGTTAAATTTCAAACCAAAAACAAAAACGGCATTCCGCAGAGGAGTGCCGTTTTTATTTCAAAACACGAATTGTGTGCATAAAGCAGGAAAACCGACGCGATTTCTGCATTTGCGACGGTTTTCCGATACGAAGGTTCAGTAGTTGCGACGTCCTATGATGTAGTCGACGCTTACGCCGAAGAGAATGCTCATTTCAATCAGAATGTCATAGGACGGTTGGTTTCTTCCCACTTCCCAGCCGGAAACAGCGGATTTCGAGACCTTGAAATGGTCTGCAAGGTCCGATTGCAACATTCCCGCGTCTTTGCGCAGTTGTTTCAGTCTTTCGGGAAAACAGGTTTTGAGCATAACACACCTCTTTTGTACGATACGTGTATTATATGCCTTTGCATCGCGCTTGTCAACACACGAAAAGTGTTTGAGCGTTTTTGTTTTTCAGGGGAGCAGTAGCAGCAGACGCGGAATTGCAAGCAAAACGTATGCAAGTATGCGCAGCTATTGCAAAAATCGAAGTTCGATATCGCCATATATTTGCAGATTTACACGAAAATATGTGCCAGCGGGAACATATGTGCAAACGTAACAACGTAACGCGGGATTGTTTGCGCATATGCCGAGTCGGGCAGATTTGCGTGTGTATATATGCTCAATTGTGGTTGAAATTTGCAAGCCTGAAAACGCATAAAAACAGCGCACCGTCTCCGTTTGCGGTGCGCTGTTGCGGTTTGTGTAATTTTGCGCGTGCGGCGTTTGAATTAATTGCCGTTTTCGTGCAAGTGGCCGTCCGCGTGCTCGTTTGTGTGTTCTACGTGGGTAGGCGCGCTATGTGCGTGGTCGTGCTCATGGTCGTGCTCACGGTCGTGCGTTTGCGCGTGGGTGTTTGCGTGTACGTGTTCGTGCGAGTGCGCGTGAGCGTAGGAGTTTGTGCCGCCATCGGCGTGGCTGTGAGAATGCTTTTCGGTTTGTGCGTGTTTTCGGACACGGTGTTGGCGTTCGGAAGTGCCGTTTGTGCCGGCGGTGCGGTGTGTGCCGCCGTAGCGCAGAACGCGCAGGGAGTTGAGAACGGTGCATATTGCAAGTCCGACGTCGGAGAAAACCGCCCAGGCAAGCCCCGTGATACCCGCAAGTCCCAAGCTTACGAACAAAAGTTTGACGCCGAGCGTTGCAATGATGTTTTCGGCGACGACTTTTTTTGTGAAAGAGGAGAGCTTGTGTGCTTCGGTGAGTTGCGCAAGGTTGTCGTTCATAAGAACGATATCCGCACTGTCCACCGTAGCCGCGCTGCCCGAAAGTCCCATTGCGATTCCGAGGTCGGCACGGGAAAGAACGGGTGCGTCGTTTATTCCGTCGCCAACGTATGCGACGATGTCGGATTTCTTATTTTTTGCGTTTATGAGTTTCTCGATTTCCGCGAATTTATCCTGCGGCATCATTTGAGCGTGATACTCGGTGATTCCGAGTTCGCTTGCAACGGAAGACGCCGTTTCGGCGTTGTCGCCCGTAAACATCACGGTGTCGACGGAATGGGCGCGGAAGTAATCGAGTGCGTCTTTGGTGCTGTTTTTTACGGCGTCTACAAGGGTGAGCGTTGCCACGGTTTTGCCGTCGACGGTTACGTCAACGCAGGTGCCTGAGCCTTTCCCGCCTCGTGCGGCACGTCCCACTTCGACGACGTGACCGTCAACTGTACAGCGCATTCCGACGCCTGCCGTTTCGTGTACGTCGGTGACGGACACGGCGGTGTCTTTTGCCCATTTGTCTGCGTTTTCTCCCGCGGCTTTTACAACGGCGCGGGCAATCGGGTGAGTGGAGTTGCTTTCCGCATAATACGCATAGCGCAGCACGTCGTTTTCCGTAAGATTTCCTTCAAGAACTTCTATGTTTTTCAACGTGAAATTTCCGTCCGTAAGCGTTCCCGTTTTGTCGACCGCAATGGTGCGGATTGCCGATATGCCGTCAAGGTAATTCGTGCCTTTGATGAGTATACCTTTGCGCGACGCGTTGCCTATTGCGCAGAAATAGCTCATAGGCACGGAAATGGCAATGGCACAAGGGCAGGATACGGCAAGGAATATCATTCCTTTGTACAGACTTTCGCGCACTCCGTAACCGCCCGCAAGTCCGAACAACAATCCGACAAGCACGGCGCAACCTATGACCACGGGTACGTAGTATTTAACGACGCGCGTAACGACTGTTTCCGTTTTTGTTTTACGTTCGGCGGCGGTTTCGACGAGTTGCAGAATTCGGGTTATGGTGCTGTTTTCGTCCGTGCCTGTCGTGCGAAGTTTGATAGCGCCGTTCAGGTTGACGGAACCAGACAGCACGGAGTCGCCTTCCTTGACGTTTGCGGGCACGCTTTCGCCTGTGAGCGAGGATAAATCGAGCGCGCACGAGCCTTCTTCTATTATGCCGTCGAGGGGAACGATTTCACCGGCTTTAACGAGTATAAGCGAGCCTTCCGCGACTTCGGATACTGCCTTGTCGGCAAACTCTCCGTCTGTGAATACGGGGACGGTCTCGGGCTTGACCATCATAAGGCTTTTTACGCTGTTTCGGGTTTTATCTATCGCTTTTTGCTCGAAGAACTTGCCGATTTGATACAAAATGACAACCATAAACCCTTCCAGCGTTTCGCCGATTGCAACGGCGCAAATCGCGGAAATCGCCATAAGCAGGTTTTCGTCGACGGTGTGTGCGCGGAATATTTTGGTGAACGCGCGCACGAGTGTTTTTCCGAGTGCAAGCATTATGCCCACCCATTCGAGGACGGTTGCTGCAAGCGAGTATTGCGTGAACTCTTCGAGGCATATTCCGACTATGCCGATAACCGCTCCGATAAAGAACAAAACGATAAGCGGATCGGCTTTTTTGCGTTCGGAAACGGTGTTTGTCCTCTCGTATGGCGATACGGTGCAATCTGCTTCTGCCTGTTTGCAGGCGCGCGTAATGTCGGGGAGAATGTCGTCGTCGCGGTCTGTCGTCACGACAAGTTTCTCCGTGCTGAAATTGAGATTTGCGGAAGTCACCCAAGGAAGTTTTGCAACGGTGTCTTCCACTTTTTTCGCGCACATTGCGCAGTCTATGTTGCCGACTCTGAACTGATGACGTTTCATGGTTTTGCCTATTCGTTTATATGAGTCAAAGTCACCTGAAATACAGTGCTGATATGGTCGTCGCTCAACGAATAATATTTGACTTTGCCTTCCTGTCTTACGTTGACGACGTCGATTTTGCGAAGTACTGCAAGCTGATGCGAAACGGCAGAGTGTTCCATTCCGAGCAGTGCCGCTATGTCGCAGACACACAGTTCACGTATGAGCAAAGCGTTTACAATCCTGAGTCGCGTGGGGTCTGCCATAACTTTGAGGAAGTTCGACATTTTGGACAGAGCGTATGCGGATTGCATTTTTTCTGTCACTTCGTTGATTGCTTCGGGGTGTACCGTACAAAGGTGATATGCCATATTTCTCCTTGTTTCCTCGCGAAAAATTATTTTCGCCAAGCAAACTTTATTGTTTTGATTTTGTATGAACAGCCATTCATATGATTGTCTGTTCATATATTATCACTGCGTTTGGAATTTTGCAACACTTTTTTCAAAGTTGCCTGAGCTAACTTTTGTTGACTCGCAGGGAAGTCGGATGTTTCAGGCGTTCGGGGCAAAGAAATAGGGGAAATTGACAATTCGCGAAGTTCGCTTATGGGGGCGTATTGATTGGTGCAAAAAAGCATTGTGAGGTAAACTTTTAATCGGTGTTTCATAGACAACGGAATATTGCGAAAGCAAGTCGAATTTCTCGGAAATTGCGGTCGGACGTTTAATTTTCGGTGAAGGTTGAAATTAGTTGTTGAAAATAACGGTTGTATTTTGTAATATCTTTATATACGATTAAACGCGATGTACGCGCGATGTCTGCACAGAGCAGACGGACAACCGTTCAGGAGGTAATATGAATCTCAATTCCGTAAAAAACGCAAAAGCAGCTGCCGCTGATTTTATGGAAACAGAAATCAAAACCGTCATCACGCGTTTCGGCAAGCGCGGTCCCGGTATGGACGGCGAGAAAAAAGCCTGTGAGTATATGGCGGACCAGTTGAAAGACTACGGGTGTGACGACGTCAAAGTCGAACCTTTCGACCTGCATCCTGCGGCTTTTATGGGTTGGATATACATTACCGTATCCCTTGTGCTTGCGGCGTTTGTTCTGTTCTTTGTGCCGCATATCGCAGCCAGAATAGTGGCGCTTGTGCTTGTAGCGGTGGGCGCTGTCGTTATGTTGGGCGAGTTTATCATGTATCGCAAGGTCGTCGATAAAATTTATCCCAAAATGACATCATGCAATGTCACTGCCGTGAAAAAACCGACGGGCGAAGTCAAACAGCGTATTTTCTACAACGGTCACCCCGACGCCGCTTGCGAATGGACGTTCAATTATCTTGGCGGCGGTGTTCTGTTCGGCGCGCACGTAGTGTTCGGCATTATCGGACTGGTATATCTTTTCGCAATTCTGATTGCGTCATTTTTCCTTGACGACGCCGATTTGGTGTTGCGTCTCGGACTCGGCACTCTCGTTTTCGTGCCTTCGTGGATACTTTACTATGTACTTTGGAACGAAAAACGTATTGTAGACGGCGCAAACGACAACCTTACGGGTTGTTACATGGGTATTGCAATCCTCAAAGCGTTGAAAGAGCAAGGAATTGAACTTGAAAACACCGAAGTCGGCGTGATTATTTCGGGTTCGGAAGAAGCGGGACTCAGAGGCGCGAAAGAATGGGCAAAGGCGCACAAAAACGATTATAACGACGTGCCTACGTTCATCATTGCGTATGATACCATTCACGAAGGAAAGTTCCTGCAAGTCAACCAGAAGGATTTGAACGCGACGGTCAAAGCCGACGCGGAAATAAGCAGACGTTTCAAGGAAGCGGCGGACAAACTCGGTATCACTTGCAATGTGGGCAACGTGCCTTTCGGTGCGACGGACTCTGCGGCGTTCAATCAGGGCGGTTTCAGAGCAACGGGCATTACCGCAATGAACCACAATTTGCAGAACTACTATCACACCCGCTACGACAGTTACGACAATCTCGACAAAGAAGCGTTGGCAGACTGTTTCGCCGTGTCTGTTCAGGTGCTTGAAGACCTCGAAAACCACGGTGCGGACAAATAAGCGAGCGGTAGTTTAATTTATGAGCATAACGGTCAATATCTACTATACGGGCAAAAACGGTTCGGCCAGAAAGTTTGCCGAAGAAATGGTGTCTTCCGGCACTGTCGACCTTATCCGTGCCGAAGAGGGCAACGAACGCTACGAGTATTTCTATTCGGCAAGCGACCCCGAAACCGTGCTTTTGATAGACTCATGGAGCAGTCAACAGGCGATTGACGCTCATCACGCTACGCCTATGATGAATACTATTGCCGACCTCAGAAACAAGTACGATTTGCACATGCGAGTTGAAAGATACGTTTCTGACAGCCAAGGTATTCCTGACGGCGACAAGCGTTTCATAAGATAACGCTCTTTATACCAAAAAAGTAAAGTCGGAAGTCCGATAATCAAAGATGACGACCGAATGATAAAAACGTATATAAATCCAAACTTAAAGTTTTGTAAATAAGAAAACCCGCGTAACAACGCGGGTTTTGTTTTGATTACGGGATTGTTTCAAATTTTAGAACAGATTTTGATTATCCGATTGCATTTGTAATGCGTTGTTAATAGTAGATTGAGAGGTTTGACTTCTGCGTTGGTGCTTTTACACGTAAAACACATGCAAAACGAGGTGCTTGGCGTGGAGCTATGGCGTTTTGCGGGGCGGGTGTCAGCCGCTTGCGCGAAGCGCTTTCACGGGGTCTTTCTTCGCCGCAAGGATTGCGGGGACAAGTCCCGAAATCATCGTAAGACCTATGCTCAATGCAACCAGCAAAAGGGCATGCAGAGGATTGAGCACGGCAAAGTTGTCGGGTGCGTCCGCGGCAAGAGTGGAAATCCACGCGTTGATGGGGAAGTCGATTATCCACGCAAGGAATACGCCCAATACGCCCGATACCGTGCCTATGATACCCGTTTCGGCGTTGAATACGTTGCTGACGTCGATTTTGCGGGCGCCGATAGAACGCAGTACGCCGATTTCCGTTGTGCGTTCGAGTACGGACACATAAGTGATGATTGCTATCATTACGCTCGATACGACGAGCGATATCGCCGCAAACGCTATCAGTATGTACGACACGATGCCGACAACGCGCGTAAGCAGTTCGGATATTGTGCCCGCATAGTCGGTGTAGGTCACGGACATGGACGGGTTATCGTCGTTCCAAGCGTCGAGGTAGGCGCAGATTTTGTCCTTAGCCGTAAAATCGGTGGGGTAGATGTAAACGCCTGTCGGCATGTTGCTGCCGCCGAGACTTTGCATTGCGTTTTCGTACGCGCTGTTGATAAGGGTTATGATTGCGTTGGCGTTAAGGTTCAACCCGTACTGCTGATTGATGTAAGATACGAGAAAGCGGAGCATGAGCTCGATCATTGCCGAAGACAATCCGAGTTCTTTCTGCAAAAGACGCACAACGTCGTTAATGGTCTGGCAGGCGTCGAGTTTGTCGGGGTCGATATCTCCGATTCCCGGTATTTCGCCGCTTTGGATTGTGTCTTTAAGCATATTGACCAACGTGTTTTCCGAGACACCGAAGGAAGAGAACAGTGAAACAATCGCGCTGAAATCGAGTTCGAACGTTTCGCCCGTAAGAACGTTGATTTCCTTGTTGGCTTCCTGTAACGCGACGATTTCGGACGTATGGGCGTTCGCAATGCAAAGTTCGGTAAGTTCCTGCGTATAGGCAACGCCGCTCGACAGCAGGGGAGCCAGAATGCCTTGCGTAATACGAAGCACGCCTACGATACGCACGGTGATGTTGTCTTCGGCGTCATAGTAGGACGCATAATCGGTGTTTACCGTGGCAGGATTGAACTTGTCGGGCTGTTCGTCGCCGTCGGTGTCGACGTAACCCGCCGTCGAAACGTCGTAGTAATTGTTGTTGGACGCAACCACCAATTCGCGACCCAATATGTCGTTGAAATCGACGGGAAGATAGTTGTCGTTGTCGTCTTTTTGCAGACGCATTCCGAGAGTTTCGAGTATTTCGTAGTCTATTGTGTTATAGCTGCTTACGACAAGCACCGCCTGACGCGCTTTTTTGCCTTGGTCGTCGTAGGACGCATAATTTTCGTCGTATTTTTCAAGGACGGCGTTACCTTCGGCCGAACCTGGATAACCGCCCGCAATCACGTCATACTGCGATTGCATGAACTTGTCCCAAAGAAGTTCCTGCCACCCGAGCGGGTTGCTCATCGTGGACGAATTGACTTTTTTGACGTTGCCGTTGTAGTCCTTGACCAGAACGGGCATTTTGTATCCGTAAGTGTATTTTATCGAGTTCAGTTCGTCGGGGAACAGGGTTTCGATTTTGTTTACGTAATCTATGTATTCTTCCGTAAGTACGTTTGCTCCGAAAGTTATGCCGTTGATAAATCCGTCGGGTTTATAGGGCGTGACGTAATCGCTGTCGGGGAAGGCTTCGCCGCCGTTGCTGCCGCCTTGTATTTGCATGTTCATGAGTTCGTCGACGTCGATGTCGAGCGCCAAGCTGTTGATTGTAAGCGGCATGCTGGAAAGAATGCTGCCTTCCATTTCGTCCATATAAAGATTGAACCCGTTGGACAAACTGAGAACGAGGGCTATGCCGATAATACCTATACTTCCCGCAAAAGCCGTAAGGAAAGTACGGGTGCGTTTAGTTATGAGGTTGCGTGCGGAAAGCGAAAGAGCGGTGAAGAAAGACATTGACGTGCGCTCTTTTTTCTTTTTGGGCTGACCGCTTCGTTTTTTGAGGGGTTCGGGATGCTCGGGAGAAAGCACGGCAACGAACTTTTCGTCGTGTGCCTCGCCTGACGACTCCGAATTGTCGCCGTCGGGTTTCATCGTGGCTGCGACCGCTTTGTCGATTGCAAGCGCAAGCGTGTTTGCGTTTGCGTCTTTGGTTTCGCCTTCGACGTCCTCGGTTGTCGTAGTGATTTCTTCCGCGGCAGACTGTTTTTTGCCTTTTTTGGACTTCTTGGCGGGTGCTTTTTTAACGGGCACAGCAACTTCCTCGACAGGTTCGGGAAGTTCGGCACATTCTTTTATGTACTGTTCTATGGGCGACGGCTCGCCGTCGGAAATAGGCGCGACGGGCGAGAGTATGGTCGGAAGTCCGTCGTACGGGTTGCTGTCGGCAATGACTCCGCCGTCGGTAAGTTCGATAATACGGGTGGAATAGCGCTTCGCAAGTTCGGGGTTGTGCGTAACCATTATGACGAGCTTGTTGTCGGCGATTTCCTGCAACAGGTCCATGACCTGTTCCGAAGTCTTTGTGTCGAGAGCGCCCGTCGGTTCGTCGGCGAGTATGATTTCGGGGTTGTTGACGATGGCGCGGGCAATAGCTACGCGCTGCATCTGACCGCCCGAAAGCTGGTTGGGTTTTTTCTTTATCTGACCGCCCAGTCCCACGCGTTCGAGAGCGTTGATTGCAAGCGCTTTTTTCTTCTTGTGGGGCACGCCCGATATGGTGAGCGCAAGTTCGACGTTCTGAAGAATGTTCAGGTGCGGAATGAGGTTGTAAGACTGAAAAACAAAACCGATTGAACGGTTGCGGTAAGCGTCCCAGTCGCGGGATTTGAACTCTTTGGTGGATTTTTCGTTGATTATGAGGTCGCCGTCGGTGTATTTGTCGAGTCCGCCGATGATGTTGAGCATCGTGGTTTTGCCGCAGCCCGAAGGACCGAGAATGGACACAAACTCGCTTTTACGGAAATTCAGATTGATGCCTTTGAGAGCATGTACGACGGAGTCCGCCATACGGTAATCTTTGACGATGTCGACCAGTTTTAACATACACACACCTTGACCGAAAGAGTCATGAAACGGGACGGGAAGTCGTCGCAAAACCGTTCAAAAAGCATTTTTCGAGTCTTCCCCTGAACCCGAAATCATAATCGTAATTATTATACAATTCAACATTATATATGTCAATGTTGAATGCCGTGACTATGTGAATTTAATTGACGAAAGATAGCAATCTGTATTGAAAAAGAATTTCGGGTATGATAAAATTTCGGTGCTGCGATTTCGTGCTCCCGAGCGGCGGCAAATTGGACACGTGACAGGGAAGGAACACACGGAAAAGGAGATGCAATGAACCCCGAATATACAGTGAGAACAGCGGCTTTGATAGGCGAAGAAGGAGTGGAGAAACTGGCAAAATCCCGTGTTTTGGTATGCGGTCTCGGAGGCGTCGGTGGATACGTCGTCGAGGCGCTTGCCAGAGCAGGCGTCGGGACGCTGGGACTTCTCGATTTCGACACGGTAGCGCCCTCCAACATCAACCGTCAGATACTTGCAACAATCCAAAGCATAGGGCGCAAAAAAACGGAAGTCGCATCGGAGAGAGTGAAGAGCATCAACCCCGACTGCAACGTGAAAACTTACGATTTGATGTACCTTCCCGAAAGCGCAGACAAGGTGGATCTCGGCGAATACGATTACGTCGTGGACGCCGTTGACAACGTTACCGCTAAACTCGAACTGATAACCCGCGCAAAGGCGCAAAACGTCGCAATCGTGAGTTCAATGGGTACGGGTAACAAGTTAAACCCCTGTTTTGAGATTTGCGACATAAAAAAGACTTCCGTCTGTCCGCTTGCAAAAGTTATGCGGAAGGAACTCAAAGACCGCGGAATAGAGGGAGTGAAAGTGCTTTATTCCAAGGAGATTCCGCAAAAGAGCACGGCAAACGAAAACGGACGCGTGCCGTCAAGCATTTCTTACGTTCCCGCAGTTGCGGGGCTTATGCTTGCGGGCGAAGTCATACGCGACCTCGCAGGCGTCCGTGAAATATGAAATCGAAAAAAGTGCAGAGGTCGGATTTTCAGCACTCGAATACGAAAGTGAGCGGTCCGTCCTGTTGCTGTTCGATGTACATGTGCGCACCGAAGATACCCGTTTTTACGGTAACGCCCTGGGCGCGTATTTTTTCTGTGGTGTAGTCGTAAAGGAACTTTGCGCGTTCGGGAAGTTCGGCGGCGCCGAAGTCGGGACGGTTGCCCGTGCCGCGGGTGAGTTTGCCCGCAAGCGAGAACTGCGACACAAAGAGAATTTCACCACCCACGTCGAGAATGCTTTTGTTCATTTTACCGTTTTCGTCGGCGAAAATGCGGAGTTTGACGAGTTTCTGCGCGAAATAGTCCGCCTGTTCTTCGGTGTCGCCTTTTGCCACTGCGAAAAACACCGTGAGTCCAGACGGAATTTCACCGACGACTTTGCCGTCCACCGAAAGTTTGCTGCCGAAAGTTCTTTGAATTACCGCTCTCATATGTTTGCGTTCCCGTGTTTTGTTTTGCGAAAATTTATTTTGAATTTGATTTATTTCTTTGAGTTCGTGCCGTGAGTTTGCGACGATTTTGCCGTTCGTCAAATCTTGTCGTCGTTTTATTCGGTTGCGGGCAAATCGCCATTTGCGCCGACTTCCTTTTCATACTGTTTTTTTCGGGGCGGGGGCGCGCCGAGAAATGCGTACAGATTGCATTCGAGTTCCGAGTTGTAGAGCTTGCGGGTTTTGTCCGCACGTCTGCCGAAGTACTTTTCGAACGCGCGGTAAGATGTGATTACGTACGCGCTCCATTCGTCCAACCGCCCGAAAACTTTTCCGAAGTCGCGATAAAGTTCTTTGAGCTCGTCTTCTTTCATCAGCCTTTCGCCGTAGGGCGGGTTGGTGACGATTACGCCGTGAGCGTATCTTGACGACAGGTTGCGCATATCCGCCGTCTGTATGTGCACAAGGTCCGCAACGCCCGCGCGCTTTGCGTGATTGAGCGCGAGTTTGACTGCGGCGGGATTGACGTCAAATCCCTGAATGCGGAGTTTAACCGAACGGTTTATGCGTTCTTCCGCCTCTTTCTGCACAAAGTCGCGGACAACGGGTGCGTTCAAAAAGTTCTCGAAAGCAAAGTTTCTGTTCATTCCGGGGGCTGTGTCGGTGGCAATCAGGGCGGCTTCAACAGGGAAGGTTCCCGAACCGCAGAAAGGGTCTATGAAGGCTCTGTCGCGGTTCCACACCGACAGCAGTATAATGCCTGCCGCGAGTGTTTCGCGTATGGGTGCGTCACCGACAAACACGCGGTATCCGCGCTTGTGAAGTCCTGCGCCCGACGTGTCCAGCGCAAGGGTGGCGCGGTCGTCGATTATGCAGGTTTCGATTTCGTAAACGGCTCCCGTTTCGGCAAGGCGGTTTACGCCGTATGCGGTGCACAGCCTGTCCGCGATTGCTTTTTTGACTATGCTTTGAATGTCGCTCAAAGAAAACAACTTGCTTTTCTGGCTTTTTGCGGTGACGACGATTTTCGCGTCGGCGGGCAGAATTTCGCGCCAGTCGACGGAATGCACGTTTTCGAACAGTTCGTCGAAAGTCCGCGCGTCGAAAGAATCAAGAACGATACGGACGCGTCCCGCCGTGCGAAGAAAGACGTTTGCACGCGCGACGTCGGACATGTTTCCTTCAAAAGGTATTCTGCCGTATTCCGCGCCGCGGGGAGCGTATCCCAGCGAAATGAGTTCGCATTTGAGTACGGCTTCCAGCCCGCTTGCTGCCGCGGCTTGTATTGTAAATCGTCCGTCGAAAAAGCTCATATCGGCATTTTACTCTGCGCGCGCGACTATGTCAACCGAAGCGGCGGTCGCAAAGTAACCCTTCCGTATGCAGTCGATTGACTAAAACGCCTTTGTCGGGTAAAATATACAAAAACGGCGCGGCACGAAAGTGTGCCGACGCGGGCGCGGTATGGGAATATATTGCGACTGCAACGCCGAATAGTTACAAGGAAAATATATGGATTTCATCGAACTGTGCAAACAAAGAGAAAGTTGCCGCTCCTACACCGACGAGCAGGTCAGTGACGAAGCGTTGCGTACCATAGTCGAAGCGGGAAGACTGGCGCCTTCCGCGTGCAACTCCCAACCCTGGAAGTTTTACGTCGTAAACGGCGACGAACACGCCGCAACGGTAAGACGCGGCGTTCAGATTATGGGCAACAACAAGTTTACGGACAAAGCCCCCGCGTTTATAGTCGTGACGGGCGAAAAACCCAATTATCCCGAACGCGTTGGACAGGTCATTTTCGGTCGCGATTTTTCGTCCATCGACATCGGCATAGCCGTTGCGAATATGACTTTGTGCGCAACTTCTCTGGGGCTCGGAACCTGCATTCTCGGAATGTTCACCGAAAAGACAATCAAAGAGGGTATCGGGCTTTCCAAGAAAGACAAAACGTTCGTTCAGCTCGTCATATCCGTCGGGCACCCCGTGAAGAAAGAGCCCAGAAACAAGAACAGAAAGGCGTTTGACGACGTTGCCGTGTTCGTGGGAAAGGACCAACAATGAAAAACGTTTCCCGTAAACCTTTTTATTCCGCGGACGGAAAGGTCGGCGCAGACGACAGAATAGGCGTTATGTTTGTGTGTCTGGGCAACATTTGCCGTTCGCCTATGGCAGAGTTCGTTTTTGCCGACGAAGTCAAAAAGAGCGGGTTAGAACACAGATTTTGCATAGCGTCTGCGGCAACCAGCTACGAGGAAGAGGGCAGCCCCGTACACAGGGGAACCCTTGCAAAACTCCGTGCCGAAGGCGTGCCCGTTTATCCGCATTACGCAACCGTGCTTTCCCGTTCCGACGCGGGTAAATACGACTTTTTCATAGGAATGGAAGAGCGCAACGTAAATTCAATGCGTCGTATACTCGGTTCGGAAGCCGACGGCAAAATTTACAGAATGCTTGATTTTTCCGACAATCCGCGCAATATCGCCGACCCGTGGTATACGGGCAATTTCGACGTCACGTACGACGACATAAAGGAAGGCTGCGCGGCATTTCTTGCCTATCTCGAAAGGACGGGACGCATATGAGAACATCGGGTAACAAAGTCGCAAACATCGTTATATCCGTTTTCAGTCTGCTTGTCGGACTTGCTTTGCTCGGCGGCGGGATTTATATGACGTCGCAAAACATCGACAGAGTGAGTGGCGGACTTATGATAGGCATAGGCATTCTGCTTTGCATTATGTTCGGATTTGCGGCGTATCTGATTGTACGTTTCGACAAACTGCGCGAAGAGGCGGAAGCGCGCGCCGAAAAGGACAAAGCCGAAGTTTACGCTTTTATCGAAGCCAAAAAGAGGGAAGCCGAACTTCTGCGCAGAGGAAAGAATGCGGAAAAGGCGCAGACTGACAAAATGCACTCGGAGAATTCCGAAAAAGCAGACTACGAAAACGCAGACGGCAAAAATGAATGCGAAAATTCCGACGATACCGAATCGGACGTGATTTCGGACGGTGACAAGGACGTTTTGTGATTGAGGAGCAAAGCTGCAATGACCACAACCGTACTTGAACGATTCAAATCGCTTGCCGACGAAGGGTACAAGGCTTTTCAGACTAAACTGATACCCAACATTTCCGCAGACACGATACTCGGAGTCCGTTTGCCGGCAATACGTGCGGTTGCAAAGGAAATGAGCGCAGACGAAAAAGAGAAGTTTGTCGGCGACTTGCCGCACCGCTATCTTGAAGAAAATCTGCTTCACGCTGCGATAATCGACAAAGAAAAAAGTTTTGACAAAGCGGTTGAGATGACGGAAGAGTTTTTGCCTTATGTCGACAACTGGGCGGTGAGCGATATGTTTTCTCCCGCTTGTTTTGCAAAGCACCTCGACGAGCTTTACGAAATCGCTTGCAAATGGACGCAGTCGGACAGACTTTACACGGTCAGATACGGGATTTTGTGTTTCAAACGCTACTTTTTAGGCGAAGCATTCAGACCCGAAACGCTTGAAATCGTAAGCCGTATTCACGGCGAATATTATCTCAATATGGCTGCGGCGTGGTTTTTTGCGGAAGCCGTGACAAAGAATCCCGAATTTGCAATTCCGTATTTCGAACAGGGAAAACTCGACGCGGACGTTATGAAAAAGGCCGTCAGAAAATCGCTTGACAGCTTCCGCGTTCCCCAAGACACAAAAGAATATCTCAAATCGCTTTTGCGAAAATAGTCAACGAACGCTGATTTGCGCTTTTAGTGTTTTGCGACGTTTTGATTTTCCGCTTTGGTTCAAGTTCTCACGCGTTTTTGTCAATGCGCACGAGTGCGCAAGTATTTTTAATGAGTGAGTAGTTTCGCGAGTAGTTGGGCATTGTTTTTCATTCTGTGTTTTGTGTTTTTTTGCTTTTCGCGCGCATACGGTTGACTGCGCGCGCCGTACGTGATAAATTGTTTACGGTCAGTGGTTAGCAATGGCTAACTCGTTTATGCGGGCTATCCGCAGGGCGGAGGATATATGACTCTTGACGAACTCAAAGTCGGCGAAAAAGCAAAGATATTGAAGGTCGGCGGAGAAGGCGCGTTGCGCTTCCGTCTGCTGGATATGGGGCTTATTCCGCGTACGGAAGTTTTCCTGCGCGGCGTTGCGCCTATGGGCGACCCTCTCGAAATCAATCTGCGCGGCTACGAACTCACGTTGCGTAAAGCCGACGCAAGCAACATCGAAGTGGAAAAGATTTCCGAGGTGTTTAGATGATTGCGGCGTTGATAGGCAACCAGAACTGCGGTAAAACCACGCTGTTCAATCAGCTGACGGGTGCAAATCAGCACGTCGGCAATTTCCCCGGTGTCACCGTCGAAGGTAAACAGGGACAGGTGCGCAACGTCAAGGACGTGACGGTTGTCGATTTGCCGGGTATATATTCTTTGAGAACTTATTCCGCAGAGGAAATCGTAACCCGTGAATTTTTGTTCGGCGGTCACCCCGACGCGGTCATAAACATCATCGACGCCACCAACATCGAACGCAACCTTTATCTTACGTTGCAACTTCTCGAATTCGGTCTGCCCACCGTCATTGCGCTCAATATGATGGACGAAGTTACGGGCAACGGCGGAAGCGTCGACATCGAAAAGCTGTCGCAGGAACTTGGCGTTCCCGTAGTTCCCGTTTCGGCGGCAAAAAAGCAGGGTATCAACGAGCTTGTAAGAGTGCTTTGCGAAACCGCGAAAAACAAACTCAAACCCCAGCGTGTGGACTTTTGCGAGGGCGGTGCGGTGCACCGTTGCATACACGCGGTATCCCACCAGATTGAGGACCACGCCGCAAGCATTTCGATTGCGCCGCGTTTTGCGTCTACCAAAGTCATTGAAGGCGACGAGGAAATAATCGAAAAACTCAACCTCGACGTCAACGAAAAAGAACTCATCGAACACAGTATAGTCGAAATGGAGTCCGAAGTCGGACTCGACCGCAACGCCGCTATCGCCGATATGCGGTATACGTTTATTGAACGCGTGTGTTCGGAGTGCGTGACAAAGCCCAAAGAGAGCAAAGAGCACGCGCGCAGCATCAAAATCGACAAAATACTCACCAACAAATACGCTTCGATACCGATTTTCGTCGGGGTTATGTTCCTGATATTCTACCTGACATTCGAGGTTATCGGAGCTTACCTGTCCGACTGGCTGGGAATGGGTATAGACGCGCTTTCCGACCTTGTCGGCAAGGGGCTTGACAAATGGGGCGTAAACGAAGTCGTCCGCAGTCTTGTCATAGACGGTATTTTCACGGGCGTCGGCAGCGTGTTGTCCTTTCTGCCGCTCATCGTTACGCTTTTCTTCTTCCTGTCCATACTCGAAGACAGCGGTTATATGGCGCGTGTGGCGTTCGTTATGGACAAACTGTTGCGCAAAATCGGTCTGTCGGGCAAGAGCATAGTTCCTATGTTGCTGGGCTTCGGTTGCAGTGTGCCTGCAATTATGGCGACAAGAACTTTGTCGAGTGCACGCGACCGCAAAATGACGGTTCTGCTCACACCGTTTATGAGTTGCTCGGCAAAAATCCCCATTTATGCGGTGTTTACCGCGGCATTTTTCACCAAGTACCGTGCGTTGATTATGATAGGACTTTACCTTATGGGTATCGCCATTGGTATCGTTGCCGCGCTCATATTCAAGAATACGGCATTCAAAGGCGACTCCGCGCCCTTCGTTATGGAACTGCCGTCCTACCGTTTCCCGTCGCCCAAAAGCGTTCTGCTTCTGCTGTGGGAAAAAGCAAAAGACTTCGTCGTGCGTGCCTTTACGGTCATTTTCGTGGCAACGCTGATTATATGGTTCCTGCAAACGTTCGACGTACGTTTCAACCCCGTTTATATCAGCGGTGAAGACAGCCTGCTTGCGGAGATAGGCAAAATCATTGCGCCGATTTTCGCACCGCTCGGTTTCGGCGACTGGCGCATATCAACTTCGCTTATTGCGGGATTTACGGCAAAAGAAGCAGTCGTCAGCACGCTTGCCGTTCTTATGGGCACGGATATGGCAAACCTTTCGGGTGCGCTCGGGTCGGTGTTCACTCCGCTTACGGCGTTTACATTCCTTACGTTCACGCTTTTGTATACGCCTTGCGTGGCGGCGATTGCCGCAATCAAACGCGAACTCGGTTCGGGTTGGAAAGCACTCGGCGTTGCGGTTGCGCAGTGCCTGATTGCCTGGATTGTCGCGTTTTTCGTTTACAGACTGGGTGCGCTGTTTACTTCGGCGTACGGTTTCGGAACTGCCGACGCGGTCGTTATCGCAATAGTTGCGGCGGCGGTTGTAGCTGCGGTCGTTTACATCGTGTTGCAGAAGAGAAAAGGCAAGTGCATAGGCTGTTCTGGCGCTTGTGTTTCGTGTTCGGAATGTCCCGCGGTTCACAAATGCACGAGAAGCGCGACCGAGAAATACGAACGTACGCTTGAATACGCGCTTGTAAAAAAGGAAAAACCCTGTTATAATATAGAAAAACAACCCGTTACGTCGGAAACGACGGACGCGGAAACTACGGGCGGAGAGCATAACAGCGAACCGCAATAAAGCATAGCACAGTTGCCAAAGCGACAATCGAACGGCAACCGCGATGCAGGGGAACGGAAGACGAGGCTTATATGTGGTTTGTATTTGCGGTATTGACTGTTGCGGTCGTAGCGTCGGCAGGGTTGGCACGCAGATTTGCGGGCAAACAGGATTTTATCGTGCGTATTACATCGACGGCGGGAGTTCTTTTCGGACTCGTTGCCGTCGTGTTTTATTTGTCGGCGCGTGACGCGGTTTCGGCGTCCGAAATGTTGAGATATTTCCCTGTTGCGGTTTTGAGATTGGCATCGGTGGTTGCCGTGCTTGCGGCACTAGACCTTTTTTCACGTTCGGCAGCTTCTTTCGTGACACCGACTTACGGCGCGTTTGCCGCGCTTGTATGCGTGACCGCATTCGGTGCCGTCACCGACACCGCGGAAACGGCAGGCATAATTCTTACGGCAACGGGCGCGGCGGGCGTATATATGCTGACCGCTTATATGAGCAGAAAACCGTCGCGTCAAACGGACGTCAGTCAAACCCGTGCGCGCATTGCGCTTGCCGAAATAGTCATACCTCTGGCGGTGTTTGCGCTTTGCCTTGCAACGGCGATAGCAGACGCCGTATATCTCGACGAAATGAACCTTGCGGGCAAAGAGTCCGCCATCGTGACGCAAGGCGCGGTATGTTTTGCGGCAGGTGTGATTTGCATTGTTTACAGAACGTTGTCACTCCGTGCGGCAAAACGTGAAGCGCATAGCAAAGTGACCGCCAATGCGGAAAAGAGCATATTCGACGAAATGCGTTCCGAGGATAAACGTGCGGACTTTTCGTCGGGTGCCGTTACGGTTGCAGACGCGGTTTCGGAAGAAAACACGGCAAATGCAAAACCGACGGGCGAAAAGAGTTCTGCGGTCGGGAGCGTTGTTGCTTACGTCAAGGACTCGAAGTGGCTGATTGCCTGCGCAGTTGCTTGCGTCGCGGGTTCGGTGACTGCGGTTTATGCCGCGGCATTGAACGCCGTAGCCGCAATTCCACTTATGGCAAGCGCATTGGTTGCACCCGCTTTGTCCGCAAAACTTTTCGCAAAGGCAAAGACTGCGGCAATTGCCGTTGCCTGTCTTGCGGTCGTGGTCGGAGGCATAATATCTTTCGGCATAAGTCTGGCTCTTTAAGCGATTTACTTCTGACAGCCGCCTTTTATTTCCGACAGTAGCACTTATGCCTTGTGTCGAAAAAGGCAACATTCGGCATTTCATGACCGATAAAGATATCCGAAAAAAAGCAGCAAAATAAAACGCCTTGCTCCAAACAAGGCGTTTATTGTTATGTTTTGAGAGTTTAACAGTATTTTGCGCGATTATTCGACGGTTATGTTCCAGATGAGTTCGTATGTCGCGCGCGGCGAGAGCTGGAACATATCGCGTTTGGTCGCAAGGTCGTCCACGACTCCGTCGTAGGCGGGCAGGCTCGTCCAGGGTTCGAGGGCAACGTACGGCGATTCCTTTTTGGGTGCGTGCCATATGCCCAGATATTTCATTGCGTCGGGGACTTCCAGCGTTACGCTCTTTGCGTTCTTTTTGCAACGCAGGGAAATTGTCTTGGACGCGTTTTCGAGGACGATTGCGTCGCGGTCGAACAGAGAGTGACGGAGAGGCAGATATTTGCCTTCTTCAAGCGGGAATTCGTCCGTGCGTTCCGTGATATAGCAAGTGTCCGACATGTAAATGGAGCGGGGCGCGCAGGCGGGCGAAAACTCGACATAATAGTCCTCGAAGGTTTCGCCTTCGCCCTTGCCGAGCGGTACGTTGAAACCGGGGTGTCCGCCGAGAGAGAAGGGCATAACTTTGTCGGAGCGGTTGGTTACGCTGATTTCAGTTTTTACGGTTTTGCCGACGAGAGTATAGCAGATGTGGTATTCGAAGTCGAAAGGATACATCGCACGGGTGCGGTCGTCGGATTTCAGGCAGAAGTCGATTTTGTCGCACGCGAGAACAGTGGCTTCGAGAGTGCTTTTGCGAAGGAACCCGTGAAGGTTCATTTCGTAGGTTTTGCCTTCGTAAGTGTATTTTCCTTCCGTGAGTCGGCCGCAAATCGGGAAAAGGTTGTAAGCTCTGCCGCCCCAGAATTCGGGGTTGCCTTGCCAAAGATATTCCGTGCCGTCTTCGCGCAGTACGATTGACATAAGTTCCGCGCCCGCATCGGACACTTTGACCTCGATAAAGTCGTTGTAAACAGTGTAAAGCATAAATTCCTCCTTATCGCAACAACTGCAATTCATATTATACACCGAATAGGTACATAGTTCAATAGTTAATTTTTTGCAAACGTCAAAGAAAAGAAAAAAGCGCAATCTATTGCGCTTTGATTTGCGGTAATTCAATTCGTGTTTGAAAATTCACACCGCTTTGCTTAGTGCGGCTTGACTTTTTCGACTTAATTATGTCTGCTTGATTTATATCTGTTCGGCGGTTTTATCGGTTGTGTTTGTTTTATCACGTTAACGTGGCAGGGGACAAGTACGATTGGCCGTCAAATCGTGCGTACAAATAAGCCGTTCAGAAATAAATGCGGAAGGTTGTGCCTTCGTCGAGTTTGCTTGTAACTGTGAGTTTCCAGCCCGCGCGGTCGCAAAGTTTTTTCACGACGGCAAGTCCAAGCCCGAAACCGCCGTTTTTGCCGTTGTGCGACTTATCGACGGTGAAGAAACGGCTGAATATCTTGTCGAGGTTTTCTTCGGCAATGCCTATACCCGTATCGCTCACTTCCGCATACGGGTCGGTGCCGCCTTTGACGGAAACGGAAATGGCGCCTTCGGGTTTGTTGTAGCGCGTGGCGTTGCGAATGAGGTTGCCGAATATTTCCGTCAGGCGTTCGTGACGGCTTGCGACGGTAACGTCGGGGTCAATGTCCAGCGTAAGGGTAAGTCCTTTCTGTTCGATGCTGGGTTGGAGCGACTCGGCGACTTCGCGCGCGATTGCCGATACGTTGCATTCGTAGGCGGGCAGTTCGTCGTTGTCGAGCTCGTTGTAGTTGATTATGCAGGCGATAAGCCCCGAAAGCCTGTCAGACTGCGCTTTGATTATGCGTACGGCTTTCAGTTTGGTTTCTTCGTCGAGGTTGCCGCTTTCGAGCAGTTCCGCAAACCCTTTTATGCTGGTAAGCGGCGTGTTCATCTCGTGGGTTATGTTGGAGATAAACTCGTTTTTGGACTCCTGCGCGCTTGCCACACGTGCCTGTTCGTGTTTGATTACGTCCATCTGTCTTTCTATTTCCTCGTTTTTGCGGTTGAGGATTTCCGCGATGGGATAAAGTTCTTTGTACTTGGTTTCCAAAGGAGCGGAAAGCCGCGATTTCTTTGCAAGTTCCTCGACGGGTTTGAGCGTGTACGCGGTGGTGAAGTAGGTGAATATCAGGCAGAATACTATGTCGATTGCGAGGAACCACGCAATGGTAGGCAGCGAGTTGAGAATGACGTCCCATTCCGACGACGTTTCGATTGCCAGCCTTACCATTCTGTCGTCGAACTTCTTGCAGAAGTAGAGCAGGTCTTTGCCCACGGTGTCCGAACGTCTGGTCGACGCGCCTTCGCCGTTGAGCATTGCGATTTTGACTTCTTCTCTGTCCGCTCGGGACTGTCCGACTTCCGTGCCCGCGCTGTCGCCCGTAACCGTGCCGTCGAGGTCGAGGAAAGTTACCCGTGCGCCGCCGAGCTGACGGCTGAGTTCCTGCGCTCCTGCGGTATCGTTGGAAAATTCGTCAGCCGAAAAGACGTTCATTTGCGCCCGCAGGAAATTTTTGCTGTTTTCGAGCAATGAGCGGTACGACAAATTCGTCGTAACGAGAGAGAACAGGGTAAGCCCCAGAAAGGTAATGAGCAGAGTTGTGAGAAGAATGCGTTTTCTCATTTTACGTCAGCGTGTCACGCCTTGAATTTGTAGCCTACGCCGAATACCGTTTCGAAATTGAAGCCGAGTTTACGCAGATGGCTGACGTAGTTGTCGATTGTACGGGTTTCGCCGCCTTCGTAACCCCAGACGTTTGTGAGCAGTTCGTCGCGGGTTAGAACTTTACCCGGGTTTTCGAGCGCGTATTGCAGAAGTTTGAATTCCTTGCCCGAAAGACTGATTTCCTTGTCGTCCACTGTAACCGTCATTCTGTCGCAGTCCATAACGATGTTGCCGACTTGCAGCACGGGCTGTTTCTTTTTCATTCTGCGGAACACCGCCGCGATTTTGGCGGAAAATTCCAGAATGCCGAAAGGTTTTGCGATATAGTCGTCCGCGCCGAGGTTGAGACCGTGGACTTTGTCCGTTTCCTTTCCGAGCGCAGAAAGCATTATGCAGTAGGTTTCGGGATATTTTTCTTTAATCCAGGTGAGAACTTCGAGTCCGTTGCCGTCGCCGAGCATAATATCGAGGACGGCAATGCGAGGGCACTTGTGAGCGACCGCTTCCTTGAACGCTTTGACGGTCGTGAAAGTGTGACAATCTATGTCGTTGAGTTGGAGCGTGCATTTGACAAGGTCGCAAATGCTGTCGTCGTCTTCAAGCAGATAAACAATTTTCTCCATATAACACCTCGTGTTTATATGATAACACAGCGCGTCGGATATTAAAAGTCAATGAACGAAATTGACTTTTCGAAACCTCGGGAGAGTCGCTCAGACGTTTTCGACGCTGTGGGCGATGTAGTTGAGATGGTCGCCGACACGTTCGAGGTTGCAGACTAGGTTGATGAAAACGCCGCTGCTTTCGGGACGGCATTCGCCGTTGCCGAGACGGTAGATGTGGTCTTTGATGAGCGACTTGCGTTTGCTGTCCACGGTGTTTTCGAGCTCGTCGATTTCCTTGAACAGAGACACGTCTTTCTTGATGAGGGCGTCGCCCGATTTTTCGGACATGGAGTTCAAAAGCGACATCATATCCTGGATTTCCTCTTTGACTTTGGGGGAGAAGTGCAGGTTGTCTTTTACCGCGCGGCGGGTGTACTTGGTGACGTTGTCGGCAAGTTCCGCAATACGGTTTATGTCGCCTATGCAAGCGTGCAGCGCAGTAATGCGTTTTTCGAGGTCGAGGGTTGCGTCGTATGCCGAAATCTGAACGAGATAAGAGCTGATGTTTTGCAGACTTTCGTTGATATCGTCGTTGATTTTGTTGATTTCTTCGGTCTTGGTGTTGTCCTGTTCGAGGAAGGCGGAAACCGCAGAATCAAGACATTTTGTTGCTGTTTTGAGCGTATCAAGTGCTTCTTCGGTTGCGTTCTCCACGGCGATGACGGGAGTTGCAAGCAGACGTTTGTCGAGTTTTGTGACTTCTTCGCCCTCGGGCTTCTTGTCCTTTTTGCGTTCACGTACGATGAGCGACGAAAGCTTGACGAACAGGTTTGTGAAGGGCAGGAACAGTATGGTGCAGATGACGTTGAAGAAGGTGTGGAACATTGCTATCTGCGTGCTGGGATAGCCCGGGAACCACTGTTCGAGAGTCATGCTCATCATATCTTTCCAGCAGATGAGAATTGTGAAGAAGATTATCGAACCGATAACGTTGAACAGCAGGTGAATGACGGCAGCGCGTTTTGCGTAGACGTTTGCGCCGATAGATGAAAGCAGGGCGGTTACGCACGTTCCGATGTTGGTGCCGAGGATTACGAAAAGCACGGAGTTTCCGCCGCCGCCAATTATGATACCCGCAGACGCCATGGAAATGAGTATGGAAGTGACCGCCGAGCTGCTCTGAACGACAGCCGTTACCGCTATGCCGAGGAAGAAGAGAAGGAAAGGATTGTTTATGCTTGCGAAGAGGTCGAGGACGGCTTGACTCTGTTTTACCATTGTCATTGCGTCCGCCATTATGCCGAGACCTACGAAAACCAGACCCAGACCTGCAACGGCGTAAGATACGGTGCACACCTTTTCTTTTTTGCTGAACATTGCGACCAGCACGCCGATGCCCGTAAGCGCCATTGCGAACGTCGCGACGTCGAACGCCTGCAAAGCCGCAATCTGTGCCGTTACCGTCGTGCCTATATTCGCGCCCATTATGATTGTGGTTGCCTGCGCAAGCGTCATTACTCCCGCGTTGACAAGGCCGACGACCATAACCGTTGTAAGACTTGAACTCTGAATTATCGCCGTCGTTACCGTGCCGATGCCGACGCCGACAAGTTTACTGCGCGAAGTTTTGTGGAAAAGGTTTCTGAGACGGGAAGTCGCAAGTTTCTCCATGTTGTCGGAGAGAAGCTTGACACCGAGCAAGAATGCGCCCAGTCCCGCTATCAACTCGAAAACTGCGTAAGCGTATTGCATAAATCACCTTAGTATGAATTTTGTTTTTTACCTTTTTTTTACATTCCGACCGCGAATGTAACCGTCATTTTCCGATTTTTGTCGACTTACACTATAAGGCTATCTCAAATTAACCCCGATTATGTCACGCAAATGTCACAAAATTGTAAAAAAAGAAAAATATCGTGTTTTGGCGGTTTTTAGTAGTATTTTAATCTTGCATATGATAATATAGTTAGAGCGCGCACACTCACCAACAGGGTAAATGCCTGCGCATTACTACGGAGACAATATGCTGAAACTACTCGAAATTACCAAAGAATATAAGGTGGACGAGGAGAGCGTACTCGCACTCCACAACGTTTCCATCGAATTTCGCGATAATGAATTCGTGTCCATTTTGGGTCCTTCCGGCTGCGGCAAAACCACTTTGCTGAATATAATCGGAGGCCTTGACAGATATACAAGCGGCGATATACAGATTGACGGAGTTTCCACCGAAGAGTACGACGACGTCGACTGGGACACTTACCGCAACCAGAAAATAGGTTTCGTTTTCCAATCCTACAACCTTATCCCTCATATGAACGTTCTCAAAAACGTTGCGCTGAGCCTGACTCTTGCGGGCGTCGGCAAGGAGGAAAGCAGAGCGCGTGCAATGGAAGCGCTCCGCAAGGTCGGACTTGAAAAACAGGCGAAAAAGAAACCTAACCAGATGTCGGGAGGACAGATGCAGCGTGTGGCGATAGCCCGTGCTCTTGTCAACAATCCCGACATTATTCTTGCCGACGAACCCACGGGCGCATTGGACAGCGAGTCGGGTTTGCAGGTTATGGAACTGCTCAAAGAAGTCGCCAAAGACAGACTTGTCATCATGGTCACTCACAACGGGCAGCTTGCCGAAGAATACAGTACACGTATCGTAAACCTGAAAGACGGTGAAATAGTCGGCGACACAATGCCTTATGACAGCACGGCGGACGGTTCCGTGCTTGCGGACGGTGTCGAAGTCGAAAAAGAATACGTCACGGAACTCGTCACCGCGGACGGCGAAGAACTCATTTACGACGAGAAAACCCTTCTCGTCAAACCCGTGAAGAAAAAAGGATTCTTCCAAAGACTGAAAGAGCGCATTCGGAAAGAAAAGGTCAAGGAAAAATCTTCGATGTCCGTCGGAACCGCCGTTAACCTTTCATTCAACAACCTTCTCAGCAAAAAGGGCAGAACGTTGCTTACGTCGATTGCGGGAAGTATCGGTATCATCGGTATCATTCTCGTACTTGCGCTGTCGGGCGGCGTGAACGGATATATTCATACGCTCGAAGAAAACGCTCTTTCGCAGTACCCGATTACGATAAAACGTCAGGACCTCGACCTTGCGGCCGTCCTCGATATGATGAGTTCGCAGAACGGCAACAGCAATCCGGAGTTTCCCGACGACGGGCAGATTAACATCAGCAAAATGCTCGGACTTATTCTCAAAGAAAACATTTTCGGCGAGAACGACCTTGCAGCTTTGAAATCTTATATCGACGAAAACTTCGACGATAGCCTTGGCGTCGTCAAGTACAATTACGGTACGACGTTCAACGTTTACGCGCAGGACCCCAAAAAGCCCGACAAGTATATGAAAGTCAACCCGTTCACGGACGTTATGAACGAGGTTCTTGGCGGTCTTGACCTCGGCAGCATGTTGGGCGGATTGTCCGACCTAGCAAGTGCGTTTACAGCGACGTGGGACGAGCTTTCCACCAACCAGAAACTTCTCGATCAACAGTATGACGTAATCGGCGGAAGATGGCCGCAGACCGCAAACGAGGTCGTTGTTGTCGTTGACTCCCGTAATCAGTTGCCCGACTATGCAATGTTCATGCTCGGTATAAAATCCACTTCGGATATAGCGGGTGCCATAACGGGCAGCGATAGTTTCTACGATCCTTTCTCAATCGACGATTTGCTCAACCTCGAATACAAACTCATGAGCGACGCCGATTATTATTATCAGAACGAAGACGGTTCGTTCAGTTGCTATTCGCGCACTACGCTTGACAAGAGCGTTATTGACCAGTGCGATGGAATAAACATTGATGTCGTCGGCGTCATCAGACCCAGGCCCGGCGTGTCCGTTACGTCCGTAAACGGCGTCATAGGTTATACCAAAGCGCTCACTCTCGAAATGCTGCGCAGAATAGAAACCAATCAGGCTGTTGCCGCGCAGTTGAATGCGTACGAATCCGCGCAAATGCCCGAGATAACCGACCAGTTCATCAAATATCAATCGGCTCTCGACGTCAATTTCAGAACGTCTATTACCCTCGAAGTCAAAAATGAGGAAACCGGTAAATACGAAGCAAAAGAGTTTACAGGCATAAGGGCGGGCGAAACCGTATTCTCCGAGGAGTTGCACGAAAAAATCGTTACGGAACTCGGCGTCGCCGATGTCGACAATCCGTTTACGATAAAGATTTACTGTTCGTCGTTTGAAAATAAAGGCGAGATAGAGGCTTTCCTCGACAGATATACCGCCGAAACCAAAAACGATTTGAAATACACCGACACGCTTGCGGTCATGATGAGTTTCGTTGAAGAAATGAGCACGACAATGACCAACGTTCTGGTCGGATTTGCAGCAATCTCGCTTATCGTTTCAACGATAATGATTGCAATCATCATCTACACGTCGGTGCTCGAACGCCGCAAGGAAATCGGCGTACTCAGAAGTCTGGGCGCCAGAAAGAAGGATATATCGCGCGTGTTCATTGCCGAGTCCGCGATGCTCGGGTGCTACTCGGGCGTCATAGGCATAATCATGAGCTTGATTTTCGCAGCAATCGGAAACGTAATTCTTGCGGTTGTGCTGAAAATCCCCAACCTTATGATTATCGAATGGTGGCACTATGTCGCGATGTTCTGCGTCAGCGTATTGCTCAGTATGTTCGCGGGGTTCATTCCTTCAAGGATTGCCGCGAAGAAAGACCCGACGGTTGCACTCCGAAGCGAATAAACAATACCGCGCCCCGCAATGCGGGGCGTTTTTCTGCCGAATGTTACCTCGCCACAATCTCAATGCGAGAAGTATTGTCAAAATTGTTCCGCACGAATCGATTTTGCATTGCGCATAAGTTGCAGGGTGTGAAAACATACGGATATTTCAGGGAGCGGAAATTATGCTTGCTTACACTTACGTTGACAAAGGAGTTTTCGAACTCCGCAATAAAGAAAAACCGCATATTATCGCGCCGCGCGATGCAGTTGTTCGCGTAACGCTTGCCAGCATATGCACAAGCGATTTGCACATAAAACACGGGTTCGTTCCCCGTGCGGTAAAAGGCATAACCGTCGGTCACGAAATGGTCGGCGTAGTGAAAGAGGTCGGAAGCGAAGTCAAAAACGTTGCCGCAGGTGACAGAGTTGCTGTGAACGTGGAGACCTTCTGCGGAGACTGCTTTTTCTGCAAAAACGGTTATGTCAACAACTGTACCGACCCAAACGGCGGTTGGGCAATGGGTTGCAGGATAGACGGAGGGCAGGCGGAATATGTGCGTGTTCCTTATGCCGATTGCGGACTCAACAAAATACCTGACGGCGTGAGTGACGAACAGGCACTGTTTGTCGGCGATTTGCTGTCAACGGGATATTGGGCGACGGACATATCCGAAATTTCGTCCGACGATACCGTGCTGGTAATCGGTGCGGGACCCACGGGATTGTGTACGTTGATGTGTACGGTGCTTAAAAATCCGGCGCGTATTATTGTCAGTGAACAGAACGCCGCAAGACGTGAGTTTGTGAAAAAGATGTTTCCCGATGTTACGGTGGTTGCTCCCGACGAAGTCAAAGAAACGGTTGCGCGTTTGTGTCCGCGCGGCGGAGCGGACCGCGTTATCGAAGTTGCGGGTACCGCGGAAACTTTCCGCACGGCTTGGGAGTGCGCAAGGCCCAACGCAATAGTTACCGTTGTTGCAATGTACGATGCGCCGCAAATTCTTCCTTTGCCCGATATGTACGGCAAAAACCTTGTTTTCAAAACGGGAGGAGTCGACGCATGCAAGTGCGATAAAATTCTGGAACTCATAAAGCAGGGCAAGATAGACGCAACGCCGCTTATCACGCATACTTTTGCGTTGAAAGACATAGAGCGCGCTTACGAATTGTTCGAAAATCGTGAAGACGGCGTCGTAAAGGTCGCGATAAGACCTTGAGGTCAAAAGCCCGATAAAACAATAAAACGCATTTATGAAGTAAATCGACTATAAGCAGCAAATGCGAATATGTTGTAAATGCGTAAATTCGATAAGACGCAAATGAACCTTTTTAATTAAAAAGCGCGGCACAATGTGTCGCGCTTTCAGGTTGGCTTTAATATTAAGTTGTTATTTGAGCGTAATACTTCTCAAAATAATGAACACGCCTGCCGCAATGCTGAGTGCGCCGATTGCGATGAAAATGGCGTTGACCGCTTCCCAGTATGCCGCGATGAAGAGTGCCGCTACTACTATCATGAACAGAATCGCAAGTATTACAACCGCTTTTTGAAGTGCGGAACCCGATTTCAGCAGGTTCATGTTGACTATCATAAAGTAGATTGCAAACAGTAAAATGGCAATGCCGAGAATGATAAGCGCGACGTTTGCCGCAAGCACGGCAAGGACGATAAGCGCTATGCCCAATGCAACCTCGATTATGCCGACGATGATATTTTTGTAGTAAAGTTCCAGCAAACCAAGCACGGTGAGTATAGTTCCGAAAATGATGAGAGCAAGGTCTACGATGCTGCTCTGTTCATAGCAGAATATAACACCGATAACTATCAGCGCCAACGCGGCGAGGAAGTTATTGTTGTTGGTAATGCGGTTTGTGTTGGTATTGACTTTTTCAGACATAATTACACCTCGCTTTGATAAATGTATTTTGGTTCTTTTCGCATACATTATACGCCGACCGCGCCTACAATTCAATCCCGCGAGCAAAATACTTTGATATTTTTCCTTATTTTTCCATAGCTTCTATCATATATTAGTTTCTTGTGATTGTAAATTTGATGATTGAACCTGTGCGACGGAAGAGTGTGAGCAGATAACCCGACAGCGGATTTTCGATGTTGATAATTGCAGGAATATGTTTTATAATTGAAAAAAGGCATTTAGAATGCAGATATAACGGGTATGAATAATTGAAAAAGGGGGGTAGTGAATTAACTTGCCGTCCGCAATGCGGTTAAAGTTTTGTGTGCCTTTCGGAAGACACTTCCTTATAGCCGTTAACGGCGCGGTAAAATGACCGTATCGGAAATTTTGAGCATGTTTTATGTAGCGCCTGAATTTTCGGCGTGATTTGTAAATTTGCCAATATTCCAATTCCGAATTTCATAACATCATTTCTGCACTTAACCTTATGTTTTGTGCAAATTACCTTCCTTGCGGACGGGTATACGACAACAGGCGAAGTTCTTTCGCCGTTTCGTCTTACTTATGAGGAACGACTATGGACAGTCGGGGAAAAGAGAGAGTAAACAGGTGTATCATCGCGATTAAAAAAGGGGACGTTTCCGCCGTCGAAGAATTGCACGGACTGATTGCGCCCACGCTCAGGTTCATTGCGCTCAAATACGTACACGACGAGTTTGCAGCCGACGACCTTGTGCAGGAGTTCTGGAAAGACATCGATGAGATAGTCAGGAATTTCGTATTCGTGCGCAACGGTTTCGGGTATCTCTGCAAGGCAATGACATATCGCACAATCAATTATTGCAAGAAAGTTTCAAGCGAAAAGAAACGTGTTTTCAGCATAGATTACGTCGATTACAGGGAAATAAGCAGGTTTTCGTCTGACGGCGATCTGGGAAACGCCGAGCTGCGCGTATTGGTCGAAAAGGCAATGGATGCTTTGACCCCGCGGGAAAGACTGGTTTTGCAGGATATATTTTTCGAAGATAAATCTATACGCGAAATCGCAAAGGAAATCAACGTTTCCAAAAGCACCGCCGAAAATATCAAACAAGGTGCAATAGCAAAAATGAAAAAAGAGTTGGACAAAAGCGGTCTTTGATTTGATGTAATAGTATCACTTACAAAGGAAGGACTTTACTATGAAAACTCAATCTTATCAAAAACTCTTCGGCTTTGTCGTTGTTGCGCTCGTCGCGGCTTTGCTTATCGCGCCTCTTTCCGTGGTGTATGCGTGGAATTCTCCTGTTGCTTCTGCCGATAGTGAAATATACTACGCCGACGAAAACTACAACGGCGGCGGCAATTATACCCAAGAGCGCGAGGAATTTAACTATGCATCAAAGACTGTTGAAGATAAAATACTGCTTAATTCTAGATACCCTGAATATTTCAACATGAACTCAAATCTTACGAATTCTTGCGCTTGTTCGGCGGGAGCAAACATAATTGCATATTATGACAGGTTTTATCCCAATCTTGTCCCCAACTTCGAACCCGGCTTTCAGCGTCCGACTTATTACTCGTATTTCGGTATGGGATTATTTGATGAACAACAAGGTATAATAAATGACCTTTACGCCGCTATGGGTACCAACACTAACGGCGCAGGCACGTCCAAACCGCAGTACAATCAAGGTCTTGCCGATTACGTCACGTCGCACGGTCAGAATATAAGTTATACTTCCGTAGCGAGCAACAACGTACTTGACATCAATGCGCTTTACAATCAGTTGCAGGCGGGACATCCAGTTACGCTTTTCCTCAACGGATACAACATTGTATCGTGCGGCGACACAGGATCTTCTATAAGCCTTTTGAAATTAATATATACCTCCACTCATATGATGGTGGTTTTCGGAATGGAAAAAGTGAGTTATTATAACAGTGCAGGACAAATGATCCAACAATACACGTATTTGCACATAGCAAGTTGTATGGATTTGACGAATTGTGTTTACATAGTCAATCACAACGGAATGCTTGTCGATGCAGAAGCGGTGAGCATAACATAGGAACATAATGAACGACGACAAATTCAACAAAATTATGAATAAATACGTTTCGTCGACGGGAAGGAACGCCGATGACGACTTGGCAAAACTCAGAAATTCGGAAAAAGTTTCACGTCAAGTCCGCAAAAAACGTTACGCATGGTCTGCCGTAGCCGCAATTATCGTAATTGCGGTTACGCTTGCGACCGTATTGCCGTTGACGCTCGGAAAAGGTGGACAATCAGAGGGGGACGGTTATTTTTATTGTGACGAAACGCAAGTTGAATTTGTCGAAATGCCTATGGAAGACATATTGGAGCAGGGGCAGTTCGGTTTGCTGCCCGTGGCGTTTGAAAATCCTATGCAAGAGAAACACAGCGCATTGATTTTACAACAAGAAAATAATGTCATAGGTATTAATTCGAAATACGCGGTTTATAGTATATTACTCGACGAGATGTACATTTTCGCATTAAAAGAAAAATATGTTTATACGGAAACACAATTTATAAATAACAATTGCAAACGTGAAGCACAATGGAGAGAAAAAACTGTGAAATTTAATATTGCGGAAATAGAAAATGACGAGAGTTATGAGTATTCTTTCGTGTTTAACGATAGCGGAATGAATTATTACATTACGGCTGTCGTGTATGGTACGCCTTCTCCCGACACTGTTCTGGACAACATTTTCGCTTAAGCAAAATCATAAAAAAGCAATACCGTGTATATTTTCAACCGCGAATTATATGCATTTTGAAATCGTATTTGTTAATGAAAAAACCATCGGCGATACGATGGTTTTTTTGTGGCGTTGAGGATATTCGCGCCGTGTGCAATATGTAGGAGAGTATGCTTTGCGCGGTGACCGCGCTTTTGGTGCGGATTTATATCATCAACAATCCTTTGAGTGTTTTTTTGTAGTCGGTGAACTTTTGCGTGGTGGTGAAGTCTTCGCCTTCCGTTCCGTTGCGGTCGATGACAAGCTCTTCGACGATTTTGCCCGGTTTGCCCGCCATTACGAGTATGCGGTCGGAAAGAGTTATCGCCTCTTCGAGATTGTGCGAAATGAAAACGGTGGACAGTTCGAGTTCGCGGGAAATGTTCAGATACCACGCGTACATGTCCTGTTTGGTCATTTCGTCAAGTGCGGAGAACGGTTCGTCCAACAGCATAAGACTTTGTCCGAAAAAGTACGTGCGCATGAAAGCCGCGCGCTGACGCATACCGCCCGACAGTTGGCTCGGATATTTCTTTTCCGTTCCTTGAAGTCCGAACTGTTCAAAATACGGCTCAACTTTTTCACGCGCCTTTTTAAGCGACATTCCTTTCACGCGATAGGGCAGCGATACGTTGTCGCGTATTGTCTTGAAAGGCAGCAACATGTCTTTTTGCAGCATATAACTGACTTTGCCCGCCTTGCCGACGATATTTTCGCCGTCCAGAATGACTTCGCCGTTCACGGGTTTTGCAAGCCCCGACAGCACCTGAAACAGGGTGGTTTTGCCCACCCCGCTCGTGCCTATAAGACACACCATTTCACCCTTTTCTACGGTGAAACTAATGTCCTGGATTATTGTCACGTCTTCATACTGTTGCGTGACGTTTTTGACTTCCAAAAGTGCCATATCAGTTTGCGGAAACAGCGGGCAGGAATTCGTTGGTAAATCCGTAGCCTGCGGTAATGGGCGCAGTCATGCCTTCCGTTTCAAGTTCCCACATGAGGGCGAAGAAATCGTCCCATCTTTGCTGGTCGATATAACCCCATTGAGGAGCGTCGGCGGTGTATTCGTTTTTGAGGAATTCCATGCTGGCGTAAACAAGTTCGGCGTTGACTTTGAGTTCGGGGTTTTCTTCCATGAGAATGTCGGCAGCTTCTTTGGGATTTGCTATTGCGTATTCATAACCCTTTGCTGTTGCCGCCATGAACTTTCTTGCTTGTTCGGGGTAGTTTTTGAGATAATCGTTGTTCGCGATGATGACGGGAGTGTAGTAGTCGAGACGGTCATACTGGCTCATTCTGTAAAAAGTATGTTCGACGTTTTTGACTTCAAGCTGTTTGACGTCCCATGCCTGATAACTCCACAGACAGTCCACGCCGTCGGGATTTGCAAATTCCGCCATTATGTTTTCAACCGTGTTGGGTACGAAATTGACCTTATCGGCAGACGCGGTTTCTGCGTGGTTTACTTCGACGCCCGCGAGATTGAAGATGTATTCGACGATGGACTGTTCGCCTGCAAGTCCCCATGTGGCATATTTTTTGCCTTTGAGTTCGGCAAGGGAGTCGACGGTGCCTTTAACAAGTATACCCGATGTGTTGTGTTGGATAACTGCGGCAACGGCGGTCACGTTGACGTTGCTTTGCTGGTTGTAAATCATCTGTTCCTGGAAGTCTACACCGAACTGTCCGACGCCTACGGAAACGTCCGCGGAGCAACCCGTGGTTCCGGGCTGTACGAAAGTTACGTTCAGACCTTCTTCGGCATAATATCCGAGGTGTTTTGCGACGTAAAGTCCCGTATGGTTGGTGTTGGGTGCCCAGTCAAGTACGAAAGTGATGTTTGCGGGGTCGCCGTCATCGGGATTGCAGGCGACAAGCGCGAATACGGAAGAGGTGACGAGTGCAAGCAACACAAGTATGCAAAGTGTTTTTCTGAGTTTCATTTAATTCTCCTTCTTATTCCAGCGTATAACGCATCGTTTTACGATTTCGAGCGCGAGCAGCAAAAGCAGACTCAACACTATGACCCACATTATGGTTGCGAACATAGCGTCGTAAGCGTACATTCTTTGCAGTCGCAGGATATAAAATCCCAGTCCGCCCAACGAACCTACCCATTCCGAAACAACCGCTCCGACGATTGCGTACGTTGTGGAAATTTTCAACGCGGAGAAAAAGTTCGGAAGAGCGTTCGGCAGTTTGAGGAACCAGAATATTTTGAGTTTGTTTGCTCCCATCGACCGCATCAGGTCAATCATATCGGGGTCGGTTTGTCTGTAACCGTCCGCAAGACCGATTGCAATCGGGAAAAAGGTAGTGAGCGCGACGAGCAGGATTTTCGGTTTGATGTCATATCCGAGCCACAACGAAATCAGGGGAGCGATGACAATCGTAGGAACTGTTTGGGTTATGACGAGCAGAGGTTTGAACCCGTAGCCGAACACCTTGAAAGTGTCCATAAGCACCGCCAGCACGAACCCAACTCCTACGCCGCACGCAAGACCCGCAACGGCTTCGAGAAGGGTAATTCTCGTGTGGCGCATAATCATGTCGCTTTGCTCGAAAAAGGAGTTAAAAGTCTGTTTTGGGGTAGGTAAAATCAGGTCCGGGACTTTTCCGGACAAACAGACTATCTCCCAGATGAGGAAAAAAAGTCCTATAAACGCCGCGGGAATTATTATTTTATACGTGATGTTTAGTAACTTTTTTCTCAATGGTCAGCACTTCTCCTTCGGGACGGTACACGACTTTTATGAACGCCGCAACGCCTTGGTGATTTGCTTTTCCCGCGATGTGCAGGCATTCTTTCATGATGTCCATGAGCTGGTCGATGTCGGAACCTTCGACTGCGGTTTCGAAGGGACCTACATAGCATTCGAGTCCTGTGCTTTTCATGTAAGCGATGACTTCGTCGACGACTTTTATGGTTTGTTCGTCGTCAAGGGTTTCGGGTAAAATCTGCAATGCAACACTTGCCAGCATAATTAAATCTCCTTTTTGACTTTTATTACGGCGAAAACGCCTTCGCCGTGTCCGTTTTGGATTTGTTGGGGTACGTTGTCGAGAGTGAAGACGGTTTGCTTGGAACATACGTATTCGAAACCCGCCTCTTCGAGCAACGATTTCATTCGGTCGAAAGACCTGAAATGCGCGCCTTTATAGTAAACGCTCGTTTCTTTGAACTCTTCGTACTGTTTGCCGAGAGGAGTTGCCGCGTCAATGAACGCGACGACCATACTGCCGCCGTTTTTGAGTATGCGGTACGCTTCGCGGAAAGAGGGGAGTATGTCCTCTATGAAACAGTCGACCGTAATCATCAGCAGTCCTTCGACTTCGCCGTCGGCGTACGGAAGGTTGTCCGCGCAAGCCTTTTTGACCGTAATGCCGCGGTCTATTGCAAAACGTGCCATGTTTTCGGACGGGTCGACGCCTTCTTTTATTCCCAGTCTGCTTGCAAAAATCCCCGTGCCTACGCCTATTTCGATGTACGTTTTGTCGGCGTCGAGCAAAGATTTTACGGCTTCGTATTCCGCGTCGAAAAGTTTGTCGTTTTCAAAAAACCATTCGTCGTATTCGGTGGAATGAGCGTCGAAATTGTTTTGCATTTTTCTCCAAAAAAAACAGACCCTGTAATCGGGTCCTAAAAGCAAAATCTACACAATCTCCCTACGCCGGCATTATCCGTATCAGGTTAAATGGTTCCCTCTTGCGAGTGATCTCAGCCTTTCAGCACCCATGATCTATTTGTTTATGATTGAATTATATGCCTGCACCAATTCGGTGTCAAGTCAATTTTGCTTCAAATCTCATTATCCGAAAAACAATTGTTATGTCATTCGCGAGCAGCATAAATAGTGTTTTTAATCAAGAAAATGAGCGCATCTTCTGAAATATGATATGAAATTCAAGGCAAGCAAAAAGGGCGCAAGCTGCACCCTTCATTGTTTGGTGGTGGAGGTGCGGGGAGTTGAACCCCGGTCCAATCAACCGTTAATGGCGACTTCTACATGCTTAGCCGACGTTTGAATTTTTCGCGCTTCGGTACGTGGGCGAACCTCTGTTTGATGAGCCCGTTTAACAGCAATCTTACCGGGCGATGGGATTGCGTTGTCTGTTTTTTATGATGCCGCTTGGTCGGGGAACAGAAAACCCGACGGCGACACGCTGACTATATTATGCAGCGAGGGCGAACTCCATAGAGGAGCTCTTTTGAGTTTTGTTTGCGTTTAATTTTAATTTCCGATTTTAACGCAGACGAGCCTGCGGCATGCTTACCCCACCTCAAACTGACTGTCGAAGCCGGTACACCCCCTGACGGCTAATCCGCAAACAAAAAAAGGACTGCCGACGAGTAAAAAGATTATATCACATTATACACAAAACGCAACAGAATTAAACCGAAGGCATCGATGGACTGTAAAGTCAACGTTGCGCAAAAATCAATTCTTTATGGTTTTGGACAAAAGCGTGCCGGGATGTGTTTATATATAAAAGGTCTTTTGTCAGGGGAAGGATATGAAAATTGCGGCACACATATGTTTTGCAATCAGCACATTGTTGGTAGCGTCCGTGTTGTTCAGTGCGATCAGGTACTTTGTGGTCGTCAAGACTCATAAAGAAGAAAACAAGAACATAATTCGTCAACCGAACTTTTATCGTTTGGCATCATCTGGTATTTTTTTCATCTATGGTTTAATGACGGCAAGCATATTTTGGCCCACTAGTTTTGCAGGTGACGAACTAGAAACTCAACTCGGCGGGATGATGTTTATAATATTTATATTGCTAGGTTGGTGGATAGGACTGATGGCATTCAACTGGAAAGTTGAAATCTATGACGATTATTTTGTTCACACCAATTTTATCGGAGTAAAGTATCGCTACAACTATGACGAAATCGAGATAAGGCAATACAACGCCTGCGACAGGATATTTCTAAACGGTAAATACCGTTTTACGATAAGCTATCTACAAGACAATTGCGACGCAATCGATGTTGCAAGATCGCGGTACAAGCATCGACTGAAGCAAGAAGCAAAGCGCGCCGAAAAAGAGCAATCGCAAACAACAACTACAACGGAGAATTAAACATCTGACTAAAACAAACATTATGTAAAATCGGAGAATAGATTATCTCCGATTTTTAATTTGCAAGACCGGGGAGAGGATTGAGTTGCGGGAAGGGGGGAAATTGTGTATAATAAATATATTAATTGTCACGGTGCAGACAGGGTGTTTGTGCAGTGCGGAACCGTGGCGATGCAGCGTTGAGTAATTGTGGTGATTAATAGCGGAAACGGGGGGTTTATCGTGTGTATTTCGGATTTAATCATTAGGATTGCGTGCAAACAGCTTGCCAAGCAGGACGGCAGAAGAATGGCAAAACAAAAACCTTGCGCAGGGGTTGACGTCGTCGAATTCGATTATGCGGGCGACGGCGACGCCATGCACAAACTCAATTTTTACCGTCCGCAGGGAAACGACGCGATACTCCCTCTGATCATCGACGTACACGGCGGCGCGTGGGTGTACGGTGACAAGGAACTGAACAAAAATTATTGCATGTACCTTGCGTCAAAAGGCTACGCCGTCGTCGGTATGAGTTACCGCCTTATGCCGCATACGGATTTGCGGGGACAGATAGGCGACGTTGCCGCGGCAATATCTTTTGTTGCCGACCGTGCGGAAAAACTTAAATTCGACCCTGACAAAGTCATGCTCACGGGCGACTCGGCGGGCGGGCATTTGTCGTCGCTTTTATGCTGTATATACAAAAGTCCCGCGCTTGCGGAGCTTTACGGGGTAAAGGTGCCGAAACTCGGCATAAGATGTCTTGTGCTCAGTCACGCCGTATGCGATGTGCACGAACTTGCGCTCAACGGTAATGGCAAGGTCAACAAGTTGTATTTCCCCCTGCAACGCAAGTTCGAAAGAATGATGTTCGGGCGCAGACCGAAAAAATCGCCGTATTACGGCAAATCGTCTTTCGTCGAAGTCGCGAACGGGGTTGATTTGCCGCCGATTATGATTATCGGGTGCGAAAAAGACCAGTTTTTGCAGCACACGTACAGGCTGGACGCTTTTATGAAAAAACGCGGCGGCGAATACCTTTTCGATTTCGTATCGGCAAAGGACGGAGCGCGGCTCGGGCACGTTTACAACATTCTGCGTCCCGAATGGCAGCAGTCGGTGAGAGTCAACGATTTGTCGCTCCGATTCTTTGACCGTTGTTGCAAAAACGCAGACCAATAAGAGAGTATAGAAAATACCGAACAAGAGTTTCGTGCGCTCTTTGCAATAGGGCGGCAAACATAAAATCAAACCCAACGGTGTATTTATAACCTGATGAAAAACTTTCTGATTAAACTCAGAGAATCTGCGGTGGCGGTAATCCCCGTGACCGTGTTGATTCTCATTTTGAATTTTGCGCTCGGAGGAATGCCGACATTGAGTCTGGCATCTTTTCTCGTGGGCGCGGTTCTTCTCGTAATCGGAATGACGTTGTATTCGCTCGGAAGTTCCGTGTCCATGGAACCGATGGGTGAGCATATAGGGGCAAAAGTTACGGCAACGAACAAAGTTCCGCTTATTCTTTTTGTATGTTTTGTGGTCGGATTTATCGTGACTGTTGCAGAACCCGACCTTACAGTTCTTGCCACGCAGATTAATTCGATTCCGAATGCGGTGCTGATTGTCACCGTGGCTGTCGGCGTCGGTATATTTATGTTGCTTGCCGTGCTGAGAGTTTTCCTCAAAATCAAACTGAATTTTTTGCTGATTGCTCTTTACGGAATAGTTTTCGTTCTTGCGGCGTTTGTGCCGCAGGATTATTTGCCGCTTGCGTTCGACTCGGGCGGCGTAGCGACAGGTCCGATTACGGTGCCGTTCATACTTGCGCTCGGCGTAGGTATCGCAGGTGTCGCGGGCGGCTCGAAGTCGCAGGAAGACAGCTTCGGCATGGTCGGCATTTGTTCGGTAGGTCCGATTTTTGCCGTTCTTATTCTCGGATTGGCTTATCGTTCGGACGCTTATGCGGAAGTCGCCGCAGCAACCGATTTTGCAACCTTCGGCGAAGTTTTGAAAGCGTACGTAAACGCGTTGCCTGTCTACCTCAAAGAGGTTGGCATTGCGCTCGCGCCGATTTTCGTTTTCTTTGTGATATTCCAGTTCATAATGCTGAAATTGCCGCTCAAAAGCCTTGCCCGTATTGCAGTAGGTGCGGTTTATACTTACATAGGACTTACGCTGTTCCTCACGGGCGTCAACGTCGGATTTATGCCTGCCGGTACGTTTATCGGCGGAGCGCTTGCGGAAGCGGGCAAGTGGCTTGTCGTGCCCGTCGGCGCCGTTGTCGGTGCTTTCCTCGTGCTTGCCGAACCCGCTGTACACGTTCTGATTTCACAGGTCGAAGCCATGACGGGCGGTGCCATTGCACGGAAAAATATGTTGTTCGTGCTCGTGATTTCGATGGCGGCTGCCGTGGCGCTCAGCATGATAAGAGTCGTGACGGGCGTTTCGATATGGTATTTTATCCTGCCCGTATACGTTATCGCTCTCGGGCTATCGTTCTTTGTGCCGAAGATATTCACGGCTATAGCTTTCGACTCCGGCGGAGTGGCGTCTGGACCTATGACGGCGACTTTTCTTTTGCCGTTTGCAATGGGGGCGACGTCAGCACTCGGCGGAAACATAATCACGGACGCATTCGGTATAATCGCGTTTGTCGCAATGACTCCGCTCATTGCCATTCAGATTATGGGGCTTGTGTTCAAAGTCAAAAAACATATCGCAAAACGCGAAGCGGAAGAATTCTATCGCAATATGCTTGCCGAAGAAGGCGAGATTATCGACTTGGAGTAGGGTATGAAACTTAAACTCGTTGTGGTCATAGCCGACAAAAACAAAACGGAAAAAGTAATAAACGCACTTTGCGAATGCGGGGCGGCGTATCCTCACGCCGCACTCGGGACGGGTACCGCACCCACCGCGCTCAGCGAAGTGCTCGGCATAGGACAAACGGAAAAAGGCGTCGTGTTCTGTACGGCGGAAGAGGAAAAAGTTTCCGCGATTTTCGATTGTCTGAAAGAGAAGTTCGGGTTCGGGAGCAAGGGCGCCGGCGTAGCTTTCACGCTTCCCGTCGGAAGCGTCGGCGGACCCGCAACTCTCAACATTCTCACAAACGGAGCAAAGGAGAGAAAAATATGAGTTACAAACTGATTGTCACCATTGTAAACAGAGGTTTTTCAACGACGGTTATGGACGCGGCGCGTGCCGCGGGAGCAACGGGCGGAACTTTGCTCAACGCAAGAGGCGCAGGTGCGCACGAGGCCGAAAAACTGTTCGGAATTGCCGTTCAGCCCGAAAAAGAAATGGTGTTCATTCTGGCGGAAGAAGGCAAATTCAAAGACATTATGAAATCCGTCATCGACAAAGCGGGGCTTAACACTCTCGGTGCGGGAATTTGTTTTTCTTTGCCTGTCGACGACGTTCTCGGCGTTGCTCTCGGTATCAACGAGGAATAATCGGTCGGTAGTCGGCTGGGTTAAACGCGAACTCTCACGTTTGAAATGAGCAATGGAAAGCAATATCGTTCGGACTTGCGTCTGAACGAGAGGAATTTCAACATAAACGGAAACGGGAAACATAATTGACGTTTTCGTTCTTGATTATAAATTATAAAAGTTATATACTGTCTGTATGGCGGTTTCGAAAGCGGTGTTCGTCGACAATCCGAGCACGAACGTGTTCGTCAATCAGGGGGTGGAAGCCTCTCTTTTGGAGCGCGTTTCCGCAGGCGAAACCGTACTGTACGTCTGGACGAACGATTTTGCGGTCGTAATAGGTCGCAATCAGAATGCGTACGCGGAGTGCAAAGTCGAACTTCTCGAAAGCGACGGCGGACTACTTGCCCGAAGGTTGTCGGGCGGCGGCGCGGTTTTTCACGACAATGACAACCTGAATTTTACTTTTATTTCAAAATCTTCCGATTTCGATAAAGAACGCAATTTCAACGTGGTGCAACGCGCGGTTGAAAGTTTCGGCATTTGTGTCGAACGCAACGGCAGAAACGACCTTACCGTAATCGGTGCGAAGTTCAGCGGCAACGCCTATTACACAAAAGGCGACTGCAAACTGCACCACGGCACTTTGCTTCTCGGGACTTCGAAAGAACGCGTTGCGAAATATCTCACTCCCGACCAGGACAAATTCACGGGCAAAGCGGTAAAAAGCGTGAGTTCGAGGGTGTGCGCGCTCGATACGTACAATTCGGAGATAAACCGCGAAAGTATGGTTGCGGCACTCGAAAAAGCCTTTGCGGAAGAATATGCCGAAGCCGAGTTTTGCAGGCTCGCGCCTTTTATGTTCGGCGCGGACATTGTGCTCAACTGGACGGGATTTTTCGGCGCGGACGAGTGGCGGTACGGAAAAAAAGAAGATTTCGATTTCAGAATGAAAACGGAACTCTTCGGAAGACCCGCAGTCGTTGCGTTGCGGATAGAAAACGACGAAATCAAATCCGCCCGCATTTACACCGACGCTTTGGAGAGCGAAAAGGTTTGCGCGGTCGAAGAAACGCTTTGCGGCGTAAATCTCAAAGCGGCGGCGGAAGGCAGGATTGTTCGGTCGGGGACGGAAGAAAACGGCATTCACGTTGAAGCCGACAAGACCGAAAACGGCGTTGAAGACTGTTCCGAAACAACGTCGGCAGCTTGTGCAATAGCCAGCGAAGCGGCAAAGGAGTGGTATGAAAACTGACCTTGTTATACTAGGCGGCGGTCCTGCGGGATATACTGCGGCAATACGCGCGGCAAAATGCGGAATGAGCGTTGTGCTTGTCGAAAAGGACAACGTGGGCGGAACGTGTCTTAACCGCGGTTGCATTCCGACAAAATGTCTGCTGCATTCTTCCGAACTTTATTTTTCCCGTGACGAATGGGAAAGTCTGGGCGTTGTCGCAAGCGACGTAAAGTTTGACGAACAGGCGGTTTATGCAAGAAAAGAAAAGACGGTTGCGACTTTGCGCGACGGTATAGAAAGTCTGCTGAAAGCGGGTAAAGTCACACTTGTAAAGGGCACGGGCAAAATTATTTCCGCGCATTCCGTAGAAGCCGACGGAGAAGTTTTCGAGTGCGACAAAATGCTGATTGCAACGGGTTCGCGCCCTGCGGTTCTCAACGTCAAAGGTGCGGAAAAAGCGTTGACGTCGGACGAAGTCCTTGCCCGTCCCGTGGACGGCAACGAAATCGTGATTGTGGGCGGCGGCGTAATCGGTACGGAATTCGCAAGTTATTTTACCGACCTTGGCAAAGCGGTGACGGTGATTGAATATGCCGACCGCATTCTTCCCATGATGAGCAAGGAAATCTCCGTTCAGTTGTCGTCCGTTCTGAAAAGGAAAAACGCGACAATCCGCACGTCGGCGCGCGTTACGGAAATCGGCGACGGATTTGTTCGCTTCGAGGACAAAAACGGCGAAAATACAGTCTGTTGCGACGCTGTTATTTGCGCGGCGGGCAGACTTCCGAACGTCGAAAATATCGGGTTTGAAAACATAGGTTTGCAAACCGACCGTGCAATCGCGGTCGACGAAAATATGAGGACGGAAGTCCCCGACGTTTACGCCGCGGGCGACGTGGCGCAGGGCATACAACTTGCGCATTATGCGGCGGCGGGGGCGTTGAAGGCAGTATGCGCAATGACGGGAAAGGGAACAGCTCCCGACTTGTCCGTCGTGCCGTCGCTTGTTTACACGCAACCCGAAATCGCGGTTGTCGGTAAACTAGAAGGCGCGGCGAAGAGCGGCAAATTCCTGTTGGGTGCGAACGGCAAAAGTCTTATAAATGGCTCGAACAGAGGGTTTATCAAAGTATATTGTGACGATAAAGACCGCGTTTTGGGTGCAGAGCTGTTCGGAAAGGGCGTTACGGAAATAGTCGGCGAACTTGCGCTTGCGATAAAAAACGGGCTTACGGCGGAGCAGGTAGCGGCAACAAATCACGCGCACCCCACAGTCTACGAAAGCGTTGCAGAGGCGTGCGAAGACGTGTTCGGGCTTGCAACCCACAAACGTTGACGGGCGAAAAACCCGATGTGTTTGCGACAGCGAAACGATTGTGAACTAGGCAATACGTTCTAAACAAACGACAAGAAAACTAGTCAATTCAAAACAATCCCGCGGGTTTCCCGACAATGTGGAAGTTTGCGGCAGGGAGGTCTGTATGGCAAAGAAAACCGCGCTTTACGATACGCACGTTGCGCTCGGCGGCAAGATTGTCGATTTTGCGGGGTATGCGCTCCCCGTGCAGTACAGCGGTATACTCGAAGAACACAAAGCCGTGCGTACCGCGGCGGGTATATTCGACGTGTCGCATATGGGTGAGTTTATGTTCAGGGGAGCAAACGCCGAAAGCGCGCTCAACGAATTGCTGACCAACGATATCCGCGGAATGTACGACGGTCAGGTACGCTATTCCATTCTGCCCAACGAACGCGGGGGCGCGGTCGACGACGTTCTGATTTACCGTGAAAAAGCGGACAAGTTCTGGATGATTGTCAACGGTGCAAACGTCGAGAAGGACGCCGCGTGGGTAAGAGCACATCTCAAAGGCGCGGAATTTTACGACTGGTCGGACGACGTTTCGCAGGTAGCGTTGCAGGGACCTGCCGCCGAAAGTATTTTGCGTACGCTTATCGACGAAAAATATATCCCGAAAAAGTATTATTCGTTCATACCCGACGTCAGTATCAAAGGAATCGACACGTGCGTTTCGCGTACGGGGTATACGGGCGAGGACGGATTTGAAATCTATTGCATGAACGCTGTCGTCGCGCAGCTTTACGATATGCTTATGAATGCGGGGAAACCCTTCGGGCTCATTCCTTGCGGACTCGGCGCGCGTGACACTCTGCGACTCGAAGCGGGTATGCCTCTTTACGGGCACGAACTCGGCGAAGATATTCCCGTAAACGAAACTGGGCTCGGGTTTGCAATCAAAACGGCAAAAGAAAGTTTTGTCGGAAAAGACGCAATCCTTGCTCACGTCCCCGAATATGCGCGTGTAGGCGCAAGAGTAAAGGAACGGGGCATTGTGCGCGAACATTGCGATATATACTGCGGCGACGAACTCGTCGGCGTGTCTACTTCGGGTACTCATTCGCCGACACTCGGTTACGGCATATGTATGTTGAGAATAAAACGGGCGTTTGTGGGCAGCGAACTGACAGCGGACGTACGCGGACGCAAAATCGCGCTCGAAACCGTTAATCTGCCTTTTTACAGACGGTAAATTTTGAGAGGTCTAGAAGTCAAAATCGTTTGGTAAAAAATATAATCTAAAAAACGAAATAACGCGGTCGGGGTGCCAAACAGGCGCAACGACAAACATATGCAGCACATCTGCAAACAAAATCCAACGAGAGGAGAAATTTATGAAACAGTACACCAAAACGCACGAATGGGTAGAAATCAGAGACGGATTCGCTTATGTGGGAATCAGTCAGTTCGCTGCCGACGAACTCGGTGAAGTCGTATACGTGTCCTTGCCCGAAGAAGGTCAGGAAGTCAATGCGGGCGAACCTTTTTGCGAAATAGAGTCCGTCAAAGCCGTTGCGGAAGTCAATTCTCCCGTTTGCGGAGTCGTACGCAAGGTCAACGAAACTCTCGCCGACGCTCCCGAAACCGTAAACCAAAACCCCGACGAATGGATTTGCGCCGTCGAATATACCGCACTTGCGGACAATCTTATGAGTGAAGCCGAGTATGCGGCTTCGTTGGAGTGATTATGTCCGATTATCTTTCCATAACTCCCGAACAGAAAGAGGAAATGCTTTCCGTCGTGGGGGTGAACTCGACGTCCGAACTTTACAAGGACGTGCCCGAAGTTTTGCGCAAACGCAAAGTCGTGCTTGCCGACGGCAAAAGTCAGCAGGAAGTCTACGATATATTTGCGGAATTTGCGTCGCGCAACAAAGTTTACGACAGCGTTTTTCTCGGGGCGGGCAGTTATAACCACTACATACCGTCCGTTGTCAAAAGCATAACTTCGCGCGAAGAATTCGTGACGTCGTACACACCTTATCAGGCGGAAATGTCGCAGGGCATTTTGCAAGCGATATTCGAATATCAGACGATGATATGCGAACTCACGGGTATGGACGTCAGCAACGCGTCGCACTATTCGGGCGCGACTGCGGCGGCGGAAGGTTGCATTATGTGCGCAGACAGAGTGAAGAAGGTCGTGACGTTCGACAACGTCAACCCCGACACTCTCGACACTTTGCGTACGTATCTCACCGCACGCAATATTGAACTTACGGTCGTCCCCGCAGAGGGCGGCAAAGCCGTGTTGCCCGAAAATCCGATTGCGGGCGCGACGGTGTACTTCGAGTCGCCGAACTACTACGGACTGCTTGAAGACGCGGAAGAACTCATAAAGGCGGCAAAAGCCGCGAATTGCAAAGTCGTTATGGGGTGCAATCCGTTGTCGCTTGCGCTGTTCCGTTCTCCCGCCGAACTGGGCGCGGACGTAGCCGTGGGCGACGGACAGCCTTTCGGTATGCCTATGAGTTTCGGCGGACCGTATCTCGGTTATATGGCGGCAAAGAAAGAGTATATGCGTAAACTGCCGGGAAGAATTGTGGGCGAAACCACGGACGCCGCGGGCGAACGTGCGTACGTTCTCACTTTGCAGGCGCGCGAACAGCATATACGCCGCGAAAAAGCGACATCCAACATCTGTTCCAACGAAGCGCTTTGCGCTCTTACAGCCGCGGTTTATCTCTCGGCTATGGGCAAAGAAGGCGTGAAAAACGTTGCCGTGACCTGCGCGTCAAACGCGCACTATCTTGCAGCAGAACTTGAAAAAGTCGGTGCGAAGAGGTTTTACGGCGGAGAGTTTTTCCACGAGTTCGTCACGATTACTCCGCACAAGGCGGCGGCAATCGTCCGTGCTCTCGACAAACAGAACATTCTCGGCGGACTTGTTCTCGACGAACACAGAATTCTGTGGTGCTGTACCGAAATGAACAAAAAAGCCGATATGGACAAGGTCGTCAAGGTTGTGGAGGAAGTGTATGCAAACGGTCTTTGAGAAATCCGTAAAGGGTAAACAAGGCGTGACAATCGCGCCTCTGCAAGTCGAAAAATACGAGTTCGACGGCAAATATCTGCGTGAAGATTTGCGCCTTCCCGAACTTGCCGAAGTGGACGTAGTGCGCCATTACACCGCGCTTTCGAAACGTGCTTTCGGAGTGGACGACGGGTTCTATCCGTTGGGTTCGTGCACTATGAAATACAACCCCAAACTGCACGAAGAAATAGCCGCGCTGAAAGGATTTGCAAACGTGCACCCGTTGACGCGTGCCGACAGAGCGCAGGGTTCACTTGCCGTAATTGATACTTTAAACGCTTATCTTGCGGGAATTACGGGTATGGACGCAGTTACGCTTCAACCCTGTGCGGGAGCGCACGGAGAGTATACGGCGTTGCTTCTGATAAGCAAATATCACAAGAGCAGAGGCGATTTCAAGCGCACCAAAATTCTGGTGCCAGACAGCGCGCACGGAACAAATCCCGCGTCGGCGGCAATGGCGGGGTTCGAAGTCGTATCCGTCAAATCCGACAGCGAACAGGGCGTTGACCTCGACGACCTCAGACGACTGGTCGGCGACGACACCGCGGCGCTTATGCTCACCAATCCGACAACTCTCGGACTGTTCGAAAAGAACATTCTGGAAATTGCCGAAATCGTACACGGCGCGGGCGGTCTTATGTATTACGACGGAGCAAACCTCAACGCAATTATGGGTGTTGTCCGCCCCGGCGATATGGGGTTCGACCTCGTTCACCTCAACCTGCACAAGACCTTCTCCACGCCTCACGGCGGCGGCGGTCCCGGTTCGGGTCCCGTCGGTTGCAAGGCGGCGCTTGCTCCCTTCCTGCCCAATCCGCGCGTGATACGCACGGAAAGAGGGTTCCGCTACGGCAACGGAAAGAACTCCGTCGGCAAGGTCAGCGCGTTTTACGGCAACTTCGGCGTTTACGTCAAAGCCCTTGCGTACATTGTGACGCTCGGCGGAGTGGGATTGCGTGCCGCGTCGGAAACCGCCGTTCTCAACGCTAACTATCTGCGTGAAAAGATAAGCCGTTTTTATCCCGTCGATACGTCGAGACCCTGTATGCACGAGTTCGTGGTGTCCATGAAGAAACTGAAAGACGAAACGGGCGTGTCCGCAATCGACGTCGCAAAAGCAATGATAGACCGCGGCATTCACCCGCCGACAATGTATTTCCCGCTCATTGTGGAAGAAGCGCTTATGTTCGAGCCTACGGAAACGGAAAGCAAGGAAACTCTTGACCGCGCGGCGGAAGTTTTCGGCGAAATCGTTGCGACTGCATACAGCGCGCCCGAAACTTTGCACGACGCACCCCATAATGCGGCAATCCGTCGTCCCGACGAAGTCAAAGCGGCGAGAAATCCCGTTGTCAGGGGATAGGGTAAAGGATAAGGTAAAAACGCAAAGTGAAATAATTTGAAGTGAGTGCGGTTGGCGGGTAACGCGATATTCGTACCCGATATGCTTGACAGCTATGGGTAACACCTACGCGCAACAGATATGCGTGTGCGATAACGTAATATACAAATCGAATTATGCGTACACCGCACTCAAAAGTAAGGTCGTATATTTACATACGGCGGTCGGTATGATATAATTGATACGAAAAAAGCCTTAGGGAGGTTCAATATGGCTAAATCCAAGAAAGCAAAGAAAGACTATTTCGGTCTGCCTTACATCGTCAGCGTTATTCTGGCGATTATCCCCGTGACGGCGTGGCTCCTCGGCGCAATCACCCGTTTCTCGGAAGGTAAAATCGTCGCAGGCATCATTCGCCTTATCGGTCTCGGACTCCTCATCTGGATTGTCGACATCATCATAATGATTACCAAGAAACAAATCTGGCGTTTGCTCCCCGTCTGATATGACATACGTTTCGTTGAACGGAAGCAAAGAATTTTACGACTTGAAGCAAGCACTTGACGAGCTTGCTTTTTGTCATTATCCCGTAACCGTTTCGAGCGCGGAAGAAAGTCGGCTTTTCGACTCGTTCGACTCTGCGCGGGAGTACGTTGAGTCGCTGTTCGGCAAAAGCACGACGCTTTGACGCCGACTTGACGCTTTGACGCGTGCGTGACAGGGCTCATCGCTTTCCGTAAATGCACGCAGACGCAAAACTAAGCGACATGCAACAAAAATATGACAAACCGTACGACACCGCCTTGCAAGGCGGTGTTTTTTTGCGCAAAAATCACCGATGTGACGATTTAAGCCTTCTTTAATTAAAAGAGTAAATACTCTGTCTTTGTTTGCAGCAAAATCAAGACTTGAAAAGAAAAAATTGCATTTTATTCGACATATGTACGATTATAATATTATTTGTAATAATATTAGCCGAATATATGGTAAAAATTTCGCAAATTGTGGTAAAGTAGAATCGTTATGGAAAAGAGTATGACGTGCTACGAAATGCTGATAAGGAATTGTGACCCTAGCGGTCACGTGATATTCGACAATCACGACATTCCGATGTCATTGTTTCTGTCGCACATAGAGAGTTTTGCTCATTCGCTTAAAAATTTAGGGTTTGAAAAGGGCGACGTCCTTACCATTTATCTCCCGACCTGCCCGCAGGCGGTAGTGGCTTTTTACGCGTGTTCCAAACTCGGCGTCGTCGCGAACATCGTTCACCCGCTAATCCCTCTTGCTTCGCTCAAAGAGAATATGCAACGGTTAGGCTCCAAAGGGCTGATGTTTTACGATATTCTCGTGAAGGATCACAGGGAACTCAAAGACCTCGGACAACAAGTGCTCATCAAGTGTTCGGTGTCCAACTACGTGCGGGTCAGAAAACTCGCATATTCGATATATGCGTTGACAAGACACAAGCCCGCGCAGGGTACGTTGTCTTACTCCAAGCTCGTGTGGCACAATCCCATGGAAGTTTTCCACGACCTTGTGGAAGGTGAAGGCGAGGACGTCGTTTGCACAATGCACAGCGGCGGCACCACGGGCGAACCGCGTATAGTAAGATTGCAGAACGACGCGCTCAACCGTTTGAGCGTATCGCTGGAAAAAATGTACACCCGCAAGGAACGCAAAGGAGAATTCGGCGTGGTTGCGCTGCCCATTTTCCATGCGTACGGGCTGGGCGTTGCAATTCACACCTGCCTTACCAACGGTTACAGCGTCATACTGATGCCGAAGTTCTGGCCGAAAGTCATCAACAAGTATATAAGACGCTACAACGTCACTTTCTTTGCGTGCGTTCCGATAATGATAAGAAAAATGATGGAATGCAACAACTTCCGCGGACGTCACCTTGCCAAGCTCAAAGACGTTTGGTGCGGCGGCGACGTTGTGTCCGAACCCTTTGTCGAGTACGTTGATACGGTTCTCGACGCGTACGGTTCGACGGCACGCGTCATGCGCGGTTACGGACTTACGGAAGTGGCGTCGGTTTGCGCCGTCAACACTTTCGAGAACTACAAAAAGAAAAGCTGCGGCAAACCCATTCCCGATACCGAAATCGAAATCTGGGACGACGACGGCAACGTGTTGAAACAAAACACCGTAGGTGAAATCGTAATCGTGTCCGATTGCGCAATGAAAGGTTACGTCGGAGACGATACGGGAGTTATCGAGAAAAACGGCAAAAAGTACGTGAAAACGGGCGACCTCGGCATATTGGACGACGAAGGGTATCTTTTCGTTTATGACAGAAAGAAGCGTTCAGTCAAAATTTCCGCTGTCAACGTTTTCCCGTCCGAAATCGAGGACGTGGTAAAACAGTTGCCGGTTGTCGACGAGGCGTGCGCGGTGGGTTATCACTACAACGAAAAGGCGTACATCAAACTGTTCGTAACGCTTACGGACCCTGCCGCCGATAAGCATGCCGTCAAGAAACAGATTATCGAGCATTGCGAAAAGCATCTTATCAAATATTCCGTTCCAAAGGTCATAGAGATTATCAACGAAATGCCGAGAACCAATATCGGCAAAATCGACTACAAAAAGTTAAGCATAAATCAGAGGTTGAAATGAACGAGGCATTGACAAGCGACGCCGTAAATCTCGGCGCCGACCCCGCCGCAATAACCCCCGAAAAACCGAAACGTATAAGAAGTATCGACCGTTTCAGAGGTTTTTGCGTGTTTTCAATGGTAATATTCCAGTTTTTGTCGCATTTCCCGAGTCTGGGATTTCTGTCCCGACTTGCGGTGCACGACATAAACCAGGGCATTGTCATTCTGCCCGGAATGACGCTCGCCGACATCATCGCGCCTGCATTTATTTTCGCAATAGGGCTGACCTACGCGCTGTCGTTTTACAACTGGCTCGGTAAATTCGGTCTGAAAAGCGCGATAATCCATTATGTGGAAAGAGCGCTTGCGCTCGTCGGTATAGGCGCTTTTACGGAAATTTCGCTGAACGTTGTGGAAGCCGCAAGCGGCAGACCGCTCAACGAAGTCGACATAACTTGTCTTGTGTTCGGTTCGATTGCCATTGTCGGCATTATTCTCGTCGTGGTTTCGGGCTGTACCAAAAACAAGCTGTTCAGGAAAATTTCCTCGCAGGTACTGTACATTTCGCTCTCGTGCATGGGTATTGTCGACCTTGTCGTCAGCGCAATCGACTACGCCTACATCGCGGCTGGCGGTCAGGCTGTTTACAACTACTGGCTGACCTTGCAGGGCATAGGCGTTGCGATACTCATCGCTCTTCCTTTTGTCCGTTCAAAAGCGTGGCTCAAAGCTCTGGTCGCGCTCATTCTCACAATCGGATTTTCCGTTTATCATCAGACGGGCGACAACGCAATCTATCTCGAAGTAATGCCTCACGGCGGCATTATGGGAACTCTCGGCTGGGGCGCAATGCTTCTCTTCGATATGGCGATTGCCGACGTATATTTCGAAAGAAGCAAACCTATGTCGTACGCGTTGTCCCTTTTCTTCCTTGTGCTGGGAATATACCTCGTTCAGTGGCTCGGACCCATTACGATGGGCACTTGCAGTCCTACGTTTATTCTCGTCGGCACGGGGTTGAGCGGAGCCGTGTTCGCTCTCTTCGACGTGGTGGACAGATTCCGTCCCGCCCGATTCGATTTCCTTGCGTGGTGGGGTAAAAACCCGATTATCCTCTTCCTCGTCGAATTCTTCTTCGTCGGGATTTACACGATGGTACTTCCCGCCGCAGCTACGACGGACGCACCGCTTTGGCTCGCCATAATTCAGGGCGTGCTTATGACCGCGTTGCTTACCGCCTTCACCTACTGGCTGTCCAAGAGAAAGGCAATCAGCGTCTGATGCCTTTCGCCGACGCCAATCACAACCAAAGGAGATTATATGGAAAAGGTTTACGATACCGACCTCACGCAGAACGCGGTAGCATTGGTGCCCGAACACGAAATGCTCACCGTAGACAGCGTGAAAAAAGAAAGAATTCTGTCGATTGACAGGTTCCGCGGACTTTGTATGTTCGCAATGGTGTGTTCTTATTTTCTGGGACTGTTCAGCGGAGCGTTCGAGGCTTTCGCTCCCATAATCACGCATTTCAGAGACGGCATGGACACCGAAGGTATATTCATGCTGTTGCCCGGAATGTCATTTGCCGACCTCTTCGCGCCCATGTTCATATTCGTCATCGGATTGTCCATGGTTCACAGTTTCAGGTCGCGCGAAAAAAGATACGGAACGACCAGAGCGTTTGTCCAGCTTGCCGCAAGATTTGCGGGCATAATCGGCATGGGCATGGTAATTGCCGGACTTGAATCCGGTTGGAGCGGAGTCATAAGCGGCGACTGGGCGAACTTCGACGCCATACCTCACAAAGCCGTTCAGATTTTCGCGGCATGGTTCGTGCTCCAATGCTGCCTGCTTGTTCTGCTCATCGTTTCGCGTTTCTTCAAGAGCGACAAAATCAAGAAACCCGTCGAAAACGTGTTCAGGTTCAGCCTTGTGGTGGCGGGTGTGCTCGGCGTTTACTTCATTCTCGTTGCAACCGCCGAAAAATTCACGCCTCCCGAAGCGCCCCGTTACGGCGACTGGGTGTGGGACGTTCTTCCTCACATAGGACTTTCGGGACTGCTTGCGCTTCCTTTCCTCAAATTCAACAAGTGGGGCAGACTTGCGGCGGCGGCCGTTCTGTTCTTCGTAATGGCGGTGCTTTACGAAAACGGACTTTATCCGCAGGGTTCTAGCATTGTCGAAGGCGGTTTCATAGGCGGCTTCGGCGGAGCGCAGATTGTGCTTCTCGGCACAGTGTTCTCCGACCTCAAAGACGACAAATCCTACTGGGTGCTCACGTCATTGGTTCTTCTCGTCGCCGTGTTCTGCGCGGTTTCGCTCGGACTTCACGTTGCAAAGAGAGGATATACGCCCACTTACTGCTGGTTCAGCGCAGGTGTTGCCGCGGTTATCTGGGGCGCGTTCAACCTCATCAACAAATGGCAACCCAAGTTTGATTTCCTCAAAGTTTGGGGCGCAAACGCAATCGTCACTTACATCACGACAATTCTCGTATGCATGATTGTCGGAATGTTCAAGGGCGACGAGGCGGCGGCTATGTCCGCGGGTGCGGCGGTTTCCATCGTGCTTGTTGTGCTTGCAGTCTACACCGTTGTACAGACAATCCTCGACAAAAAGAAAATTTACATCAGAGTTTAACATTTGCGGAAATCTGATTGTCGAAACAACCGATAATCCGAAAAAGCCGCGCACAACCGTGCGCGGCTTTGTGTTTTTAACATTATTTAATACTTCGTGTATAGAATTTGCCTTAAAAGCCGTTACTCAAAATATATAAGTATTATAATTTGACGTCCGTATTTGGGTTGACATATAACTTGTGTCAACATATAATGCATATACGTTGCAATACAAATATTAACTGTTGATTATAAATTTACACGCGCCTGCACGCAACGCTTCGGCGCTTTGTGCTTCCGTATTGCGTGAACGGAGAGAATTTTTATGGGTCGTCAACAAAAAACCGCCAAGCAGCCCGGAGCTTTGCGTTCCCTCGCGGGTTGTATAGGGGAATATGCGTTCCCTTCCGTTCTGACTTCGGTTTTCGTCATATTCGAAGTCATTCTGGAAGTGTTCATTCCTCTGATTATGGTGCAGATTATCGACGTGGGGTTGGAACAGGAAACGGGTCCGTTTGTCTTTTCCTTGCAACTCGGCAGTTTTAACGCGCCCGTTTTCTCGCTGGACGGAAGAACGGACTTCATTCTTGCCTGCGGCGGACTTATGATTGCAATGGCGCTGTTATCCCTGCTTTTCGGCGTTCTGTCGGGCAGATACGCGGCATATTCCGCGACGGGCTTCTCCATGAACGTCAGACAGCGCATTTACTACAAGGTTCAGGATTTCAGTTTCGCAAACCTCGACCACTTCAACACCGCAAGCCTTGTTACGCGTCTTACGACGGACATCAGCAATATTCAGATGTCCTATATGATGATAATCCGCGTTCTCGTCCGCGCTCCCGTAATGCTTATTATGGCGCTTTCCATGGCGATTTCCATAAGCCCCGACCTCGCGGTTGTTTTCGCGGTCGCGCTTCCCATTATAATTGTCGGATTGGTAGTCGGTATAGTCGTGGTTTTCCCGCGCTTTACGAAAATGCTTCATAAATACGACGATATGAACGAAAGCACGCAGGAAAACCTCACGGGTATCCGTACGGTCAAAACTTTCGTGCGTGAAGAATACGAAACCGAAAAATTCAGAAAGGTCAGTGCAACGGTTCAGAAACTTCAGTTCTCCGCCGAAAAAATGCTGGTCATCGCAATGCCGCTCATGCAGGCGGTTGCGTTCGGTTGTATCGTTTCCGTCGTTTGGTTCGGCGGCAACCGTATAATCAGCGGCATTATGTCGCCCGGTCAGTTCACCGCGTTCATAAACTATATCATGCAGATACTCATGTCGCTCGGAATGGTGGCAATGGTGTTTGTCATGCTCGTTCTGTCGAGAGCGTCGGCGGGACGTATCGCGGAAGTTTTCAACGAGAAACTCGATATCGAAGACAATCCCGACCCCGTGACAAACGAAGTCGCGGACGGAAGCATAGACTTCGACAACGTCGATTTCTCTTACAGCAAGAACCCCGAAGTCCTCAACCTCGAAAACGTCAACCTGCACATCAAATCGGGCGAAACAATCGGCATAATAGGCGGAACGGGTTCGGCAAAGACCACGCTGGTACAGCTCATACCGCGTCTGTATGACGTCCTCGACGGAAGCGTCAAAGTAGGCGGCGTAGACGTTCGCGATTACAGACTGGAAGATTTGAGAAACGCAGTCGGCATGGTGTTGCAGAAAAACGTGCTTTTCTCGGGCAGCATCAAAGAAAACCTCAAATGGGGCAATCCCGACGCAACCGACGAGCAGGTTATACACGCGGCAAAAGCGGCGCAGGCGCACGATTTTGTCATGAGTTTCCCCGACGGATACGAAACCGACCTCGGTCAGGGCGGCGTAAACGTTTCGGGCGGACAAAAACAGCGCTTGTGCATTGCGAGAGCACTGCTCAAAAATCCCCGCATAATGATACTTGACGACTCTACTTCGGCTGTCGACACCGCAACCGACGCGGCAATCAGACAGGGACTTAAAGAGGAGTTCAAAGGCATAACGGTCATTATCATCGCACAACGTATCAGTTCCGTTCAGGACGCGGACAGAATAATCGTTATGGAAGACGGCAAAATCAACGCCGTCGGCACTCACGAAGAACTGCTGGCGAACAATCAGATCTACAAAGACGTGTTCTATTCCCAGCAAAAGGGGGCGGAAAATGACTAAGAAATCCGGACATACCCTTACAAAAGGCAAAAACAAAGCGGCGGCGCGTTACGGCAACGGCAAAAAGTTTCAGGCGCAGAACCCTGCGGTGACGTTCAAACGTATACTTTCCTACTTCAAGCCCTTCAAGGTTCAGCTTATATTCGCAGCGATATGCCTTGTCTGCAACGTCGGTGCCACCGTTTCGGGAACGTTTATGCTGGGCATAATCGTGGACAAATACATTATGCCGCTTGCCCAAGGTTCGACCGCGGTTACGATGGCGGACTTCTCGCTGATGGCGGGCGTAATGGCAATGATATACGCGGTCGGCGTGCTCATGCAGTACGGCTACAACTGGATTATCGTCAATATGACGACGCAAATTCAGAAAAACGTACGCGACGAAATGTTCACCAAGATGGAACGCCTGCCCATACGCTTCTTCGACACTCACGCCAACGGCGACATAATGAGCTGTTTCACCAACGACGCGGATACTTTGCGCGAACTCCTTGCAAACGGCATTCCGTACCTCATTTCCAACGGACTCATGGTTCTCGGCATCTTCATCGCGATGATGGTAATAAGCCCCTTGCTTACGCTGTTCATCATCGTAATGCTCATCATAATGTTCGTCATAGTGAAGTATATCGGCGGCAAGTCGGGCAAACACTTCGTCAAACAGCAACGCGCAATCGGCGTACTCGACGGCTACGTGGAAGAGCATATCGAAGGTATGCGAGTCGTGAAAGTATTCTGCCACGAAGATGCGGAAAAAGAGTCTTTTGACGAAATCAACCACAACCTGCGTTTTGCCTCGCGCAAGGCAAACACCTACGCAAACGTTCTTATGCCCATTCTCGGCAACCTGGGTTACGTCAACTACGCAATCACGGCAATAGTCGGCACGCTGTTCGCGGTATCGGGGTTCGGCGGCATGACTTTCGGTACATTGATTGTATTCTTGCAGTATTCTCGTCAATTCAGCATGCCGATAGGGCAGATGTCCCAGCAAATAAACAGCATTCTTATGGCGCTTGCGGGTGCTGAAAGAATTTTTGCGCTTATCGACAGCGAACCCGAAACGGACGACGGTTACGTCACTCTCGTCAATGCCACGGAGGACGAAAACGGCAACATCGTCGAGTCCGACAAATACACGGGACAGTGGGCGTGGAAACATTATCACAAAGCGGAAGGAACGACCACGTACGTCAAATGGACGGGCGAAGTCGAGTTCGAAAACGTGACTTTCGGTTACGTGCCCGAAAAGACGGTGTTGAAAAACATCAACCTTGTGGCAAATCCGGGTCAGAAAATCGCGCTTGTGGGTTCGACGGGCGCAGGCAAAACCACGATAACCAACCTTATCAACCGTTTCTACGACGTCGAAGACGGCAAAATACGTTACGACAAAATCAATATTCAGAAAATCAAGAAAGACGACCTGCGCCGTTCTCTCGGAATGGTCTTGCAGGATACGCATCTTTTCACGGGTACCGTACGCGACAATATCCGTTTCGGCAAACTTGACGCAACCGACGAAGAAGTAGAAGCCGCGGCAAAACTTGCAAACGCAGACTATTTCATCAGACATCTGCCGCAAGGCTACGACACAATGCTTTCGGGCGACGGAGCCAATCTTTCGCAGGGACAACGCCAGTTGTTGTCGATAGCACGTGCAGCGGTGGCAAATCCGCCCGTGCTCATTCTGGACGAAGCCACATCGTCAATCGACACCCGCACCGAAAAGATTATCGAAAAGGGTATGGACGGGCTTATGCGCGGCAGAACGGTCTTTGTCATAGCGCACCGCCTTTCCACGGTACGAAACGCCGACGTCATTCTGGTGCTCGAACACGGCGAAATAATCGAACGCGGCAATCACGAGGAATTGCTTGCGCAGAAAGGCAAATACTATCAGCTCTACACGGGTGCGTTCGAACTCGACTGACAACCGCATCTCGCACTCCGCACGATGCCTTTCGACGGCAACCGTTACAAGGCGATAAAGCGACAGCTAAATCAGAGTATACTGTTTAGCAGAGTTAAATTCTCAAAATCGCTTGTTGAAACCGTCGAAAATGCATGGTAAAATTGTCGAAAAGCAAAATACAAATGCGGAATTTACTTTTTATAAAAAAAATCACCGATTGCTCGGTGATTTTTTTGTCGCATGTTGTGCGGGATTATTCCCATTCGATTGTGGCAGGAGGTTTGGTGGTGATGTCGTATACGACACGGTTGACACCTTTGACCTCTTTGACAATTCTGGAAGACGCCGCACGGAGTACTTCGTAAGGAAGTTCAACCCAGTCTGCCGTGACTGCATCGTGAGTGTTGATTGCGCGGAGCGCTATCATGTGTTCGTACGTTCTGCCGCCTTCTGCATCAACGCCCGTGGACATACTGTCGTTGATGATTGCAAAGTATTGCCACACTTTGTCGCCAAGACCTGCTTTTTCGATTTCTTCGCGGAAAATCGCGTCTGCATCGCGGAGAATGCTGAGTTTTTCGCGGGTGATTTCACCGATGACTCTTACGCCGAGACCGGGACCGGGGAAAGGCTGACGGTCGACGATGAAGTCGGGCAGTCCGAGTTCTCTTCCGACTTCGCGAACTTCGAATTTGTAAAGGTCGCGGACGGGTTCGATGATGCCTTCAAAACCGATATCGGCAGGCAGTCCGCCGACGTTGTGGTGGGATTTGACCAGCTTGTTTTTGCCGTCGGTACCGCTTTCGATGATGTCGGGAAGGATTGTTCCCTGGGCAAGAAATTCGATTTTTCCGAGTTTGGCGGCTTCTTCTTCGAACACGCGAATGAACTCTTCGCCGATGATTTTACGTTTTTGTTCGGGGTTGGTTACGCCGACCAGTTTGTCGAGGAAACGGTCTGCCGCGTCGACTGCGACGAGGTTCATACCGAACTGTCCCGCAAAAACTTCCTGAACTTGTTCGAATTCGCCTTTGCGGAGAAGACCGTGATTGACGAAAACGCAGATAAGGTTGTTGCCGATGGCTTTGTGAATGAGTGCTGCGCAGACGGAACTGTCAACGCCGCCGGAAAGACCCAACAACACTTTTTTGTTGCCCACCTTTGCCTGAATGTCGGCAATTTGGTTCGCGATAAAGTTCTTGTCCATAGAAACTCCTTTTGTAATGGGCGCGAATAATTCGCAGATATTTAATATTTAATTGTGATAATTATACAATATTTTGTTTTTCAACACAACAAATCGCAACATATTTTGCCGCACAATTTGATAATTTTTTGGATGCCGCACGTTCGGGTGTGTGATGTTGGCAAAATAAAATAACGCGGACAGTTCCGCGTTATTTTGTAGTGTCGCAGGTATTTCAGTCTTCTTTGAGTACGTCTTCGAGAGATTTTTGCAGGAAGGCTCTTGTCTTTTCGCTCTGCGGTGCTTCGAAAATCTGATACGGCGTTCCCATTTCTTCGATAACTCCGTCCGCCATAAAAATGATTTTGTCAGCGACGTTGCGCGCAAACTCCATTTCGTGCGTGACGACAATCATGGTACTGTCGCCCGATTTCAGACCTTTTATGACTTTGAGAACTTCTCCCGTAAGTTCGGGGTCGAGTGCGGACGTTGGTTCGTCAAAGCACAGAATGTCAGGTGACAACGCAAGCGCACGTGCGATGGCTATGCGTTGTTGCTGTCCGCCGCTCAGTTCGCAGGGATACGCCGTCGCGCGGTCGCCGAGTCCGACGCGTTCGAGCAGCGATTGTGCTTTTGCGTCTATTCCGCCTAGCAAACGTTCTTTCGCCTCTTCTTTCTCCGCCTTGACTTTTTCCTTGTTCATTGCGGAGTATTTTGCGCGATAATCGGCTTTAAGCTCCGATTTCCGTGCTTTAAGTTCTTCTTTGGTCAGTTCTTCGTCTGCAAGCTCCTGAACCGCAGCGGTATATTCCGCTTTGAGTTTAGCGTTTTCTGCTTTTGCTTCTGCGCTTTTTGCTTCACGGGAAATGCGTTTGTATTCGGCGCGGAGTTTTTCTTTCGCAAGCAGTACGGACGCAAGTTTGATGTTGGTTATCGCGTTGTAATGCGGGAACAGGTTGAACTGCTGAAACACCAGTCCGAAGTGCAGCCTTTTGGTGCGGATTTCTTCGGCGGTTTCCTTCTTCGCGGCACTTCCGTCAAACAGGATTTCTCCGTTTACCACGATTTGTCCGCTGTCTGCGGTTTCGAGAAAATTGAGGCATCTGAGGAGCGTTGTTTTGCCGCTTCCCGACGAACCTATTATGGCAAGTACTTCGCCTTTTTGCAGTTCGAAGTCAATGCCTTTCAGCACTTCGTGTTCTCCGAAACTTTTTTTCAGATTTCTAACTTCGAGTATCGCCATATCACACCTTGTAATAGTCCAGTTTCTTTTCCAGGAATGCGAAAAGCAAAGTCAGTACGCCGTTGAATATGAGGTAGAAAGCGCCCGCATAGAACAATGGCCATATGACGACGTAGCGGTTGACTGCTATTTCTGCTGCCATGATTATCTCCACAACGCCTATTGCACGTGCAAGCGATGTGTCTTTGACAAGCGTAATGATTTCGTTCGACATAGGAGCCATAATGCGTTTTATGACCTGCGGAAGAATAACGCGCATGAACGTTTGACCTTTTGTCATTCCGAGAACTTGTGCCGCTTCGCGTTGACCTTTCGGTATGCTTTCGATGCCGCCGCGGAATATTTCAGAAAAATATGCGGCGTAGTTGATTATGAAAGCTATGCAAACGAAAATGAAGTTGACGTTTGCCATTGTTGTGCCGAAAAAGGCTGCAATTTGTTTGTTCATAATGCCGAATACCGTGCTTGGAATAAAGCTTATTACGATAATCTGCAAAATCAGCGGTGTGCCTCTTATGACCCAAACAAATATTTTTGTCAACCAACGCAGCGGTTTGAAACGTGTCATTGAGCACGCAGAAACTATCAAACCAAGCGGAATTGCCGCCACAAGCGTGACGGCAAACAGCATTACTGTCAGTCCGAAACCGACGAACAGTTCTTTTGTGATATCAACAAACATTAGTCTAAATTAGATTTCCATAGTCAGCAGTTTGTAAGCTGCGGAACCGTTTTCGACTGCCACGATAGTGTTTTTGGAATTCTTCATGAATTTTGCTATGGTGTCATATTTGTCAAGGTCGCTGGTCAAAACAACGCAGGACTGCTTGTTTGCAAGATAAGGAACGCTGATGCAGAGTTCTTGGGACAAAACGGGGTCGATTGTCATGCCGTTCCAAATAAGGTCAATGCTGCCGTTGTTGATAAACGTGACCTTCTTGCTCCATTCGATTATGGTCATTTCGATTTCGATCTGTGTTCCGTATGTTTCGTTGAGATAATCGAAAACCGCTTTTGCAAGTTCAACGTCATAACCGACAAGCTGGTCGTTTTCTTTATATGCAATGGGTGCGAATTCGGTGTAGCCGATTACGACTTTTTTCGCTGCAACCAGTTGATTCCAGGAATCGTCGGTTGCGCCGGCGTAAGGATCGGTGGTTTCGGCATTGATTTTAATTTCGTTTTCAAGACCGTATTTTGCGGCGATAGTTTGCATTTTGCCATTGTTGTAAAGAGCAATCATCGCTTCGTTGACTTTACTCATCAATGCTTTGCTTGTAGATTTCGCGCCAATGCCATAGTCTTCTTCGCTGAGCATAAGTTCGGGGAGGATGCTCATTTTTCCGGCAAAATCACCGCGCGAGGTGTAATAACCTGCCATAATGGAGTCCATAACGGCAATATCCGCACTCCCGTTGTTGAGTTGTGTCAAAGTGTCAATTTGTGCAGTGAGAGGCAAGAGCTCTTTTCCGAAAAGAAGAGAGTTTGTGTTCTTTTCGTCGTTGTTGCAGGCGGTAAGGCCGATAGCAAGCACGCTGACAAGCATCAGAACGGCCACGATAGCGATGATGGATTTTTTCATATAATCTCCTTTACGGGTGAAAATAAACCACCCTTTAATTCGGTTGATGGTGTCATTATACTTTAGTTCGCTAAACTTGTAAAGCGTTTTATGCCACTTTTCGGAAAAACTTTTAATTGAATTTTAATCAGTTTTCATGTCCGCTTGCATATTGATATTCGTGACTATGTGATGGCGTGAGTTGTGGCAGATAACAATTTAGGAAATGCGGACATAATTATTGATAATAAGCAATAATAAATTTATGTGACAAATAAATACAGCAAAGAAGTCAATAGAAAAAATGAAAAAGTATCAAGCCAATTCAATGTAGGAAATGAAGTTTGTCAATTCACCTTTGCTAAAACACGTTTTGTCTTTGAGCGCGAAATTGAAAAAAGCAAAATTCACAAAACAGTATGGCAATCAAAAAGCAGTATAGAAAACAATATAGCTTATACTCATATGTCGATTGACGCAAACGAGGACGGTTCAGATGTAAAGACGTGCATATGAGAACAGTCGCCGAATAAAAGCGCAAAAATGCGAGAAATTCCGTTGACAGTGAGACATTGCGGTGATAAGATTATATCAAATCAATAAACCGTTGAAGGGAAGAAAACGGGAAACGGACTAAGAGAGAGTCGACGACGGTGTGATGTCGGCAGGAACCGAACCCGATAATATGGGCCCCCGAGGGCCGAGGCGAAAGGAAACAAGTAGCCGAGGACGTAATGCTCGCGTAAGAAGCCTGACTGTGTTGGCAGTCGAAGAGAGGGTGCGACAGCGATGTCGTATCAATGCAGGGTGGCACCGCAGAATCGAAAGATTTTGTCCCGGCAGCAGTTATGCTGTCGGGATTTTTGTTTTTCGGTTGAAAACATAATCGCGAAAATCAAGCAACCTGCATAGCACCTTTAAGACGCAAGAAACAGCGAACCTAGGAAAATCTTGATTAAAACACGTATCGTGTTTCAAGCGAGCAATGCGATATATGCGCGCAAAATCGACACTGCAACAGTTCCTTTCCCGATAGCTGCAATCATGTGCTAAATTACAGACAGAAACTCAGTAGCTGTGCATTGTATGAACAGTATAAAATACACGAAGTGTGTTTATTTTGATAAAAAGAAAATAGCATAAAACACGATACGTGTATAAATTATTCAAAATTGACAGTATAACTGTCTCGCAAACAGCAACCTGATGTTTCGTAATCGAAACAGTGGGAATAAATTATGGGAGGTAATTCCTATGAGCAACAAAAAAGAGATACCTTATAAGATTTATTTGTCAGAAAACGAGATGCCTAAGGAATGGTACAACGTGCGCGCCGATATGCGTACCGACCACAGACCTCTCCTTAATCCTGCAACATTGCAGCCTGTCACGCTTTCTGATCTGGAACCCGTCTTTTGTACCGAACTTGCAAAGCAGGAACTGAACGATAGAGACGCTTATATAGAAATTCCCGAGGAAGTGCGCAATTTCTATAAGATGTATCGTCCGTCTCCGCTGGTGCGTGCGTATTGCCTTGAAAAAGCGCTTGATACACCTGCAGAGATTTATTATAAGTTCGAAGGCAACAACACAAGCGGAAGCCACAAACTGAACAGCGCTATTGCACAGGCTTATTATGCGAAGAAACAGGGGTTGAAAGGCGTCACCACCGAAACAGGCGCCGGACAATGGGGTACTGCTCTCAGTATGGCGTGTGGATACTTCGGACTTGATCTTACGGTTTATATGGTCAGGTGTTCTTACGAACAGAAACCGCAGCGCCGCACCGTCATGCAGACATACGGCGCAAAAGTCATTGCATCGCCCTCTGATACTACGGAAGTAGGACGCAGAATGCTTGCGGAAAATCCCAACAATACAAGCGGAAGTCTCGGTACGGCCATTTCCGAAGCTGTGGAAGTCGCGACCAAAACCGAAGGAACGCGTTATGTTCTCGGCAGTGTTCTGAATCAGGTTATGCTGCACCAGTCGATAATCGGACTTGAAAGCAAAATAGCCCTTGAAAAGTATGACGTCTATCCCGATATCGTAATCGGTTGCGCGGGCGGCGGAAGCAACCTCGGTGGACTTATGTCGCCTTTCATGCGTGATAAATTAAAAGGGCAGGCAAAAACGAAGTTTATCGCGGTCGAGCCTATGAGTTGTCCCTCTCTTACGCGCGGTAAATTTGCATACGACTATTGCGATACCGGAAAAGTCACGCCTCTTGCGAAGATGTACACATTGGGTAGCGGATTTATTCCTGCCGCATCTCACGCGGGCGGATTGCGTTATCACGGCATGAGTCCTATTCTCAGCCAACTCTATCACGACGGATATATCGATGAGGCCCGTGCTGTAAGTCAGGTCGACATTTTCGATGCGGCGGTCAAATTTGCAAGAGTCGAGGGTATTCTGCCGGCACCCGAATCCGCGCACGCAATTAAAGTGGCGGTAGACGAAGCATTAAAGTGCAAAGAGAGCGGAGAAAAGAAAGTTATACTCTTCGGTCTTACGGGAACAGGGTATTTCGATCTGATTTCTTACGAACGTTTCCTCAACGGTACGTTGAAAGACGCACCTCCTACAGATGAGTCGCTTGCCGCAGGCGAAAGCTGTCTGCCGAATGTCTGATGTGAGGTCAGAAAAAGCGATAGCATGTGTGATTGCAAGCGCTTGGTCGCGTAACACAAAATTATTCAAAATCAATAAAAACGGCCTTTCAAGACGAAAGGCCGTTTTTCATATATTGCGATTATTTAACATTGTTGCTTGAGCAGGTAAGTTGCTCATATCAGATTATTGCCAACAACAGCAGACGCATCTTAAAGTTTTCTGCGGAAATGTCTATGAAAAAACTATAGCGGTTTGATGTAGGGCAACTTGCAAAGTTAAGCAGGGTAGAGTCGTATGCGGTGTTAGTTGTGTATGAATTAATAGCTTCGAACTTTTGTGCTTAGCTCAAGTAACATTCATGCAATTATCGGCTTGCAATAAAAAATGCCTAAAGCGTTTACACGTCTTTGTTTCTATGTATTAATTCAATAAGTATGTGACGGCATGACATGCTGCTATCGATCTGTTTTGCTTTGTAACATGCAACTAAATCGCTATAATGGCTTTTTGTTGGAACATACATTTATATGATTGGCTTGTGCGTGCATCGCGAATTATTGCCGATATGTTTAATTTTGTTTAGACAATATATTTTTCTTTTGTTAATTAAGCCAACTTCGGCCATTGCGTTGATTATGGTTCATGTGCCTTGAAAAGTTATTTGTAAAGCATGGATTTGTGTCGGAAGTATCCGAATTGACAATGAAGTGTTAGAACATACCATATTTGTAGACAAAGACGATAAAATCGGCTAAGGAATTGCGGAAGAAAAGAGAAAATCAAATAAAAAACAAGAAAATTAGCCATTAGGGCGCTGTTTTGGTGCGGAGCAATTTATAAGGCGTAGGAACAATTTAAAATCTGCGAACAAAGCTGTTTTGCTGTCGGAAGTGAAGAAAATGACAGAATTGGACGTGCTTTCTGCACGGAGAAAGAAAATGCCTGAAAACATCTAAAATGCCTGAAAGTATTATATTTGGCTTGAAAAACTACTTTTGAAAACCATTGTTTTTATAATACTTTTCTTCAAAAGAGTCATTTTTAGAATTGTCGGGGCGACAAGCAGTGCAAAATTTCTTCTTTCGAATAACAGTAATGAAATGACAATTAACATTGGAAAAACATAGTATTTATTGAAGATTATGGCGTAGTTTAAGTAAAATCGGGCATTTTTCAGGTGTTGACAGGCTTTTGAGAGTTTTGAAAGATACCCTGTTGGCAATTTTTGAGAAAATTTGAAAAAAATGATTAGCTTTTGTGGCTTTGTACTGTGTAAATTTCGTAGACGCGATTTGTTTTGAAAATCTGCTTTTTGTAGGCGTTGCTTTATTCTTGCGGATATTGTTCGTCATCGGAATTAAGCTGAATTTTTGTTGCTGTACATTTTTTTTGTTTTATTGTATAATGTAACATATTTATTATGAATAACTGCACTGCCTGTTCTTTTGTCAGGGTTTAGGGGCGGTCGCGGCTGTTGCTGCCCGAACGCATGCAAAGCGTTTCGGCTCGCGAGGTGGCGATGAAGATAACGTACATTGAATCCGGCGATTTCGACGATGCTGTGATTGCATCTTCGCCGAAAGACTATTTTCTGTTTAAGGTGCTTCCCGTGCTTACACGCAGTGCCGCCGTTGGCGTTGTCGTGGGAGTGCTGATTACTCTTTTCAATTTGCTGCTCGAATTGTCTGCCGATTTTGCCGTGATAGTCGGTGAAGAATTGCAGGAGCATAAGAAGTTCATTGCACTGTATTTTGTGTGCATGATTTTGATTGCCGTGTTTATGACATGGTTCACAAAGAAAATTCCGGAAGCGCGCGGCAGTGGCATTCCGCGTACGGAAGCAATGATGTGCGGCAAAAAAGAGATGAAGTGGTGGACGATGTGCTTTGCCACCGTTGCGGGAAGCTGTGTCTCATTTATTGCGGGCATTCCCGTCGGAGCGGAAGGGCCGTCCGTTCAGTTCGGCGGTGGTCTCGGTGCGGGAATAGAGGAGTGCGGACGGGGTAGAATTCTCTCTTCTAAGCGCTATGTCGCAAACAGCGGTGTTGCCGCAGGTGTGGCGGGAGCGTTCATTGCTCCCTTCACGGGAATACTGTTCGTCATTGAGGAAGTGCAAAGAAAGTTCAATCCTTTGATGCTTGCATCGGTGTGCACTTCGGTTATGTTTGCAATTTCCTTGCGTAACGGACTTGGCGATGCGCTTGGAATGAAAGAAATTTATTTTGAAGCGGCAACACTTTCGGCTGTACCCGGCAATTTCTTGTGGATATCTTTGATTGCGGGAATTTTCGCCGCACTTGCCGCAAGACTTTTCAACATATCGATACTTGCGACTGATAATCTTTCGGCGAAGTCACGCTTGCCGCGTTTTGTGCCGTTGGTTGTTTTGTTCGTTATAGTTGCTGTCGTCAACATTTTCGTTCCCGACAACATTGGTGGCGGTACGGTGATCATAAACGGTATTCTCGACGGCAACTACGATTGGAGCAGATTACTTATGCTGCTTGCAATCAAATTCTGTCTTGTCGTTATGGTTTTCCGTGCGGCACCGACCGGCGGAATGATGGTTCCTATGCTGGCATTGGGTGCAATGCTCGGGGCACTTGTCGGATTTATCGGAGTCGCTGCTGGTATGTCGACTGCGTGCGTGCCGGTTGTGGCGCTGATAACGATGTGTGCGTTTTTCGGTTCCTGTATAGGTGCGCCGCTCACGGTAGTGGCGTTGTTTGCCGAAACGACGGGTAGAGTGGATTGTCTGTTGCCTGCCGTGATTGCGATTTTCGTTTCGGCGATTATAAGCAGACTGCTCAAACAACCCGCGCTTTACGACACTTTGTGGGAGCGTGAAATTCATCGCGACGCCATGGCGTTTGTGAAATCTTCGGCGACTGAATAAATTATGTATGTCAGCGTTGCAAAATTGGGTGTTTTGGTGAGTAAACAAGCGAAAAATTTTTTAATCGCGAGTAAGTAAACACGAGTTGATTGATTGTTGAGTTCAGACAAAAGTCGGAATAATTTTGTGAAAAGGTGCTCGTTGAATGAGTGGAGTCATGAAAGAGGGGAAAATGGATATATCAGAAGTCAAAATCATAAACGTATCCGCTGAATTGCAAAAAAAGGCAAAACGTAACGTTTCGAGAAGAAAAGCATTGACCGCGTGTGTAATACTGCTGGTTGTGGCGATTGCGTTCGTTGTTTTTTTCAGTGTTGTTCTGAATGCGCGGAGTCTAGGTGTGGGGATCGGGAGTACGGACGGCGCGTACAAAACCGTACTTGCGAATATTGAAGGCATAAGCGCCGCTAATCCTAAAATAGTGGATATTGCTATGCTCGGAGCGCACGACGCGAATACTGCATCAATACAGTACGGCAATCCGCTTGACGGTGAGGGCGAAAACGGTATTTTGGGCAAAGTATATCCCGTGAGCAAAGGTTTCCAGTACCGTTACGCCGTGACACAAACGGTTTCGGTCGGACAAATTCTTCTTCAAGGCGCAAGGTTTCTGCATTTGAAATATTCTTACTATAACGGCGATTGGGTTGCTTGCCATTCGATTACGGGCAGAGCGCTCGAACAAGACGTCGTCGAAGTGCTGCGGTTTTTGGAAGACGCGAAAGGCGAAGTCGTAGTGCTGTTGTTCCAGCCCGGATATTTCGGTGACCAGAGTTTCGACACTTTCCACGACTGGCTTGCGGGCGTCACATATAACGGAAAAAATCTGTTTGACTACATATATTACGGAGAGGTCAATACCTACGGACTTAACAGAAAGTATGCGGATGATGAGGAAAAAGTCAATCTTTACGACCTCACGTACAACGACGTGACCCAAAACGGAACAAAATCGGGAGTTGTGCTTTTGGACAGAAACGACGGGGAAACAGATTATAATCATTTTACGGAAAAAAGCGAGTATTCCGACTACTTTTTCGATATGGACAGCAATGCAGAACACGAATGGCACGATTCCATCGGTGAACAGTCGCTTGTAAACGGTATAAACGATTTTTATTGCGAATTGTCTGAAGATTACTTTGCCGAGTATAAGTTGAGGGTAAATCAGGCACAGGCGGCGTTTTCGGTTGCATCGGCGGGTGACGTTTTCCGTTCAATCGGGGCGTGGTCGCTTCTGAAATTCGCAGAAGAGTACAACGCAAACTTGTTGGATAACGAACTGTTTGACGAATGGCTCAAAATGATGCCGATATTCCAGGTGGATTTTGTCAACAGCGATTATAAGGACTTCAACCGTAGGGTAAACGAGAAAATCAGGGCACGCAACGTAGAGATTGTGGAAGAGTTGCTTGCGGAACTTGCGGAAGGTGAAATATGAAAATATATCTTGTCAGACACGGACAAACGGACTTGAATATTCAGAAAAGAATGCAGGGGAGAAAAGGGTTGCCGCTGAACGCCGAAGGTTTGCGGCAGGCTGCCGAAACTGCGGAAAAACTCCGTGACGTGAAATTTGACGTCGTTTATTCTTCGCCGCAGGAAAGAGCGGTGCAGACCGCGAAAATCGTATCGCGCGGAGCGGAAGTTCTGACGGACGAACGTTTGCAACCTTTTGACGTGGGAAGTGCCGACAATCAGGTGATAGACGAAAATATGAAACTCACGGTTGGACTTATCCCCGACACGAGATTTTATACGGGCGTCGAAGACCCGAAAGCGTTTATTGCAAGGATTTTCGGGTTTATGAACGAACTTGTTTCAAAGTACGGCAAAAGCGACGCGGTTATAATGATAGCGGGGCACAAATGTACAACGGGCTGTATCGACTGCTTTTTCAACGTTATGCCGTCGGACGGCGACTTTTTCTCTCGTTCGGTCAAAAACGGACAATTCAGACTGTACGATGTGGATTAATGCATAATTATTCATAATTGCGAATAAAAGTGGCGAAACCACACATAAAATTTTGTTATTGCAAATATTCTGATTGCTATATGCATTAAATTACAAGAAAAACGCCGCGATTGCGGCGTTTTGAATTGGTTTTTAGGTAAGTTGCAACTCTTTTACAACAAGCCTTTTGATTTGAAAAAGTTTTCGTTGTAGACTACGGACGGGTGGTCGGGGTCTATTTCGCGCGCGGTTTTGTGGCATTTCAGGGATTTTTCCGTGTCGCCGAGTTTGTAGTAGCAAAGCGTCAGGTCGAGTAAGGGCGTCATTGCTCTGGTTTCTGGTGCGTCGAAGTCGCCGAAGTGAGAGTAGTCTTTGGAATTGAGTGCGTTAGAATACCAGAAAGCCGCTTCTTCCCATTTTTCGTCCGCTTTGAAAAAGCTGCCGATTTTGCAAAGTACGGCTGAGCGCGGAGGTCCGAAACGGAAACTTCTGAACAGCGTTTCGAGTGCGCGGTCGCGGTCGTTGAGCCGCAGGTAACAGTCCGAAAGGACTTTGCACGCTTCGATTTTGTTTATACACCAGCCTTCTTTCATCGATATCATTGCTTCGAGGACGGCGGCAGCTTCGTCGTAAAGCCTGTTGTTGTAAAGCTCGCGGCCATAATAAAACTTGTTGCGGGCGTCCAGAACCATTCCTTTTGAAATGTTTTTCTGGTAAATTTCGAGGTTTCGCCGTCCGCGTTCTTTGGGCGAACGTCTGTGTTGGATATGGAAATCGGCAAAGTCTATCGTGCCCGACGGAACTATGCATTCGTGCACGCATCCCAGCCATTGTACTCCTGCCGCAAGCCGAAGTATGCGTTCGCGGTAGAAATGGTAGGTTGTGTTGCCTTTTGCGTCAAAGGAAACGTCGTAACTGCAAAACAACGCGTCGACGGGTTTTTCTTTGAGTTTTTCTTTGATTTCAATTAGTTTTTTCAGGTTTTCTTCGTTCACGACGTCGTCGGCGTCCATCCACATTGCGTATTCGCAGGTTGCTTTGGAAAAAGAGTAGTTCCTTGCCGCCGAAAAATCGTCGCACCATTCGAAATCGTATATCTTGTCGGTGTAGCGTGCCGCTGTTTCTTTGGTTTTGTCCGTCGACCCCGTGTCGACGATGACGATTTCGTCGGTTGCCGCGCATACGCTGTCAAGGGCGCGTGCAAGTACGTCTTCCTCGTCTTTTACAATCATACAAAGCGATAATGTTATTGAGCTCATTCGCACCTCTCTTACGGTTTATTTATATGATGTAAGAGAAAGGTTTGTTGTTTACATAAAAAAGGAGGAATCAAATATGGCGATAAACAGAATTTGCAGTGTGTGCAGGTGCTATCCTTGCCGCTGTAATCAGACGCAGACCGTCGCTCCGAGATGCAATCCCTGTTGCGCGGGACCGACGGGTCCGACAGGTCCGCGAGGTCCGATAGGTCCGCAAGGCAATACGGGACCGACGGGTCCTTCTGCGGTCACCGTAACCGTCGGCAACACCATTACGGGCGATCCCGGTACCAATGCGTCCGTAACCGAAACTACAGGTCCGAACGCCGTTCTTACTTTCACCATACCGAGAGGCGACGTAGGACCGACGGGTCCCACCGGTCCTACCGGTCCGACAGGACCTACGGGGCCGACAGGTCCGCAAGGCCCGCAGGGAACGCAAGGCGTTCAGGGTATCCAAGGTCTGCAAGGCGCGCAAGGCGTAACGGGTCCGACGGGGCCTACGGGAGCAACGGGCTCGGCGGGTACTGCAGGTGCAACCGGTCCTACGGGAGCAGACGGCGCGACGGGAGCTACAGGTCCTACGGGACCCACAGGTGCAACGGGTGCGGAAGGTCCGCAGGGCACACAGGGACTGCAAGGCGATACGGGTGCCACGGGCGACACCGGCGCAACGGGTGAAACGGGACCGACAGGACCTACGGGAGCAACGGGCCCGACAGGACCTACGGGACCGACGGGGTCTATATCTCCTGCGGGTGCGGTTGTAGACATCAGTACCAGTGCGGGCACGGAATCCCTTGCCGAAAAAATCAACGAATTGCTTGCTTCGCTTCGCGCAGGCGGCATAATTCAGAACTGACAACAACGACAACGGAAAAAAGGCAGTCCTTCGGGACTGCTTTTTCTTTTGTCTTTGGACTTTAATACTACAATTATTTTAGCGGTTTTTGCGGAATAATTAAATCTGCGTGGTGTTGTAATGCAAAAATTAATTTTGTTTAAACGTTTTTTCATTGCATAAAAATTAAATTTCGATTTATTAAAAGCGATAAATTTTGAAATTTATATTGTATTTCCTTGAAAAGTGAAGTATATTTTAGATGATTTAATAAAAATTTAAGTTTATTGAAAATTTTATGAAATTAAACCAATATTAAATTTTCAATAAACGGGGAGGTTGTTTTATGCGCCTTTTGGTGGTCGAAGACGACGAAAAACTTGCGAAAATTCTGTCTGTTGCGTTGAGTGCCGTCGGCGACGTCGATATTGCACTTTCGGGTGAAAAGGCTTTGCAGGACGTCGAGAAAACCTATTACGACCTTATTGTTCTCGACCTTATGCTCGGCAGACTTTCGGGAATGGACGTGCTGAAAGAGGTGCGTCGCACGCATCTTATGCCGATTATCGTGCTTTCGGCGCTCAGCGACATTGACAAGAAAATCGACTGTTTCCGTCTCGGAGCGGACGACTATATGACAAAGCCGTTCGCAAGAGAAGAACTTATGGCGCGCGTAGAGGCCTGTTTGCGTAGAACGGGCGGCAATTTCAGCAGTACCTATTACAAATTCGGCAATATGGAAGTCAACTACGTCAACAAGATGATGACGGTTGACGGCAATTACGTGCCGATGAACCGTAAAACGTACGAAATCCTCGAACTTCTTGTCCGAAACAAAGAAATAATAATGACCAAACAGCAGATTTTCGACAGAATTTGGGGATACTATTCGACGACGGGACCGTCCGTTATCGAAATCAACATTTTCAGACTGAGAAAAATACTTGCGGAGTTCGGACTTGACGCGCATCTCAAAACCATAAAAGCCACGGGCTATATGTGGACGGAGAAAATCTGATATGGTTAAAATCGACAAGGACATAAAAAAACGTTGGCTTACGTTTGCGCTTGTGACTTTCGTGCTGATTGTCCTGCTGTTCGGGGCAATTTTCGCGGGGTTTGCCGCAAGCGTCATTACGGCACAGCGCAACGAACTGGAAAACGGAATGCGCGATTATGCGTCCGAATTGCGCGGACTTGGCGTTGACGAACTACGCAGAGTGTGCGCGGAGCAGACCGTGTACATCGACGAAAATCCGTCATATCTTTATGCGCTTTACACTTTGCGTGACGACGGTAGCGTGGGGATTGCCACACCGTCGGATTTTCTGAAAACCAACACGCCTTCGCTCGGCGGTCGTACGGAGCAGTTCCGCGTCGAAAGCGTGGCAGGGCACAGCTTCCTTTCCTATACGGTGGCTGTCGGAACTACGGGACGCGATTATCTCAAAATCTACGCGCCTTACGACGCGCAGCAATCGGCTACGGAACTTGTGAAACTCTATTGCATTCCGTTTGTCGTGTGTTTCGTGATACTGGCGGCGGCGTTCAGTCTGATATGGGGTTATCTTGCAATCAAACCCATCATGAGCGGCTATGTCAAACAGAAGAATTTCATCAACGATATGTCGCACGAAATCCGCACCCCGCTTGCCGTAATCAAAGGCAACATCGAGAATATTCTGGCAACGCCCGACAGCACCGTCGGCGAAGTTTCGGATATGCTCGAAGGCAGCCTGAAAGAGGTTGACTATATGACCGACATATCCGCGGGATTGCTTAACATAGTCCGCGGACAGAACAAGAACACGGCAGGCAAGGAAGCGCGAATGGGCGACATCATTGCCGAAGTGGTGGATATGTTTGCCGATATGGCGACGATGAACAACAAGTCGCTTGTTGCAAACCTTGAATACTGCGATATGCCTGTCGAGCGCGAGAAGATAAAACAGCTTGCTTCGGTGCTTATCGAAAACTCCATAAAATACACGCGCGAAGGCGACCGTATCAACGTCAAACTCAAAAACACGAAAGACGGTTGCGTGCTCACAGTGTCCGATACGGGTATAGGCGTACCGAAGAACGAAATCGACAGCATCTTTAACCGCTTTTACAGGGGAGAGAACGCAAAAGACATTCCCGGTACGGGGCTGGGGCTTTCCATTGCACAGGCGATTGCCGAAGGTATGGGCGGTTCTATAAAGGCATTCAACAACGTGCCGTGCGGTCTCGAAGTTGTGGTTCAACTCAAACGTTCTTGACCGAAAACACGGTTTATCATATGAATATGCGATGTTAAAGTACTTTTTATAAGCGTTATGAACATTCGCAAGAGGGAAAACAAAAGGGGAAAGGAGTCGTCAACGTGAAAAGAAAAATCGGATTTTTGTATAAAGCGGCAGTACTTGTGCTTATGGCGGTTTTGTTGACTTGCTGTTTTGTGGCGTGCAACAAAGGCGACGAACTTCCCGACGGCAAACCTACTTCCTGGGAAACCGACCTGAGAGTTGCGGCGGACAGAATTGCCGAGCACGTAAGACTCAACGGCGGTCTTATCAACATAACGTTCCGCGGCGAGGCTACCGTTGACGGCGGGAAAAAGTTCAGTCTTTTTGCGGGAATGAACTACAACCTCGAAAATGTCGACGACTCTATGCTTTGTGTGGAACTTGCGGACGAGGACAGAGTGCTTGCGTCTTTGAAGAGCAACAACTCCACGTCGTACGTTGACGTCGTACCGAACGACTATATAGGCGACGCGAAATTGCAGGTGCTCAACCTCAACATTTTCGATTTGTTCAACGTGTCGTACAACGCCCAGAAACAGGACGGAGTCATCGACGCGTTTTCCGATATGCTGGTCAACCTCGGAATGACGTTCTTCAACGGCGTCAATATAGAGCAGGGCGACGTTTACGTTTTCGATCTGAACCCCGAATTTGCATCGCAGGGTGAGGAGTATTTCAGAGCCGTTTTCGACGTGTTCGGAAAAACCGTGACGTCGGCGGTTCTCGGCGCGTTCGGCATAGACGACATTTCCGAACTGTTCGGTATGATTCCCTCGATGCAGGGTAAAGTGGCGTTTGATTTCGGCAACGAAAACGGCGTATCGGTGACAACCCGCGACCTGGTAGTCGGAGAGGATGCCGTCGAACTTAAAGCGGAGTTTACTGTCGCGTATACGAAAGACGAAACGCTTGCGGATAAATTTCCTTCCGATTCGTCGGGATATGTTCAGACGAAAATAGGCAACTCCTATATGTCGGGAACAATCAGCCTTTACGGCGGCAGCGACAGACTTATCAAGTACGATTACGAACTCAACGCGAACATAGATTTGCTGTCGCTCGTGCTCAACGATTACGACCTTACTAAACTGTCCGAAGACAACTATCTGCATTTCAAAGTCAGCCACAAGTGCGACTCGAAATGCGGCAGTTTCTGTACCGAAAGAATAGGCGGTTCGAAAGGTTCCGTATTCGAGATAGGATTTTCGCCAATAGATTTCGGAACGTACAACATATACTGTTCCGTCAACGTTTCTTCGATTTTGTCGACGCAGTACGTCGAGAAAATTTCGGAAGAGGCGGGGATGTCTTTGAAATCCGTTCTTCCCGAATACATGTTATTCGCGTTTCCGCACGAGAAATTTTACCGAGATTCGGTGTTTATGCGGTTGTTTAACGTGTTGTATGCAGACAACCTGTTTAACGGTGACGATTTCGAGTTGGTCATCGACAATACACAGAGATTTATCGGCGAAACGGACGGAATAATCGGCGAATTGCTTGAACAATTCCTGCACGGTGACGATTTCAATGTGGACAAAATGCGGTTTGACATAAAAGAATACCGTTACGGACAGGCATTGCAGTATGACGTTTATAAACAGACCGTTTATATCATTGCCGACGATGTTTCCGAAGTCAAGGACTACGGGCAATCCATTCCTATTTTCGGATATTTGTATGTCGTTCCGCTTTCGTGGGAGTACGAGAGTATGAAGACGACTGCGGACGGAGAGTTGCAACTTACAAATATTTACGATTGGAGCGGCAACCTGCTTCACGGCGTTGACGGCGGCGGAAATTACGTACCGATGAGTCCCGAGGAGGCGGCCGGACTGCAAGAGTTTTATTTGCATGCAACGTATACAAAATACGACAAAGTGTCTACGGAAGAATTTGCCGCGCGTATAGTCGAGGTTTCGGGGCTGGATATCAACGACAGAGGAGTGCAGGAAGTCACCCTTAAAGTCGAATATCCCAATCCTCTGCATTCGGGCAAAATAAACGAAGTTTATGAACTTGCTCACGACGATTTGTACGTCGAAGTCAAGGCAAAAATAAAACTTACCGATTATGTCGAAAACGGACTGAAATTCTCGCAGAACACGGGTGACAGAAAGTTTTACCTTGCCACTTTCGAAAAGGAAGCCCCGGAATTTCTGAAAGCGCAGATTTCCGTCAGGTATGAAAACGGATACGTCAAAACTATGGACGTCATAGGCGAGTCCGACGCTGTCGTGTTCACCAACAGTATTATTTTGGCGCGCTATTCCATCGTCGAAGCGGGCAGAATAAAGGTAAAATTCAAGGCGTTTAATCAAGTGTTCGTCAGATATTATGACATAGAACGCCCCGACGAAGTGAGGTTTGAAATCGACGAAGAGGATATCGGTCCTTTCAATGTCGGAAGCACCGTTTATATGTCTAACCTTACAACACGCGTAAAGATGTATGCAATTTACAACGATATGAACGGTGAGCGTAAAGAGGTCGACGTATTGTTGCGGGCGGGTGATTTTTTCGTCAACAATATTCCGCTCAGCAACAGTTCGTCCGATTGGCAAAGCAAACCGATAAACGATTACGGCAATTATACCGTTGATTTTTACAAATCGAACAATTACAACTGTGTCATCAAGAAACTGGGATATACAAGCGATACATTTGCAATCAGAGTTCTTCCTGCACAAATCAGATATCCTACCTATAAATATGAACAGACTTCGCCGACGCATTCCTACTGGTTTGTCGACAGCGACTATTCTTTGTCCGGAAAGATAATAAACGAAACGCATGGCGAAACCCCCGACAGACAATCGGATTATTCGCTTGAAATCGAAATACTGAAAGGAGAAATCACCGAAAATCCTGTTGGTGGCGGAATGAGTCATGTTGCCTTCCGAGAAGGAAAAGCGGGTGTTGACACCGTTACGGGTAAACTTGGTTTCTATTCCGATGGCGCCGACCGACCGTATGCCGTTCTCAACAGCCTGAGTGTTGGCGATGTGCAATCTTCGGGAAACAGTGTCGGGTTCTCTATTCCGGATATGATACTCAATCCCGTTGAAGTCGTCTATTCATTGCGTATAAATGAAGCGGGCTATTACAGAATAAGACTGAATGCAAAAGGCACTCTGTGCAATTCTTTTGTGCTGAGTCTTGATATTTATGCAGTGAAACTGTGAAACCATTGAGAAAGTGCAATTATCGGTTGTCCATACGCAATTCCGCTTTACGATTGGGTTTATACATCTGAAAAGTCCGGATCTCGGTCGGGTGAATATAATTCGAATACCGTATGGAGAAACAAAGAAAATAATGATGAATAATAGATAAATTATAGTAAATAAAGAGTAAGAAAAAGCAATACAAATAAAAACAGTGTCATTATTCGAGCAGTTTGTATGATCAATACAAGCGACGCCGCCGGATTGAATTGTACTGAACATAATGTGTCGCGTCGACTGTATAATCAGGAATTCGGATTATGTTATGTGTGACGAAAACAATGCGCCGCAAGAGAAGCGGCGCATTTAATTTTATACAATTTTAAAATGTTGAATTCTGAAACTCGGATTTTTACAACGATTTTGCGATTGAAAAAAACAGTGCATAGAAATTAAATTAAAATTACTAAATTATCGCGCTTTTGGAGAAATTTTGTCTCAGCAAAACCTGTTTTTGCTTTGAAACTGCATTTTAATAGGCAAAATCGCCAATATTTAATTTTAATTTAATTTGAATGTTAGGTTAAATAAATATAATTAAGCCGAGCATAATAGTGCTTAAAAACAAAAAAATACCCAAAAAAGGAGAACTATATGAAGCGGAAACTGTTTATTACAATCATAGCAGTCCTCATTCTGTGTTTAACTTGCGGAATGCTTATGGTTGCCTGCAACAAAAAAACAGCCAAACCCGACATCAAACCGTCCGTGCCAGAAACCAGACCCGAGAAAACGGAAGAAATGATGACTACGGTGTGGAAGCAGATTAAAAGTTCCACCAACGTCGGCGAGAGTAAAAACTTTGTTGTCGACTTTGACATCGCTCTCAATGTCGACGACGAAACGCCGAAAAACAACGACGTTCTTTATTCTTTGGTTGGCAAGACTTCCATTGACGTCAACGAGGGTAAGGAAAGCGATATCTTCATTGAGTTGAAGGCAACAAAGAACGGCGAATCCAAGGTGCTGTTCGGCTTTGCTTATGACGTTGAGAAGGTCGAAAATGTCGACGTTCCCTTTGTTTATATCAGCGCGGGAGGTAGCGAATACAAAAAAATCAACGGCTTTTATCTCACGCAACTTGTAGCTGACGTACAGTCGGCAATCAAAAATTCGCAAGGAGCAAGCAAAACTATTCTCGACAAGATCAATAGTACTTTCACAACCGTAAGCGGATTTCTCAGCCCCGATACGCTTTTCCCGTTGCTTTCTCAGGCGGGCATAGTTTCTAAAACCGGCGTTGTTTCAGACTACGGCAAGACTTTTACGATCAACGTGAACGTAGCTCCCGTTTTTCCTCTGTTGGGTGGATTGATGAAAGACAACGTGCTTTCCAAAATCGGTCTTACGGTAGCGCAGCTTGACTCTGTCGCAAAAGGTGTTGCGGGTTATCTCGGTTTCCAAGGCGTCGAAACATTTGCTCAACTTTGTACAGAGACAGGCAAGGCACTCCAATTTCTCAATACTCAACTAGTATTCAGGTTCGATGACAAGCAAACATTCTCTTCTGCAACTATAAATATCGATTACAACAAGAATAATGACGGAGTACCTTCGGATTTTGCAAAATACACGCTTTCCGTGAATAAAGCCGTCATAAAAATCGGCGAACTCGACGTATTTGCCGGCAGCCCCATAACCGACGAAGTCAGAGCGCAGAAATCCGTCAACCTGCTCAACTTCTCCGTAAAAGGCAGTGCAGTTAGTTACAAAGGCGAGGAAATCTCTCACAGATATTCCATCGAAGTTCAATCCGATATCAATCCATTCGAACTTCTCAGCCTTATTGGCAACACGAGCAAAGAAAACATCGTTGCCACACTCAAAAGACTCGGTTATTTTCATCTTGAAATCAACGAAGTAAACGAAAACGGCGACAAACTTGCAAATATCATTACTCTTCACAGCAAATTCGACGAAGGTTTTGCGGTTGCAAACCTCAATCTCAATGACGCAAGTGTTTTCATTGTCAGTTTGCCTATAGGACTTGGCGGAGTATATGACTTCGACGGACTCGTGGACATTATAGGCACGCTTTCTGCAAAGAGCGGAGAAGCGACTTCTGCCGCAGGAACCGACATATTCGGGATTGTTGCCAAGTTGGTAGGTTTCTTCCATGTCGATAACATCAAGACCAACGGTGTGACAGTCGATATCAAAAGTCTGGTTGTTGCTCTCGTAGAACAGCTCGGAATCAAACTCGATTCGACATTGAGCGATGTTCTCAGTCAGGTTCTCGATTGCGATACCGTCAACATCAAGCTGGAAATGCCGACTTTCGGCACATGCACGCAGGTCGAAACGTCTTCGGTCGAGAGTGGCATCAGAACATCCGGCAGTTTCAAATCCGGAAAGGATTTCATCAAAAAAATAGTCTCGCTCGACGGATTTGCGACCGAGATACTGCAAGACGACTCCAATATGGGAAGGTACGTTTCGGGATCGTTGGAAGCAGGCAAATGCTTTGAAATGAACGGCATCAATCTGAAAGGCGAAAACGTAAAAACTTCGGGCTTTATTATGGCCACCGAAGGATTGGATGTCACAAAAGCAGGCGAACAGGAAGTTACTTTCTATATCGCAATTGGCTCGGATATTATGGCAACAATCAACACCGCGTCATTGGTAACCACCATTTCCGTTCCCGACAATATTCCCATCAACGGAGTACTCGTATTCAAGACAAAGATAAATGTCGCCGCGTATGATCCCGAAGCGCAACTTTCATTTGAAAATCTTGCCGAAAACAAGGAAGTGGTAATCGATAAGGCGTCCGGTAAAGACTGGTTTAAGAAGGTGCTTGCCAGTGCCTACCGCGATCTTATAATGAAAGTCGGCGAAAAGAGTTATAAACTCAGTCAAAACGATGCAATCGTCATGAAAGACGGAAAAGACGTTTCGGCAGAAGTTATCAAAAACGGCATGTCGCAAACAGGCACTTATACTGTGACTGTCGGCATCGGCAAGTACAGAACCGAACAAATTACTTTCCGTGTAGAGGACGCTTACCTTGAAAAGACAAGCGAAGCAGAAGTGCCGACTTCGATCGGGATAGGCAAAGAATTCAGCTTGCCCACCTATAAAATCATCGTTTGCAATTTCGACGGTTCTAAAAGCGAACAAATTGTGGAGCCTGTCTATAAGTTGAACAGCACCGTAACAAGCCTTGATAAGATTTTCGACATCAAAGACGGAGTTTACACGTTGAAGAAAGATCTCAACTTTGTAGGCAAGAAATTTACGATCTCCTATACAGCAACGGGATTGCTCAGCGGCAACAAGGAACTGAAAGTCAAAATTCCCATCACAGGACCCGAAGTCACAAAAGGTTCGAGCGTTTATTTCGGCAATTCGCTGAACAACTTTATCGGCATAAAGCTTGACAGCATAAATTATTCGGTGATTTACGAAGACGGCAAGTGGATTGCAAAGAGCGCGGAAGGCAAAACCCTGGACCTAAACGCTACGTTCGAATGGACGTCAGCAAACAGCGGAAACAAAGTGACTTTCGACGACAATGGCTATATTACCAATTATAATACCGCGGACTCCAATTACAGGGATAAAGTCTATTATACGATTGATGTGGATGGATGTTCTTATTCCAATTCGTTCACCGCTTATGAACTGTATGCCAATGATAAAACAGGTTTGTGGGGACCGGTTTCGTTAAACAGCAAACTCGACGGCTATATAAGTTATGTAAATTACATTTACCACGAAGCCGACGGAGTTAAAACGGCACTGGAATTCAAGTACGGTGCAAACGGTTACGGCATTTACGTCAACGGTACCGATACAAAAGTTTACGACGTTAAAGTCACCGTGTTCAACGGAGAAGAAGACGTCACATCGACAGTACTCGCAGACGGCGCATTGGCGCAGGCGGGCACCTACAAAGTGCAGTATGAAATCAACGCGATTTACGGCACTGCGTTTACAATCTCCCACAACGTGAAAGTCAACGCTTAATGAAAGCAACGTAAAATCAGGGAGCTTCCGACCGCTTCGGTCGGAAGCTCTCCGAATGTCTTTCTGTTCGAAAAGGCATTTTATTTATCAAAAAATCTATTATCAATTACCGTTTAGTGCGGATAGGGGAAAAAAATGAATAAACAGCTTCTTTACAAAGCGGCAAAATCATTCTTCTATGTTGCAGGCTTCCCGATGATGCTCGTTATGATGCTCATCACCCTCGCGCCTATGTTCAACGTGGAAGTTATGGGAAACCATGCTGCCAACTGGATCATCGTTTTCTTCGTGCTTTGGGCGGTGTTCGAAGCGGTCAGATTCGTTCTCAACAGATTTGTCGGCCGCAGAAGCGAACGCCATCAGAAAGTCGTCGTTGTCGCAACCGCAGTTTTCGCAATCTTGCTCGTGCTGCTGCCTTCCGCGATATTCGACGCCGTCAACCGTCCCAAGTACGAAGAGGAGTATGCCTCTCTTTCGGCGGCAACCGATGTCAAGTCCTATGACAAAGTCATGGGTTGGCACAGAGATTTCACCACCAAATACGAAAGCGATGTCTACTATCTTATCAACGACCATTACGATTTTATGAAACAGTACGGGCTAAGCCACACCTATTCGGAGTGGTACGACAACGCCGACAAGAAGAGCGGATTGGGTCATAAAATCGGATCTTTCGAAAAAATAGACCAACTGTATGCAGAAAAACTTTCGGCGGTTGACAAGCTTGCCGCGGCAAAAAAAGAACTTTCGGCAATTGAGGCAAAACAGGCGGAACTGACAGCCGCATACGAAGCGGCGGTTGAGAGCGGAGTGGAAGCGGATATTACTGCCGCGAAAAAAGCGCTTGACGATTACAATGCGTCCGTCGACGCCGACCTCATCAGACTCAAAGGCGAACGCCTTGACATTTCCGCAATCAAACCAGAACTCGTCAAAGTTCTTTACTGTGACATATTTTTATGGACACTCTTTATATGACACTATACAACGCTCCGATGTATCGCCTTTCGTCTGCGTTTGTAGCAAAGTGAAAAGCGAAAGTCAACGGCAAAAATTTGTTACAGAAAACTTTTAAGGCGTTAGAATTAGAATTTATATTGAGTTTCTCGTTTCTTGGGGTTGAACATCAGTTTGGTGTTTAATCTTTTTATTACAATTACGCAACAAATTTTATGCTGTTTCGTTGACTTCCGTCTAACAAACTACAAAGTAAAAACCGTCTATCTTTTCCCGGTGCTACTTCCGTTTTTGCCGAAAGGCGAAATAAATCGGAGGTAAATCCAAATGGAAACAAAAATATTAAATTTTAGAGTTCTGAAAGAAGAAATCTCACACAACAACGTGCTTGAAATGGCAGAACTTATTGCCTTTATGGAATTACGTTTCCAAATAGGTTACTCGGGAAATCGCGCACAAAAAATGTATGCCGACCTGTATGCCGATATTAAGCACAAAAACGAATTAGGACATACTTTTAGCGATTCATACGATTTAGTCCAAGAAGGAGCGTTGTATCTTTGCGAACATTACGGAAAGCGTTTAAGCGACGTTTTGTTTTGCAACAAGAAAGGTAAGCCGATTACAATCGAAATTGCCTGTATTCGTAAAATGATGAAATTGATAAATAGAAAAATGAGCGACTATTACCGCAGGGTAAGTTTAGACGCCCTGACGCCTGTAAGCGAGCCGTCTTACGAAATCAAAGAAGAAGTCGCACAAGACTATACCGTATATGACATAATCGTGGAAAGCCTGAATTTAACCGAAAATATGCGTATCGCTTTGGAATGCCGCCAAAATGGTTTGAGTTACCCCGAGATAGGCAGAGTTTTATCTCGTGCGCAAGCAACTGTGTATGAATACTTTATCAAAATGCGACAAAGATATATGGCAATTTATGGATAAGTAAAAACTAATCTCAATATGGTCAACAAATCACATAACGTTGACATTAAGCATCAAAAGTTAATCGTTTCAAGATGTGCATATCACATTTGAACGTGTTTTTTATGATATATTTTCTTATAAAACTTTTTTATGCGTGCAATTTACATTTACAAACCGACAATTATTTTAATAAACAGCGGACAAGGGACAAAATAAGGGACATTTAATCTTGACATTTGTCTCTTATTTTGATATACTACTGTTGAAATCATAGAGTGGAGGTTTGAGATGATAAATTTCGGACACGAAACGGAAGAACTTGAATTTAAGAAAAGTACAAGTGAAATGCACGATGCAATGAAAGACATCGTTGCAATACTAAATAAGCATGAAAAAGGTATTTTATATTTCGGTGTTGCGCCAAACGGTGATGTAAAAGGCTTGCAGGTTGTTGAATCAACTTTGCGCGATGTTTCGAGAGTGATTTTTGAAAGTGTAAAACCGCAAATTTATCCTCAAATTCAAAAAGTCACGATTGACGGGTGTGATATAATCGAAGTGAAATTCAGCGGGCGAAACAAACCATATTCGGCTTACGGAAAATATTATATTAGAGTTGCAGACGAAAGTCGCGAATTGACGCCTGCCGAACTTAAAGAAATGATGGTTGCAAGCGAGTATTCCGAGAGATGGGAACAATTTGAAACTCCTTACACGATTAAGGATATTGACGAGTCGGCTTTGAAAGATTTTTATAACCGCGCCATCGCTTGCGGAAGATTGCCCGACGACGGATATGACGCAGAAAAGTTGCTTAATAAACTCAGTTTATTAAAAAATGGCGATTTGAATAATGCGGGATATGTTCTCTTTGGAAATAACGGTCCTGTTACACTTAAAATGGCAGTGTTTGCAAGTGATGAGAAGTTAACCTTTTTGGATATAAACCGAACCGAAGATAATATTTTTAGACTTGTAGACACTGCGCTTACCTATATCAAAAAGAATATTCGTTGGCGTGCAGAAATCGGTAGCGTTACTAGAGAAGAGATACCCGAAATACCGCTCAGAGCTTTGCGCGAAATTGTCATAAACAGTTTTGCACACGCAGAGTATGGAACGGGTTCTCAACATGAAATTGATATTCATCCCGGTAAAGTTGTAATATATAATCCCGGAACGTTTCCTTCTGAATTTTCTCCCGAAGATTTTGCGACAAAAAACCTATCTTCGATTATACGAAACGAGTTGATTGCAAAAGTGCTGTATCTATGTCACGATATTGAATCTTTCGGCAGCGGTTTTAAGCGTGTTTATGCTCTTTGCAATGCCGAAAATGTTATGTGTTCTTATGAAAAAACCCCGATAGGTTTCTCGTTTATCTTTTTGAGAAATGACCCTAATGCGCTAAAAAATGTCCCTGAACCGAGGCAAAATGTCTCTGTTGCTTTGTCCAAAACAGAGAAAGCGGTTTATCAGTTATTGAAATTGCAACCGAATCTGACGCGTGAAGAACTCTCCACGGAAATTTCTAAAACCGTCAAAACGGTTCAACGCGCACTTGACGGTTTGAAAGAAAAAGGTGTTATTGCCCGTGTTGGTAATACCCGTACGGGTTACTGGGAAATTCTACAAAAATAATATTGATAAGAAGGAAAATATTATGGCTTCAATTATTGATAATAGATCGAAAACGATGTTGGATTCGTTAAAGAATTCTCTAAAACAAGCTGAAAGCGTTGATATTCTGACTGCGTTTTTCTACTTTTCCGGATTCAATGCATTGGCTGAAGATCTTAAAGACAAAAAAATAAGAATTTTGGTTGGCAACACTATTGATCCGAATGCAGTAGTGGATTTGTGTAATGCGGTAAAGGAATGTCCCGACGAAATGCTTGAAACATATGCCGTGCGCGGATACAATAGATTGAATAATTCTCAAAAGAAAAACTGTTATATAGATAGTTTTGTTGAGTTGTTTAATAAATCATCTCTATCTGAAGAATTTGACTCTACCGATAGCCAAAAGATTTTTAAAATGTTTCTTGAAAAAATTGAGAACGGAACACTCGAAATCAGGCTTACTTCTTCTCCAAACCATGCAAAGGCATATATACTGACAAACAAACCAGAGTACTCTTGTTTCGGCGATCAAAAAGGGGTTGTTTTTCAGGGATCGTCTAACTTTACTTATAATGGCTTGCGTGGGCAAGGTGAAATGAATGAAAGATATAGCGATAACAGCAAGTACGATGAGTATTCCGAGCATTTCGAACAATTGTGGAACGACAGTAAAGCTATCGATGTGTGTGTGGAAAACGGGAATAACGATTTTATTGAAAGTGTAAAAACAAAGCTTTGGATCTTTGCAAAGCCTACGCCATATCAAATTTTCATTAGAATTTTATTTGAGTTATACGCTTCACTCGAGAATAACATCGTCAAATCGCCTTATGAAATTTCAGATGGTAAATTTTCAAATCTAAAATATCAGTTGGATGCTATTAAATATGGTGTTGATTGTATCAATAAAAACAATGGTGTAATTATTGCCGATGTTGTAGGCTTGGGTAAATCTGTCGTGGCTTCCGCAATCGCTTATAATTTGGATATCAAACGGACAGTTATAATTGCTCCGCCGCACTTGGTGGATCAGTGGAATGATTATCAACAAGATTTTGGACTTCGGGGAGTCAGAGTTTGCAGTAGCGGAAGAATTCAAGAATTATATGATGCGTATTCGTCAGATCCTAACCCGATTTTATACATTATAGACGAAGCCCATCGTTACCGCAACGAGTTAAGCGACAGTTATCAATTATTACATCAACTTACTCGTTCCCACCCTGACAACAAAGTTATTTTGCTTACGGCGACGCCATACAACAATAGACCGCAGGATTTGTTTGCGTTGATTAAACTGTTCCAAACGCCAAGCCGTTCCACCATTCACTCTGTAGATAATCTCGGGGTGCGCTTTCATGAATTGATTGCACAATATAATCGTTTGGAAAAGGAAGGAAAGAAACATCTTACAGCTGAAATAAAAGCCGAACTCGACAAGCTTAGTCAACAACTGAGGATGTTGATTGACCCGGTTATTGTTCGTCGCAGTCGTATAGATTTACAAGAAATAAAGGAATATGCGGATGACTTGAAAGCGCAGAACATTCAATTCCCGAAAATTGTCGGTCCAGAACTTGTAGAATATGATTTGGCTGACATTCGTCCTTTATACTTGCATACGCTTGATTTGTTAAGCAACAAATTCATTTGTGCGAGATATAACCCGTCTGCGTACCTTGTAAATCCTGATGCGTTTATGAAACAGTACGGCGAGTTTTTCGGCGAGATGAATATTCAGCTTTCTCAACGAAACTTGGCAATGTTCATAAAAAGATTATTGGTAATGCGTTTTGAAAGTTCGAAGTCTGCGTTTAAGTCAACGTTGACAAGTATCCTTTTATCCTACGAAAATATAATTAAATGGTGGGATAAAGGATATGTTCCTATCAAAAAAAGCGGATATTTGCCGGATCCCGATGACGAGGAAATTCAAGAAACGCTTGACGAAATCAAGAGCATAGACGAAATCGGTGTTGATATAAACAAAATCAAAAAGAAAGCAATTCCGATTGAAAAATCGTTTTTTAGAGAAGAATTTATCTGCGCGGTTAAAAGCGATATTGAGCTATTGAAAAGGATATACACAGATTGGTTTGGAAGCGACGAAATGGGTATTGATCCCAAATATAATGTTGTAAAAAAACGAATTTCAACATCGCTCGAAGAAAATCCAAAACAAAAAATCGTTGTTTTTTCGACATATGCAGACACCGCCGAATATGTAAAAGATTGCCTCGAAAAAGATGGGTTTAAGGTTCTATTATACACTGGTGGTGCTTCTCAGATTGACAGAAGCATAGTAAAGCGTAATTTTGACGCATCTTGCAAAAAAGAAGAACAGCTAAACGAATATGATATCATTGTGGCAACCGATGCGTTGAGCGAAGGCTTTAACCTTAACCGAGCAGGCGTTATTATCAACTACGACATTCCTTACAATCCTACAAGGGTTGTTCAAAGGATCGGGCGTATTAACCGTATCAATAAAAAAATGTTTGATAACATCTATATCTACAACTTTTTCCCTACTGATATAGGCGAAGAAAATACGCTTATCAAAGGCATTTCGACACTGAAAATGCTTTTGATAAACAACATTGTCGGAAGTGATACAAAAACGCTCACACCGGATGAAACATTGCAAAGTTACTTCAGAAATCGCTATGAAGAGGCTGACGAAAAAAGCAATGATAGAAGTTGGGATAACGAATATCGAAACATATATAATTCTGTCAAACACAATATGAGTTTGGCTGATTCTGTGTATGCTATTCCCGAACGGGCAAGAATCGTTAGAAAGAATCAAGGAGAAGCATGCGCCATTTCGTTCGCAAAGCGTGGCGATAACACATTGTTTGCATACGCACTACCTTCTGCGAGTCAGGCACAAATTGTACCGGCTGATAAAGTACTCCATTTGTTTGCATCGTCGCTCGAAGAAAACGGATACGAGTATGATGAAGAACTTGACAGGAAGTTCAAAATTTTGCGTGATGAGATTAAAAAACCGCATCCGAAAATAAAAATGGATAAGAGAAAAAGCGAAGCTCTTGAAAACTTGCAACAGTTGTTAGTTGTTTGCCCGACGGAAAAAGATTATCTTGCAGATCTTATTGATGTCATAAAAAAATATGACGATTTGAGTGACGGCGAATTGAAATATTTGGCGGCGATTTCGGTTAAAAAAAGTTCTGCCACAGATACCCTCTTGGACTTAAAACGCAAGATACCCGTACACTACATAATTCAAATAAAAACAAGAGTTGAAGCAATCGACGCACAAGCGGAAGTAATAATGTTTACCGAGGATTTGAGAAATGATAACGATTAAAGAAGCAGAAGAGATACTAAAAAAAGAATACCACATTGATAACTTTTTGTATGTTGTCAAGGATATACTATTGCCGGATTTTGTTTCGGATAGGCATGAAGTTGAGTTCAAAAACAACATTTTCGAATCGGTTAATCAATTGGGATATTCCGACAAGTGCGAGGTGACGGTCTTTGAGGTTATACTTAAAACAGGCTCTCATAATCGCCGTGTCACCATTACGCAAGAAATGTTTAAGATTTTGCGTGGACTCGGAATAAACAATGCCATAGTTGCTTTTGCAAATGCCGACAAGCTCAATTACCGCTTTTCTCTTTTGACAAGCAAATATGAATTCAACGGCGAAAAGGTCGTAAAAGTATTGTCAAATCCTCGCAGATATTCATACAGCTTGGGTTATGGTACAAAAACAAAAACCGCGTATGACTTCTTAATAGGGAAAGGGAAAGTAAATTCCCTTGACGAACTCATCAACCGCTTTTCTGTCGAAGTTGTAAATAAGCAATTTTACAGCGAAATCGCCGCTTGTTTTACAAGATTGGTTGGTGGACAACGTGATGGCAAGACTTTCAATAGAGAACTTAATATATACGGCGTTACTGATCAAAATAAGTATGCCGAATTTGCAGTGCGACTTATCGGTCGTATAGTTTTTTGTTGGTTTCTAAAAGAAAAGAAGAGCGAAAACGGAGTTTCTCTTATTCCTGAAACACTGCTCAACACCAAAGATATTAAAATTGCCGGCAATTACTATCACGATGTGCTTGAACCTCTGTTTTTTGAATTGCTGAACACGAGTATTCCGCGTCGTAAAGGAAAATTTGCACAAGAACAGTTTTATTCTCAAATACCTTATTTGAACGGTGGACTTTTCAGCCCTCATGTTGACGATCATTACAAATTTTCTCCCGAGTTACAATCCGGGCAATATGGTGTTGTAACCATTCCAAACGATTGGTTCGACAGGTTTTATGCCGTTTTAGGACAATACAACTTTACGGTTGACGAAAACACGTCTTACGATATCGAATTGTCTATCGACCCCGAAATGCTCGGTAGGATTTTTGAAAACTTACTTGCGGAAATCAATCCGGAAACCGGCGAAAACGCAAAGAAGAGTACCGGCAGTTTTTATACGCCGAGAGATATCGTCGATTATATGGTTGATAGCAGTATTCTCGAGCATCTTAAAACAAAAACGGGAATTTCAGAAGAAAAGTTGAAAGCACTCATAAGTTACGGCAAGGAAGATGACGAACTTATATCTTTTTCTGAAACAGAAAAGAAAGCAATTGTAAATGCATTATACTCTGTTACGGTGCTCGATCCCGCTTGTGGTTCGGGAGCTTTTCCTATCGGCGTGCTGCAAAAAATAGTCTATATGCTACAAGAAATTGATCCGGACGCTACATTGTGGTTCAACAAAGCAACCGAAAACGTTAGTTTCTTGATTAGAAAAGAATTTGAAAAGAAATTTAATGCCGGCTCTTTGGATTATATTCGTAAACTTACGGTTATTCAAAACTCCATTTTCGGAATTGACATCCAACCTATCGCAGTCGAAATTGCTCGCCTGCGCTGTTTCTTGTCGCTTGTTATTGAAGAGAAAGTTTATGATGACGAACCGAATAGGGGTATAAATCCGCTTCCAAACCTTGATTTTAAGTTTATCATTGCGAATACATTACTTTTTTTGCCGCACGATAGTGACGTAAAGAAGAATGTCTCGTCAAATCAAATGTCGATTTTTGAGAATCAAGAGCATATTGACCAACTAAAAGCTGTTCGAGAAGAGTATTTCAGTGCAAATGACGCTGAAACAAAAAATGAATTGAAACTTGCATTTAGCGAAATACAAAAATCAATGTTTCAAGAGGCCCTGAACAATAACAAAATGGCATCTGCTCTCTATCAAGCCCTTTTCCAATGGGAGCCGTTTAATAACACTGTCACAGATTGGTTTGATGCTGACTGGATGTTCGGAATTAAAGATGGATTTGATATTATTATTGCGAACCCACCATATATTGATTCTGAAAATATGATGAATAGTGGTATGGGCGGGTTAAGAGATTACATTTCCAACAAATATAAATATTGCAAAGGAAATTGGGACATCTACATAGCCTTTTTTGAGCGTTCCTTTAATTTGCTTAATGAAACTGGTAGCTTAATATTTATCACTCCGGATAAGTGGATATCAAGACCGTTTGGTGAGAAGCTTAGAACAAGCTTGTTATACCATATTAAATCTATTTATCAATCAGGCAGGGATGTGTTCGATTCTGCTTTGGTTGACTCTATTGTTACGACTATTACGAAGCAAAAATCACCCATTTTAATTACAATAAGGGATAAGGACAAAGAAAAAGTTATCAATACCATTGATAAATCCTACTTCCTTAAAGTTAATATTTTGGATATCGCATTTTCTGATTATTTTGAGTTTATTGCAAAAGTAGAGAAAGACGCGGTGCCTTTGAGTGAATATGCTGTTTGCGAAAACGCTTGTGCTACATCCGACTGTTACAAGTTAAAGGAAATACTTGATCAATTGGATTCCTACGAAGAATTTGATAATACTTATTTGAAGATTATTAATACAGGAACAATCGGAAGGTTTGTTCCTCGATGGGGCTATCAGGAGATGAAATACTTAAAAGATAAGTATTTATATCCTGTTGTAGATAAAACTCGATTTTTAGAGTATTTCCCTAATTCGTATGGTGAAAAATCTTTGAAGAGGAAAATAATCATAAAAGGATTGACTTTGCTTGACGCTTGTATAGATTTGAAGGGAGAAATAATTCCCGGCAAATCAACAATGGTGATACCTGCGCCGGAAGGAACACTGTATTTGTTAATGGGAATCATAAATTCCAAGCTGATGATTTTCTATGTGAAACAAAAATATGCATCTTCAAGTTACAATGGCGGGATCAATTTCACTAAGGATATGATCAACAATCTTCCTATAAAACAACATATTGAGGCGCTAAATAAAATTACCGCGTTGTCTAAAGAAATAACCCGATTAAAGATTGATGATATTCTTTCGGATACTGTTGAACTTGAAATGCAAATTGATAACATAATGTATTCTATGTATGACTTAACTGAAGAAGAAATTGCAGTTGTTGAAGCGACAATTAAGTAAATTTACGAAAGGGAGAAATATCTAATGGTTGAAACAAGTCTTGTCACTATGGATTTTCTAACGACTAACAAAGAGTTGTTGGACGAAAAGAAGCCGCAAACTACATATAAAATCGAATATGTTTCCAAGTATGTTGAGAAGTGGCTTTGCATTATGTCTAATGTGGACGAAGTGAAAAATATCAACTTTATCGATTGTATGTGCAATGCAGGCCTTTACACCGATGGTGGGAAAGGAACGGCAATAAAGGTTCTTGAGTTATTCAATGGTTTTGCTTTGCAGCACAGGGACAAAACCTTCAATCTTATCCTAAATGATATAAGTCCCGACAGACTACGCATAATCACTACGATTATTAATGATTATGTTGGAGTAAAGGCACCGAATATCCATATTGTCATACGCAATATGGATGTAAATGCATTTTTGAGCGATGAAGAATTCTTCAAGAAATATTTTAATTGCTATCCGAAGCGTTCTTCCAATTTGGTATTCGTTGACCCCTATAACTTTTGCACCGTTAAAATTTCCGTGCTCGAAAAGTTCTTATCAAAAACTTACTGTGAGCTAATCTTTAACGTGTTTACGAGTGATTTTGTCCGTAATCAAGACAAGAATAAAATGAAAAAGTTCTGTGCAGAAGAAAAAATTAGCTGCACATCTAAGGATGATATGGTCATGCATATTACCAATCAATTGAGAGTAGGCAACATAAAGTATTCCTTCGCTTATGAATTTAAGACGGTAAAGAATATGGAGCTTTATCAAATAATGTTTTTTACACCAAACATAAAAGGTTTAGAAAAATTAAAGGAGGCACTCTGGGATACTTTCAACGGCAAGGACTTCCACAAAAATCAAACCGAAAGCGCCTCGCTGCAAATGAGCTTTTTTACCAAAGAGGATGAAAAAGATTGGATGACAGAGTTACATTCAACCACTGCAAAAAAATTGTTGTTAGAATATTTTGTGGGCAAAGGCGAAATAGAGTACGTAACTATTGAAAGTTTCATTATCGAAAACACTATGCTTAACGGCAACCAAATTCTTGAACACGTTTTGAAACCTCTTATACAAGACGGCAAGATTAAGAAATTGGGTTATGTAAGTCGGTCAAGTAACTATAAAAAAGATAAATATATTGTAGGTGCATCAAATGGAAATTAGTGACACAATAATAAGAAACGCCTTGCTTTATAAAACTGGAGTTGAATACGGTGATTACACCATCAATCACGTTCAAGGTTGCGCCCATGGTTGTAAATATCCTTGTTATGCTATGATGATGGCAAAGCGCTTTGGCAAAGTAAAATCATATGAAGAATGGTGTGAACCTAAGCTGGTGTCTAATGCGTTGCAACTTTTAGACAAAGAAATTCCAAGACTTAAGGACAAAATTGAGTCGGTACACCTTTGTTTTACGACGGATCCGTTTATGTATGGGTATGACGAAATTAAAGAATTAAGTCTAAAAATAATTGAGAAGCTAAACAATAATGGTATAAAATGCACAGCTCTAACAAAAGGAATTTTGCCAATAGAGCTTGCAAAATATTCTAAGGAAAATGAGTACGGAATTACATTGGTTTCTCTTTCGGAAGAATTCCGAAAAGAAATGGAACCTAATACGGCTCCTTTTGACAAACGCATTGAAGCGTTAAAAGAATTGCATAACAAAGGCTGTAAAACGTGGGTAAGCGTTGAGCCTTACCCCACGCCAAATATGATTCAACAAGACATTAATGATATATTGGAAACCATATCATTTGTCGATAAGATTATTTTTGGACGACTTCATTATAACAAACAAATAAGCGCATACAAAAATCACAAACAATACTATAATGAGTTAGCACAACAGGTTATTGATTTTTGTAAAAGGAAAGGCATTAACTACCACATAAAATCAAAAACTATAAGCGAATAGAAACAGCATTTATTTATAATCAAAAATTTTTGGAAATATCCAAATGGCACCGTGGCGTGTGCTTGGCATAGACAAGTGCGGCTCGCTAACGCTCGCCGCAGCCAAGCACACGCCGCTACAAAATAATCAGGCTGAACGGAAAGCGAGAGCGAAGCGGAGTCGCCCGCTGAACCGCTTGGGCGC
>URAF01000003.1 GCA_900545885.1 uncultured Eubacteriales bacterium
GCGCCCAAGCGGTTCAGCGGGCGACTCCGCTTCGCTCTCGCTTTCCGTTCAGCCTTATTGTTTTGTAGCGGCGTGTGCTTGTCTGGCGGAGCGCGTCAGCGCGCCGCCACTTGTCTATGCCAAGCACACGCCATGGTGCCAAACGGTTAAAATATCGGAATTTATTATCGTTTTGCCTATAATTTTTCTTGACAGGATTAGTTCCATATAGTATTATGTATTCGTACTATATAGTACATATAATTTCAGGAGGATACTGTTATGAAAGAAATCAAGATCGCACAGGCACCCGTTTTCACTTCGCCCAACCCCATGATCTTTATTTGCACGCAAAAGCCGACCGGGAAAACGAACATGGCAACGCTCGCTTTTTGGACATATGCTTCCACCAACCCCGGGAAAGTCGTATTTTCATTGAACAAGGGGGCTTATACGCTGGAACTTCTTGCAAAAAATAAAGAAGTGGTTATTGCGGTTCCCGGCGTTTCGCTTGCGGGCGCACTTATAGCATGTGGTACCTCTTCGGGCAGAGATACGGATAAAGTCGAAAAATTCGGCGTTGCTATGCAGAAGCTCGGCGGCACGGATATTGAAGTTCCCAAAGATACTCGCCTTGCCATTGTTGCCAGCGTCTGTGAGACCGCGGATGCGGACGACCATGTTCTACATATCTGCAACGTAAAGAATGTTTATGCGGAAGAAAGCATCGAAGCGGTATTCGGTTGGAATGGCTACGGCGAATTTGCCGCAGCGCGGAAAAAATAAATTATGGTGTTTCCCATCAAAGATAAGATCAAAAATCTGAATATCGTTATTGGCTGTCCGATTGGTTGCCGATATTGCTATGCGCGCAGCAACTGCCGCCGCTTTCATATCACGGACGACTTTTCCAAACCGCAGTTTTTTGAAAACAAACTTCGTTTATTCGATACAAAGGAGCCGAAAGTTTTTCTGCTCACGGGCATGAGCGACCTTGCATATTGGCAGTTCGACTGGACGGAAAAAGTATTTGAAAAGGCGGCGCAGACACCGCACAATCAATACCTTTTTCTGACAAAGCGCCCCGAACGGCTGAATATACAGACCGATCTTGATAATCTCTGGTTCGGCGTGACCGTCACCTGTGCAGCGGAAAGAAAGCGCATAGAAATTTTAAGGCGAAATGTAAAAGCAAAGCATTATCATGTCACGTTTGAGCCGCTCTACGACGGCGTGGGAGAGGTCGATTTTTCGGGCATCGGTTGGACGGTCATCGGCACAGAAACGGGAAACTGCAAGGGAAAGATTCCTACAAAAAAGGAATGGGCGGACAATTTATGTATGCAGGCAAAGGCGCGGGGCGTCCCCGTCTTTATGAAAGCGGCTCTGGAAGGCGTCGTGCCGACCGATGAGATGATACAGGAATTTCCAAAGGAGTTCGGGATATGAAGCAAAGACAAGGCGGATTTTTGATTTCCAAAATAAAACAGATCGGCGGGCGCAGGTTCGATAAGATATTGCAAGAAAAGAATATCGATGCGTTCAACGGCGCGCAGGGCAAAATTCTGTATGTACTCTGGCAGGGCGGAAAAATGACGGCGACGGAGATCTCAAAAAAAAGCGGCCTTGCAAAGACGACGCTCACCGCCATGCTCGCAAGAATGCAGGAACAGGGACTTATCCGGACGGAAGAGAACGCGAACGACAGGCGCAGCGCACTTGTATGCCTGACTGAAAAAGCCGCCGCACTCAAAGATAAATACGACGGTGTGACAAAAGAGATCGAAGAAATTTATTATAAAGGCTTTTCGGACGAGGAGGTCGAGCAATTTGAAAGTTATCTGAAACGCATCCTCAACAATTTGGGAGGCTGATATGGACGAAGTAAAGATACGCGATATACAAGTAAAAACCGTACTCACAAAATCAAACCTGCCCATAGCGGGATATTCCGTAAATCCCTATGTAGGCTGCACGCACGCATGCAAGTATTGCTATGCTTGTTTCATGAAACGGTTTACGGGGCATGACGAGCCGTGGGGAACCTTTCTCGACGTAAAGCATTGGGAGCCGATCAAAAATCCGCAGAGGTACGACGGGCAGACGATGATCGTAGGCTCGGTCACGGACGCTTATAATCCGCAGGAGGAAACGTTCCGCCGCACGCGCGCCTTTTTAGAGCAAATGCAGGGCAGCAGAATAAACCTTATTATCACCACCAAGTCAGATCTTGTGCTGCGCGACCTTGATTTGATAAAGACTTTCCCGTCTCCCCTTATAAGTTGGTCGATAAACACACTCGACGAAAATTTCAAGAACGATATGGACAGCGCTGTTTCCATAGAGCGCAGGATTGCGGCAATGAAAAAGTGTCACGAAGAAGGCATACGAACAACCTGCTTTATATCGCCCATATTCCCTGAAATCACCGAAGTATTTGACATTATTGAAAAAATCAAGGACTTCTGCGACTATATCTGGCTGGAAAATCTGAATCTGCGCGGCAATTTCAAGGCAGACGTCATGAACTATATTGAGGAAAAGTATCCCCCCCTTTTGCCGCTGTACCGCGAAATCTATAATAAGAACGATACGACCTATTGGAAGATGTTAGACCAAAAGGTTGCGGACTACGCCTGCGCAAACGATTTCATGTATGTAATCGACGAAGAACCTTTCCTGCGCAACCCCACAGGCAAACCCATCATTATAAATTACTTCTATCATTCGCAGATAAAGCAATCTGCTAAAAAATAATCGCAGTACCCATCAAAACCCTTTTGAAACGAAAAATTGAATTTGGTGGTGTAGCAATACTTGATAAAAAGTGTCCATAAAAATATGTGACAGTTATATATGCAAGATACAGTAGCGCGAGTCAAACCGAGCAATCCATTGAAGGACAACTCAGGGTGTGCAATAAGTATGCCGAGACAAACGGTTTGACCGTTGTACAGACATACATAGACCGCGCCACAACGGGCACAAACGACAACCGCGCGGCTTTTCAGCAAATGCTTTCGGACAGCGAGCGCAATTCGCTTTGGGAAGTCGTACTGGTGTATGCGATAGACCGCTTCGGAAGAAATTCCGTCGAGGTCGCGATCAACAAACAACGACTTAAAAACAACGGCAAGGTTCTGATATCCGCGACGCAACGCACTTCCGACAACCTTGACGGCACAAAAAATCTGGACGGTATTTTGCTCGAAAACGTATATATAGGCATTGCGGAATACTACTCTGCCGAACTGTCCCAGAAGATAATGCGCGGGCTGAGGGAAAGCCGCAGTAAAGGATTGTTCTGCGGCGGCAAAATCCCTTACGGGTATTATGTAAAGGACAAAAAAATATGCGTTGACGAAGAAAAGGCTGCCGTAGTTCGGTATGTTTTCGAGCAATATGCCGCAGGAACTTATGTCCCGGAAATCATTCGCCACTTGCACGCAAACGGCATTTACCATAACGGCAAACCTTTTGCGCCCAACAATCTTTACGGAATACTCGTGAACGAACGCTATACCGGAATTTACCGTGTTAACGGAGAAGTTTATAACAATATGTATCCGCAAATCGTCTCGGCGGAAATCTTCGAAAAAGTGCGCTTGATAGCCGAAAAAAACAAACCGGGTTCGCGCAGCGTTAAAACGGTATACCTGTTGAGAAACAAAGTGATATGCGGATACTGCGGGTGTCCGATCAGCGCGGAATGCGGCACCTCGCATGACGGAACCGTAGTGCGCTACTACAAATGCATAGGTCGTAAAAAACATCGCAACGGATGCTCAAAGGAAATCGTGCGCAAAGAGACATTGGAAGATCTCGTAATCGAAAACGTAGTGTCGGCAATGAACGACAAAAAAATCATGACGGGAATCGTGCAAAGCCTGCTGCAGGAACAGACCAAGCAAGCGGGAGAACAAGTTTTGCTAAACATGCTGTTCAAGGAACATCGGCAAACTCAAACCGCGCTGAACAACATAGTCGCCGCAATCGAACGCGGAATAATATCCGACACAACCAATAAACGCCTGCACGAACTGGAAACCCGTTTACGCGAACTCGACGAAAAAATCGCCGTAGAGCAAAACAAAACCGTTCCGATACTTTCCGAAAAGGACATCCTAACCTATTACTCTTCCGCGCTTGAAAACGAACCTCGGCTAATAGTAAGTCTGTTGGTAAAACGGATAGTACTTTACGACGATAAAATAGAAATTTTCTTCAAAAGCCCGCTAGAAAAAAGCCCCGACGAAAATCGGGGCTTTTGTTTTTATAAAACCGACTCTTCCCTTCCGCACGCCATTCCTCAAAACGGTCAAACGGTATACTCCCCCATAACGGTCTGCTTATATGTTTGATTCTCGCCTCCTCTTTCTTGTTCGTCAGGTTTGTTTAGCATAGAGAGTCATCAGTCAACTTCCGAAATAATTGCCGAAAACGCCGTCCAACAAACCGTGACGCAATTATTTCTCCTTTACCGTTGACTGTTGACATTTATCAAAAATTTTAAGCATTCAGCCTCTCTATGCTGTGTTTCTCCTGCCGAACCCAGGCAAGAGGAGGTATTCAAATGATCAATAGCAAACACATTAACCTTTCAGCAGCAAATCGCAAAGCTAGCGTAATGAACGGAGTGATATCTCCCGACAACATAAAGCGTATCGGCGAGCTTGTAACGCTCTATTCCCTGCGTACCGTATGCCGTTACGAAAAGCGGACATTCTCATCGCTCTACAAGAGTCTGTTGAGGGATATGTTCCGCTCCGCAGCCCCCGAAAACCTCTATTCCGACGCATACGACATCGTGCAGACGGTTATATGTTTCCTCTGCGAACATATCGGCGAAAGCATGCACGACGTCTACAAAACGGATACGAACGGCAAGCCCGTAACCCTGCAAAACGAGGCTTTCCGCATAGCGTGGCGATGCTTCGGTGACATTCGTAAACAACTCTCCCACACCGTACAACTTGACAAATGCCAACCGAAAGACGTGGCCGAAGAGATGGAGGCCTTCGCCGAAGAGCGCGACTTTGCAAAGGCGGACAAAATCATCCGCAAAATGCGCCTGACCGAAGGCGAAAAAGCCGTCCTCGACTGCTATCTCTGCGGAATGGGACACAGCGAAATAGCCCGCTATCTCAACGTAAACCGCACCACGGTCTGGAACCGCCGCAACAAACTCCGCGAAAAATATCTCGCCGCAACGGCAATTTGATAAACGAAACCGCAAAACGCACCGATTTTTCAAACGGCGTTCCGAGAACAAATGCTGTTTGTATTTATGCTCTGTAATAATCTCCGCCTTTGACAAAAGAAAAACGCAACCAAAATCTGGTTCGATTTTGATTGCGTATGGTGGAAACAACTGGACTCGAACCAGTGACCCCTTGCTTGTAAGGCAAGTGCTCTAACCAACTGAGCTATGCTTCCAAAACAAAACAACCGCTGACGCGGTTGCTGTTTGGTGACCCCACCGAGACTCGAACTCGGGTTACCGCCGTGAAAGGGCGATGTCTTAACCGCTTGACCATGGGGCCGAATTGTGGTAGCGGCGGTCGGATTCGAACCAACGACCTGCCGGGTATGAACCGGCCGCTATAACCAACTAAGCTACGCCGCCTTATTTTGTGCGGCGGCCTCTTGCGAAGCCGTCGCAAATGGTTGCGGGGGAAGGATTTGAACCAACGACCTTCGGGTTATGAGCCCGACGAGCTACCGACTGCTCCACCCCGCGATGAAATGATGCTTGTAAATAATATGACAGCGCGCAAGATTTGTCAAGCGATTTTGACATATTGCGCTACAATTCCGAAAACCCGTTTTACTGTGTGGCTTATATACACCCCACCCGCCGCACAAAAAGCGTTGCGCACCGAAACTCCCGCGAAGATATTAGACACTTCGTTTGCGGTGTTCAATTTCGCAAAAAAAAAGCGTTTCAAACCTTGTAAAAAAATATATTGTATGATATTTATAAATTAACAAAAGTAAAATGTGAGGTTGCAAAATGGACAAGTATCCCGAATACATATCGGAAAAGCGCCGCCCCGTCGCCACCCCCGACAGCATTGTCGAAAACGGTCAGGCACATTTCGGCACGTTCGATAAGCCCTTCAAGAAACTCAATATGCTGGACTGCAAGAAACCCTGCGGCAAGCTCATGCCCGACTTCATGAAAAAAAGTCGTCTTACCGAATGGGAAGCATTCGAAGTGCACCTCGACCAAGGCGCGCTGATTTCCGCCGTATACAACACGGGACCGTTCGGCTTTTCTATCTTCGTATGGTTTGACAAGCGCAGCAAAAAGATTTACAGCTGGCGCAACATCGTACCCGTCAAAAAGGCGAAGGTCGCGTCTCAGCTTGTGGACGATTACTGCGAACTGAACGTCAAGAAAAGCAGCTATGTCATTAAGAACGACCTCATGAACGGCAAAGCGTCCGCGAAAGGCTGGTCCGAAAACAGAAAGAGCGGCAAAATCGAAATCGACGTTCAGGTCGAGAGAGTTGCGCCCATATCCAACGTCAGCATACCTTTCGGCGAAAACAAACCGCTCTACTCCGAAAAGGATTTCTTCAAAGCAACGGGATACATCACCGTCAACGGCGAAAAATTCGAGACCAACGACAACTCCGTTGCAATCATCGACGACCACAAAGGATACTATCCTTTCTTCGCGCACTACGACTGGCTGACCACGATGGGCAAATGCGAAATCGACGGACAGCAGAAATACTTTGCGTTCAACCTCACCCGCAACCAGTCCATAGACCAGGACAACTACAACGAGAACATCATCTGGATTGAAGGCGCAAGCTATCCCATGCCCCCCGTCAAGTTCTCCAAAGAGAAACGCAAATCCAAAGTCTGGACCATTCGCGACGAACACGGTTGCGTCGACCTGAGATACGAAATCGACAACGTTTTCTATATGCCCATACACCTGCTTGTAGTCGACGTATACTATGCTCTGCCGTTCGGAAGAATTTACGGGTATGTAAAGGACACGGAAGGCAGAAAATACACTGTGGACGGAATGCTCGGCATCGGCGAAGACAAAACCACCAGAATGTAGTTTGTCAAAAACCGCTCTGCCACATAAAATAAATACGAGGTGAAATATGTATTGTCCGAATTGCGGTAAACAAATCGACGACTCGGTCAAATTCTGCCCGCATTGCGGGAACGCCGTCAGCATATCCACTTTCGAACAATCAGACAACACGGCATCGCAGAACACAGACCCGTTCGGTCGTCCGAGCAACGGCGCTTCCAACGGAGCGCCAAACAACGGGAACTACCGTCCCGACAACAACTATCAGAATTACAGCGCACCCCCGCGCAACAACGACTCCGCGAGTTTCGGTTGGGGATTTCTGGGCTTTCTGATTCCTATTGTCGGACTGATTCTCTATCTGGTGTGGAAGGACGAATATCCGCTCCGCGCCAAAAGCTGCGGAAAAGGCGCATTGGTATCCGTAATCCTTTACGTCGTGATAATGATAATTTACTTTATCGTACTTTTCGCGGCAGTCGGAATGGCTTCTCAAAGCGTGATACTGCCTTTGGTAAACGGCATTCTGTAACAGCAACCGACAACCCGTTAAAAAATCCGTTCAATCGAACGGATTTTTCTTTTGGATTGAAATTTAAGTCGGTGCAAATATAAATTCGCGATTGCCGGAAAAATCGGTCAGATTTTTGCGCGGGCGAAACCGATATGTTCTCTGCCCGACAAAATAAAAGCGGTGTTGCGCGCGTTGAAATAAAGTCGCAATTCGTCGCCCGTGCGCACCAAATGCGAAGCGTATACAAACTGTGCCATCCAGTCGCTCGCGCCGCACATCTGCGGTTCAAGCAATGTTTTGACGAACTTGAATTCGATGCCGTCGTCGGAACGCAAAAGCTGGATTGCCGATTTGCTGTCCTTGCCGTCCGTATACAATCCGTTCTGCAAACCCACCCAGCAATCGGACAGCCTGTACACTTTCAGACACCCGCAACAGAGATTGAAAAAGCGGCTGTCGGGGTCGGGCGATATGACGGGCTGTTCGCGCTTGACGTAACCGTCCGACGGCGAATTGCTTTCCGCGCAACAGATATACGTCGGTTCGGTAAACTTGCAGTCGGGAATGTAAGTAAGTCCCGCCGAATAATAAAGTCGGAAAACGCCGTTTTCTTCAATCAGAAAAGGATTGGACAGCGAATGCCCCTTCTTTCCCACTTTCTCGCAAGGCATAGTGTATCCGAGAACGGGTCGCGGCTTTGAAAAATTTTTTAAGTCTTTGCTTTCGGTGACGTAAATTTCCGACTCCCACTTGCCGCCGAGAAGTCCCGCGGCACGACCGAATAACGGTTGGAGTCTTTCGTAAAACAGATAGTAAACGTCGCCAACTTTTTTCATGTCGGGACGCATTGCGCGCGGCACTATTTTTCTTCCGCGTTCAAAAGTTATTCCGTCGTCCGACAGATACTCGTACACACCCCACAGCGCGTGCGCGTAAAGCCGCCATTTACCGTCGGGGGTAAGGTCGGGAGTGAGCACCGAAGGATCGGCAATCATGGGGCTTACGCCGAAACGGCGTATAACGGGATTGCCTTCGTAAAGTTCAAATTTTGCGTTATTCAGCTGTTCAAATGTCAAATCCAACATATAAACACCGTTTTGCGCTTTCAACTACTATTTCACAACGAGGTATAACCTCAGGAGTTCGTCCGTCTTTGCGATTTCGTTTGCACACATTTTCGCCGACGCCAAAGTTTTCTTTATGCCCAGCCAAACGGCTTTTATCATAAGCGTGTCACGGCTGTCGAGCGCCGCGGAAAAGCCTTCGAGCATGAGCAGCAAATCCTTCCTGTCGCTCTCGGACAACTTGCTTTCGTTGACCGCTCTCACAAACGCGACAAGCAGGTATTCCGTCTGTTCCTGCAATCCGTTCGCGGCAAATTCCACCGTCCTTTCCACCATGGGAACTTCTTCCTGCACGCCTTCGACTACAAGTCCTACGAGCGCAAGTTTGAAAGGCTCGAAGAAGTTCTGGAAACAGTGTTCGAAACTCGCCTGTTTTGTGTCGGCGGGGAAAAACTCTCCGCAGAAACTCAAAAAGTCCATCTTGCCTTCGTCGAATTCGACAAGCATGTTTACCACAAGCGCGACAAGGTTCTTCGGCGTTTTGGGCAAACGGAGAATATTGTACTCACCGACGTGTTGCATGGCTTTGCGCTTTTCCTGCGCGTAGTCGAAACCGTTGCTGCAATATTCCAGCACTACACGGAACTCCTCGTAATACGCCAGACATTTGAGCAAGGATTTGATTTTCTTGTCCGTCATAATCAGGCTTGCGCCCTGCATATCGTCAAGCACCGCAACCAGCGCTTCTATGCCTTCGCCTCTGTATTCCATTCACACCTCTCGGGCGGCGTTTACGCTCTAATTGAACCACGCTCCGCCCCGATAATCTTTGACTATGTTTATTGTATCACACACACGCACGCAAATCAAGGACGACAACTTACGCCGAAACGCACGACGTTTGAAGGTAAAACACCGCCGAACCGCTCTTTTTCCCCTCAAAAAATGTCGTTTACAGTTATAGCATTTCGTTCAAATTCTTTACATATAGGCACATTTTGTTGTATAATTCAGACGAATTAAATTTTTAATCGGGAGTTTTGATATGAAATCTGTCACAATTAAGCTCGATATGGCGGAAAGCGTGAAAAAATTCGTCAATATCACGGCCAAGTTCGGTTACGATATGGCGCTCAAAAGCGGTAGATACGTTGTCGACGCGAAATCCATTCTCGGTATTTTCAGTCTCGACCTCGCAGAACCCATCGTTCTGGAAATCGCTTCCGACGATTGCGACGACCTCATCGCCGCACTCCAACCCTTTATAATCTGACGTAACGCCGCGCATTGCGGCGTTTTTCACGCCGCAATGCCGAGCACCCCGTCCCACTTCCTTTTCCGATTACGCGCCCTGCACCGAATTGGCGGCGCGCATTTGCCTTTTACGAATTGTTGCAAAAAACTCTCCCCTCGTTTCAATCCGTTTTATCTCCGCCGACGGATTTTTTAATACGAAAAAACACTCCCGAACAATGTCGGGAGTGTCTGCATTGGCAGGAGCTATAGGAATCGAACCTACACCATGGGAGTCAGAGGCCCATGTGCTACCACTACACCAAGCTCCAACGCGAAAATGATTATATCCCAAATTTTCACATTTTGCAATCGTTTTTTCAAACAATATTGACACTAACGTAAACTTCGGGCTAAAATATTTGTACTCACCTATCGGGAGGACTGTATGCAAAACGAAATTACGACGCGTCAACCACTTCTCGACGCGCAAGGAAACATCGCAAATCCCGGCTATGCCAAAAAGCTCCTCTGGGAGTACAACAGAGAAAACATCACCGCAAACCCGACCAGAATCAAGGAATGGGATTACTACTACATCGGCTGCGACGAACACGCTCTTTGCCTTACGGTTGCGGATATGGGATACGTCGGCGCGCTGTCTATCTCCGTCATAGATTTTGTCACTCCCTCGCAGTTTACCAACAGTTCCATTTTCTTCTTCCCAATGGGCAAACTGAAAATGCCGCGCACGACCGAATACGGCGACGTCAGCTGGCGCAACGGCAAAACGGAAATGACGTTCACCTGCGACGGCAAAATCCGTCACTTGACAGGCAAATTTTATAATGCGGACAAAAAAGGTCACGACGTAAAATTCGACGTTACTCTTTCCGACTTCCCCGAAGAAAGCATGGTAATCGCCACACCTTTCGACAAAAAAGGATATTTCTACTACAACCAGAAAATCAACTGCATGACCGCCGAAGGCTGGTTTACGGTCGGCGACAAAATCAAGAAGTTCTATCCGCAAACTTCCCTTGCCACTCTGGACTGGGGACGCGGCGTATGGACTTACGACAACACGTGGTACTGGGGAAGCCTGCAAACGCACCTCGACGACGGCAGCAAATTCGGCTGGAACATCGGATACGGGTTCGGCAATACGTCGGCGGCAAGCGAGGATATGCTTTTCTACAACGGCAAATCCCACAAAATCGGAAGAACGAAGTTCATCATCCCCGGCGACGATGCGGGAAAACCCGAATATATGGCAAAATGGAAGTTCATATCCGAGGACGGAAGACTGGACTGCACTTTCAAACCAATTATCGACCGCTACGAGCCGTTTGACCTCAAAGTTATGTGCATGATACCTCATCAGGTTTTCGGCTATATATCGGGCAAATGCATTCTCGACGACGGCACGGAAATAATTCTGAAACAGCGACTCGGATTTGCAGAAAAGGTTCACAACAAATGGTAATCGCATAATCCGTACGCCATACGCAACACAAGCCTACAATCAATAAGCGACAAAAAAAGAGCACCCGACGGGTGCTCTTTGGTTTATGCCGATTTACTTTCCGATTTCATTCTTCACCGAACATTCTGTCCAGCAGTTTGTCCTGCGACTCTTTGATTACCACATACTTCGAGAGTTTCACGCCTTTGCTCACTTCCGCTCTGTACCAGTTGCTGAGCCCCGCATACCGCACAATGTTTCCCGCATTATAGCCTCTGAGTTTGATAATCGAACCAAACTTCACGCCGAACAGATTTATCATAAGTATCTGTTCGTTCTTGGGAGCGTTCTCGTACATATCTTTCAGAATCTTGCCAAGGTTTTTTTCGCTATACTCCATAATGCACCTCCGATTGTTTCACGAACGGCATCGCCGCCTTCAACTCAATCATCGCACAGGAATATGAGGTTGTCAAGATGCAGTATTCCGAGAAAGGCATTTCGCGAGCCACTCTCCAAATAAAAGAGCACCTACTCGGTGCTCATCAGGGGTCCCCGCTAAGTATCGCAGAACTTTGCGGGGTTAAGGAGCCGCAGGCTTATACGCAAACAAGTCGGGAAAACCCGACTTGTTGCTTAATTTGCCTTGCGGCGACGTGGTCGGAGTGGCGAGATTTGTAGAAGCGCGTGCCTTGCTTTGAAAGGCCGCCTTCGTAATAGCGTAGTCCGCTTTGCGGCGCAGCGTCACGGGACAGGTTGAAGCGAGCCACTCTCCAAATAAAAGAGCACCTATTCGGTGCTCTTGATTTGGTCGGAGTGGCGAGATTTGAACTCGCGGCCTTACGGTCCCGAACCGTACGCGCTACCAAACTGCGCTACACCCCGATATATTACGATGTTGATTATCTTTGTCAGAAACGTTCTGCCTGTGTTTGGTAGTGCGTCTCGCGCTCACCGAAGGTTTTGCGTTTCCTCTCTTTATCCGTTGACGGGTGTTCCCTTCCCGCTGTCCGTGTCGTTTACTTATCGCAACCCAAACTGCGCTACACCCCGATGTATTACGATGTTGATTGTCTTCGTCAGAAACGTTTTGATTTGCGACAAATCACTCGTTTATCTTACGTCGACACTGCTAATTATATTAGCAACATTATTTTTCGTTGTCAAGAGAATAACCTTGCCGCACCGTCGGCTATTTGCTATTTACAATCCGCGCGACAGGTAGTAAAATATATTCGACCGATTATGATAAGGAGGCATTATGCAATCATTCAGATTTTACAATCCCACAAAGGTTTATTTCGGACGTAACGCAATCGACAATCTGGCGTTCGAGTTGCAGAATTACGGCAAAAACATACTGCTCGCCTACGGTGGCGGGAGCATCAAAAAAAGCGGCCTTTATGACATCGTCACGGCGATTTGCGCGCGTTGCGGCAAAACGGTGTACGAGGTCAGCGGCATTATGCCCAACCCTCGCACCGAGAAGGTGTACGAAGGCATCGACATCTGCAAGAAAAAGGACATCGACCTCATCTTGGCAGTAGGCGGCGGAAGCGTCATCGACTGCGTAAAAGGAATGGCGGCGGGCGCAAAGACAGACAGAGATTTCTGGCAGGCGTTTTACCGCAACAAGGAAGAATGCCTTTCGGCAACGCCCATCGGCGTAATCCTCACTCTGCCCGCGACGGGAAGCGAAATGAACAGCGGCTCTGTTGTAACCAAATGGGACGAGAACCTGAAAACGGACTACACCAGCGACAGCCTGTATCCGAAATTCGCGATACTCGACCCTACATACACTTACACTCTGCCGAAGAACCAGATTATATACGGTGCCGTCGACACGCTCGCGCACGTATTCGAACAGTACTTCTCCGCTCCCGACGACAAAAACCTCAGCGACGACCTCGCCGAAGCAATCATCAAAAACGTCGTTGACAATCTGGAAACCGCGCTTGCCAACCCCGAGAACTACGAGGCACGTTCCAACCTTATGTGGGACAGCACAATGGCGCTCAACCGCGTTATCGGATGCGGCAAAAAACAGGATTGGAACAGCCATATGATTGAACACAGCCTGTCGGGATTTTACGACATACCACACGGCGCGGGGCTTGCAATAGTGTTCCCCAACTGGATGAGATACGTCCGTCATACCTGCATCGGCAAATTCGTACGCTTTGCAAAGAACGTATGGCACGTCGACTGCACGGGCAAAACCGACGACGAAATCGCGCTTGCAGGCATTCAGGCTGTTCAGGATTACTTCAAGAAAATCGGAGCCCCCACTACTCTCACCGAAGTCGGTATTCCTGCGGAACGCATACCCGAAATCGCCGCAAAAGTGGAACTCACCCCCGGCGGATATGCGCCGCTTACGCACGAAGACGTGGTTGAAATACTCAAAACGGCAATCTGAACATCGGATTGTGGTAAAAATGACGTCAAAACAAAAACGCCGCTTTTGCGGCGTTTTATATTGCGCCCAACGCAAGCGCAGAAAGCACGCCCAACATAATGCTGACGCAAGGAGGTTTCCCCGAAGACGCGGAATAGGTTTCGGCAAACACCTCGGCAAAAGACACGTACAGCATTGCGCCTGCGGCAAGTCCCAGACATACCGCCGAAACGTAAACGTTGACGGCCCCGAGAAATACTCCCGCCACCGCGCCGAGAACAGTCGCCGCTCCCGTAAGGGCGGACGCTGCAACGGCAAGTCCTTTTTTGACTCCGCCGCCTGCCAGCGGTGCCGCAACCGACATACCCTCGGGCACGTTGTGAAGTGCAATGGTAAGTGCAACCGCTATTCCGCCCGCCGTTTCCGCGCTGCCCGCCGCACCTATTGCAAGCCCCTCGGGAAAATTGTGCAACGCTATAGCAATCGCCATGATTATGCCCGTGCGCAACATGCTTTTTGCCGTCGTCCCGTTTTGCGCGTCCGCTATCGCGCTTATCACCGCTCTTCGGCTCAACGGACTTACGGTTTGCACTACCGATTTTTCTTTTGTGGTGCTTGCCGCAAAAGTTTTATGCCGTGCCCACATAATGGCGTCGGACAGCTTTTCCGCAAGGGCGACGGCAACCGCTCCCGCTCCCACCGAACATATAAGACATATCAATGCCGTTTGCGTTTTCAGTCCGCCCGCCAGCAATGAAGAAAAGGATTGCGGAACAAGGTCGAAAAGGGATACTCCTACCATAATTCCGCCCGCGAACCCCAGCACACGCGGCAGAAAACCGCGTCCCGCGTCACCCAGAAATACACCGAGCAAACCGCCCAGTCCCGTACCCGCTACTCCCGCCGCCAATGACGCCAGAAATATAATCGTTTGGTCAGACATTAAACCTCCATAAAGAGCCGCGCTTTTTTCGGACTCGTTTGACAATCGGATTTGTCTTATGATATTTTTACTGTATGAGCGGATACTTTATTACCACGGACCTGACAGCGGACTTTCCGCAATGCCTTAAAGAGGACGAATTTCTCATTATGCCTATGAGCTACGTCATGGACGGCGTGGTTTACGACGGCAAAGAAACGCCCTATCTTTCCTCTCACGATTTCTATACTTTGGTCGAACAGGGCAAAACGCCCACAACTTCCCGCGTACCCGTCGAAGAAGCGCACGAATTTTTTACGGCGATACTCGCAAAAGGCAAAGACATTCTGCACATATCCTTTTCTTCCGCGTTGTCGGGAAGTTACGAAGGTTATCTCCAAGCGGCTGAAAAGGCGATGTCGGAATACCCCGACCGCAAAGTTGTCGTCGTCGACAGCAAATGCGCAAGCGCGGGTGAAGGACTGCTTTGCTACTACGCATTGAAAAAACGCCGCGAAGGAGCGACGCTCGAAGAAAATGCCGAATACGTCACGGATTTGCGCGAACATATCGGACACGCGTTCACGGTCAACGACCTTTATCATCTCTACCGTGGCGGCAGACTGAGCAAAGGCGCGGCAATAGTCGGACAGGCAATCAAACTGAAACCCGTACTCATGGTCGACGAAAACGGCGCGCTCGTGAACATCTCAAACGTACTCGGCCGCAAAATCGCGGTAAGGTCGCTGGTCGACAAAATGGAACACGACGGCGCGAACTACAAAAACGACGTAGTCATAATCGCCCACGGCGACTGTCCCGAAGACGCCGCCCTGCTCGAAGAGAAAATCAACGAACGTTTCGGCAAACAGAACATAGTCACAACGGACATCGGCGCAATAATCGGCAGTCACTGCGGCAAAGGCGTGCTTGCGCTCTTTTACCTTGCCGAAAACAAAACCGACCGCAGAATTTAACCGCAATCAACACATTCAACTCAACTGACAAACAAAAAAACACCGCGTTTGCGGTGTTTTTTGCTTGAAAATTTCTGTTATTCTTTCGATTTATTCGGTGAGCGATTTCATAAAGGCAAGATACGCTCCCGCTTTGCTTTCGGCTTTTGCCATATCGTCTGCACTCGACGCGGCATAGATTTTGAGTTTGGGCTCCGTACCCGAAGGACGAACGCAAATCCAGTCCCCGCCCGCCAGATGCAATTTGAGCGCGTTGGTCTTGGGAAGATCTATTGCCTTTTTGCTGCCGTCCGAAAGCGTCGACACTCCGTCGACAAGGTCGTCTGACGCAACCACCTGCACGCCTTCGATGGAGTCGTACTTGCGGGCGCGCAACGCTTTCATAATACCGCGCATTTTGTCCATGCCGTCTATGCCGCCGAAAGTAATCGACGTCGCCGTTTCGCAGAAATAACCGAATTTGCGGAATATGTCCTGCAACACGGAATATACGGATTTGCCTATGCTGTCGTAGTAGCATATCATCTCGGCAAACAGCATTGCCGCAACGACTGCGTCCTTGTCGCGGGCGTGAGTGCCCGCAAGCGAACCGTAACTTTCCTCAAAACCGAAAAGATAAACGTATTCGCCCGACTTCTCCCATTCTTTGATTTTTTCGCCTATGAACTTGAAGCCCGTAAGCACGTCGAAGGTTTTGACGCCGTAGGAGTCGGCGACTTTGCGTGCGAGTTCTGTGGACACGATTGTCTTGACGATTGCGCCGTTTGCGGGCAACGTTCCCGCTTCTCTTTTCCTGCGCATGATGTAATCCGCAAGCAAAACACCTATGCGGTTGCCGTTCAGCAACACGAATTTGCCTTTGTCGTCGCGGATTGCAACGCCCATACGGTCGGCGTCGGGGTCGGTGCCGATTACGACGTCGCTTCCGATTTTGTCGGCAAGTTCTACTCCCATACGCAAGGTATCGGCTTCTTCGGGGTTGGGGACGCGGACGGTGGAAAATTCGCTGTCCGGCTTTGCCTGTTCGGGCACGACGGTCACGTTTATTCCCATTCTTGCAAGCACAGTAGTCACGGGCATATACCCCGTTCCGTGTACGGGCGTGTAAACGATTTTGACGCGTCCGCCGAACTTGCTCACCGCGTCGGGAGAAAGTCCGAGTTTTTCAATCTGTTCGAAGTAGGCTTTGTCCACGCTTGCGCCGATAACCTTGACATTGTCGTCGACCATAACGCCGTCAAGTCCTTTCACGCTCTCGGCGTCGAAGCTCGCAGAACACTCTTTTATGCCGAAATAAGGGGTTTTTGATATGAATTCGACCACTTTATCCGTCGCTTCGGGCGACATCTGCGCTCCGTCGTCGCCGTAAACCTTGTAGCCGTTGTACACTTTGGGGTTGTGGGACGCGGTTATCATTATGCCCGCAATCGCGCCCGTATATCTGATTGCAAACGAACACATCGGCACGGGGCGCACGTCCTCATAAAGGAAAACTTTGACTCCCGCCGCCGACAGAACTTTTGCCGACAGCACGGCAAAGTCTTTGGAAAATCTCCTCGTGTCGCAGGCAATGACCACGCCGCGGTTCATTGCTTCCGCGCCGAGCGTTGTTATGTAATCGGCAAGCCCTTTCGTCGCACGGCGAACCGTAAAACGGTTCATTCTGTTGGTGCCCATATCTATAATTCCGCGCATTCCCGCAGTGCCGAATTCCAGCGGCTGCCAGAAACTTTCTTTCTTCTCGTCTTCCGTCATTGCGGCAAGTCTTGCTTTTTCGTCGGCGGTAAGTTCGTCGGACGAATTCCACATTGCGAAACTTTCAGAATATTCCATACTCTCTCCGTTTTTGTGTTTGGTCGTATTTGCATACAAATTTTTATACGCTATTAATTATATTATAAGGCTTATTCCGTGTCAATGATTGGATAATGCGCGAAAGCGCGCACATACTATCCGCGTATGAAAAAACATCCCTGCGAGAAATCTGTTATCAAATCATGCGTTATGGCGACCGCGGTGTGCACTCTGTGCGCTTTTTTCATACTATGCATTATGACAACACGGTTTTCAACTCAATCGGCAACCGCATGCGCGGAAGTGCCCGAAGTCACCATGATAGCCAAGTTTTCGACCTACTACGGCGACAGCCCCGACAACCGCAAACACAACATTGCGCTTGCCGCGAAATTCATCGACGGAACGGTTATACTCCCCGAAGACGAATTTTCCTTCAACCAGACAGTCGGCGCGCGTACCAAAGAACGTGGGTTCAAATCGGCGTACATCATAAGCGACGGAACGTTTGTCGAAGGAACGGGCGGCGGAGTGTGTCAGGTGTCGAGTACACTCTACAACTGCGCCCTTCTTGCCGATATGACGATAACATGCGTGCGTCCGCACTCTCTCCCCGTATCGTACGTCGCGCCATCGTTTGACGCCATGGTGTCGTCCGCAAGCGACCTGCGCTTTGCAAACACGCTTTCCGCTCCCGTCACTGTCAGAATGACGGCGGACGGCAAATATCTGCGCGCGGAAATATACGGGGTGTCGAGCGGAGTCAACATTCGCCGCCGTTCCGAAACTGTCGGAACAATCCCGCAGAAAACAGAGTACGTGGACGACGCCACCCTTGCACCGGGCGAAGAAAAAATCGACACTTACGGCAGGGACGGGCTGAAATCGGAAGGCTACCTCGAATATTTCTCAAACGGAACGCTTCTCAAATCAATCCGCATAAGAAAGGACACGTATCTTCCGCAAACGCGCATAATCCTGCGCGGTGTAGCCACCGAAACTCCCCCACCCGACGAAAACGCCCCGCAATTATAACAACATAAATAAAAAGTAGATAAGAAACAATAGCGAACCCCTCAATTAGTCAAAAAGAAAAACAAAATTTCATAAAAAATAAAGCGGCTAGTGCCGCTTTTTTTTGCTTGATTGTGTTATTAATTGAGTGTGTTGTTGGATTGATTGAGCGCTATTTGCAATGATTGCTTTATTAAGTTCGTTGTATTCTTGCAATTTTTGCCTGTTGTTGCATTTCGGTTTGAACGGTTGCTATTTTTGAGGCGGTCTGCGGCCGCTGCGGTTGCCGTTCGGTTTATGCGGTCTGCCGGCAATCTTCGGGAGCACTCCGAGCGCGCGCAAGGTGCTGTCGGGAAGTTCGCAGACAAAACGTTTGTCTTCCTCGCCGTGATAGTCGCTTCCGCCCGTCACCGTCAATTTGTATTTCTCCGCCGTTTTCGTGAGTGCGGCAACGTCTTCCGCCGTGTGCTTCGGATAAAACGTTTCAATGCCTTTGAGTCCGAACGGTTTGAGCCCCGTTATCAGCATATCGAGCGTTCTGTCCTGCAAATATTTTTTGGGGTGCGCAAGCACGGCAATTCCGCCGAACGAACTTATCAGTTTTACGGCTTCGAGGGGTGACGTTCTTCTCGTCGACGCGTACGCTCTGCCCTTGGGTCCGAGATAGCGGTCAAAGGCTTCCTGAATGTCGCCGACATACCCTTCTTTCAGCAGTTGTCGCGCGATGTTCATTCTGCCTACACCGTCCGCACCGAAGTCGATGTCGGGGGTTATGCCGAGTGCCGCAAGTTTTTCGCCGATAAGCAAATTGCGCGCGCGGCGCATATCCTTTATGCCTTCCACCTGTTTCAGAAAATCTTTGTTGCGGTAATCGACGTTGTAGCCGAGAATGTGAATTTCGCTGTTGGAGTATGCGGAAATTTCAATGCCTGCAACAAAACGGACTCCCAAAGCGTCGGCTTTTTCGCGCGCTTCTTCGACTCCGCTTACGGTATCGTGGTCGGTGACGGCAATGAGTTCAAGTCCTCTTTCCGCCGCCCATTCGACTATCGCGGACGGAGATTTTGTTCCGTCCGACGCCGTTGTGTGCAGGTGCAAATCCGATTTCATAGGTAATCTCCCGTTTCCTCGACCGTACTTGCCGCGGCAATCATATCGGGTTCTTCTCTTTCGGCGGGCGGCAAATCTTCGCCCAGTTTGTCGAGTTTCTTGTTGAGCATCTGGTTGCGCTTGTCGATGTCGTCGACTACGCGCACGACGCTCTGCGCTCTGTCTTTGACTTTGACGATAAGGTCGGTGAACTTCTCGAAATCCTTTCGTACGTCGCGCATAAGTTTGATGATTTCGCCGCTCTTTTTCTGGATTTTTAGCGTGGTGAACCCGACCTGCAAACTGTTGAGCAGCGCGGAAACCGTGGTCGGTCCGCATACCGTAACGCGGAAGTTGGTCTGCAAATCGCCGATGAACATTCCGTCGCGCAGCAGTTCTGCATACAGCCCTTCGTTTGGCACGTACATAACGGCAAAGTTCGTGGTGTACGGCACTTTGATGTATTTGTCCGCAATGCTCCGCGCCTCGGATTTCACGCGGTCGAACAACGCTTTGCGCGCAAAATCAACCGCCGCCTTGTCGCCGTCTTCGCCCGCTTCGAGCAGTCTGTTGTAGTCTTCGAGCGGAAACTTCGCGTCAATCGGCAACAAAACTTCTTCGCCTGCCTGTCCCGGCATTATTACGGCAAAGTCCACCTTTTCGCGCGAACGCGGCGAAACGCTGCACTGCGTTCTGTACTGTTCGGGAGCAAGTATCTGTTCGAGCAGACTTTGCAAGGAAACCTCACCCCACGTACCACGGGTTTTGACGTTTGCGAATATCTTGTTGAGATTGCCGACTCTCGTGGTCAGTTCCTTCATTTCGCCGAACCCTTTCTGTACGTTGTCCAGTCTGTCGCTGACTTGCTTGAATGCGTCCTGAACCCTCTTTTCCAAGGTTTCGGAAAGTTTTTCCTCAACCGTCGCGCGCATCTGCCCGAGTTGCTTTTCGTTGTCGTCGCGCACTTCTTTGAGCCGCGCCTGCATTTCTGCGCGCATTTTGTCCGTGCTTCCCGCAAGTTCGTCGCGGATTCCCTTGACCTGCATCTGCATATCGGCGCGCATATCCACAACGCCCGCTTTGAACTCAGCTTTCATTTCCGCAAGCTGTTTCTGAAGTTCGCCGTTTATCTTGGTTGCGTTTTCGTTCTGCACCGTCTGTATGTACTGCATGGACTTTTCCATATACGCAACCAACGCGTCCGTCTTTTGGCTTACGTTGGACAAATAGTTGTTGAAAATACCCGCCACGCTCTGATTGCTCTGCGTGTTGGCGTCAAGCACCGCTCTTTTTGCGTAATCTATCTCACGGGTGATTTCTTTGACCGTATTCATCGAAGCGGCATACAACGCTTCGGCGTCCGAACCTCCGCCCGCTATTTTGCTTTTTTTGTTTCTTATGAGCGCAATGACAAGCGCCGCCACGGACGCCGCCGCGGCTATAAGCGCAAGTGCAAGTATCGCAATTTCGAATGCGGTCATTTGTACCTCCTCCGACAAGCTCCGTAATCCACCGATTACCGAAGATGTTTTTCCGCCTGCCTTTCTAAAAACGCAAGCGCGTTTGCTCTGTCACGCAAACACGGATTGACGACGGCTTCGTCCCAGAGCAACCCGAGAGCCTCGCCGATTTGTTTTCCTTTCAGACCTGCCGCCGCCGCGTCCGCGCCGCCTACGGGCAAATCCGACAGTTTCATGGGCGTACCGTCCGCAAGCATTTCGCGGTAAAGCACATCCGTTCTGATGTCGCCAACGGGTTGTCCTTTTGTTGCATAACCGTCGGCGTATTTGAGTTTTATGAGTTTTTCCACCGTTCCCGCATGCTTTACGATAAACCTGCGCAGTTTGTTTTCCGACATATCGCCTTTCAGGTCAACCATATGACAGGCAACGAGTTCGGTTGTTTCCTTTATTCTTGCGGGCGGCATTCTGAGCGCGCGCAGTCTGTTTTCCGCCGCATTTGCGCCCAATACGTCGTGCCCGTGCATATTTCCTTGCGCATCAACGGCGATTTTCTTCCCTATGTCGTGAAGCAAAGCCGCCCACCTTATATCTGGCGAAGACACGGCGTAAGCCTCAACGGAATGTCTGTACGCGTCGTAAATATGATGTTTTGCGGGCTGTTCAAGCCCTTTGAGCGCGGCAAGTTCGGGAAGCAACGTTTCGACGAGTCCGAGCCTGTCAAGCAGATTGAACCCGCGCACGTGCCCGTCTTTTATTCCGAGTTCGGGATAAGCCGTATCCGCAACAAAAATCTTGTCGAGTTCGGCAAACACCCTTTCGGGCACGATGTCTTTCACGCGCCACGCGTTTTTCTTTGCGGCGGCAAACGTGCTTTCTTCGATTTCGAAACCGAGCTCGGCGGCAAACCTCACCAACCGCAAAACCCGAAGTCCGTCTTCTCCGAAAACTTTTTCGGGGTCGGTAACCGCGCGCAAGACCTTGTTTTTTATGTCTTGTATTCCGCCCGCAAAATCGAGATACTCCGCTTTCACCACGTCGTAGTAAACGGCATTGCAGGCAAAATCGCGCCTTACCGCGTCCAGCCTTATATCCTCTGTAAACTTTACGCCCACGGGACGGTGGTCGCCTTTGCCTTCGGCATAACTGTCCGTGCGGAACGTCGTGTACTCCGCGCTGAACCCGTCTTTACTTATAACGACTGTTCCCAGCCGCAAACATTTGTCCGAAACCGCAAAACCGCTGTTTTTCAGTATCGTTTTGACGCTTTCAACGTCTAATTTTGAGCAAATGTCCAAATCTCTCGGAACCACTCCGAGCAGTTTGTCGCGGCAGAAACCGCCCACCGCGTACAGCGGTGCGCTTGCCGCAAACACTTCGGCAAGTTCATGAAGAACCCGCTCATTTACCACCGTAAACCTCGGGCGCGAGAACGCACACGTCGGGCAGGTTGCGGAACTTCTCCGCATAATCCAGCCCGTATCCCACGACGTATTCGTTGGGGATTTCGAAACCTACGTAATCGCCTTTGAGTTCGACTTTGCGGCGGGAAGGTTTGTCGAGAAGAGAACAGAGTTTGATTGACGCGGGGGAACGCGCTTCGAGAAGTTTTTTGAGGTAAACAAGCGTTATTCCCGTGTCGATTATGTCTTCGACAATCAGCAGGTGCTTGCCGACGACGGGGGAAGAAAAGTCTTTCAGCATTTTGACTTCGCCCGAACTCGACGCTCCCGAGCCGTAACTCGACACCGCGATGAAGTCGACTTCGACGTCGCCCGTCAGTTCACGGAACAGGTCGGCGAAAAATATCGTTGCCCCGCGCAGAATACAAACGACAAGCAACGGCTTGCCCGCATAATCGCGGTTGATTTCCGCCGCAAGTTCTTTCACGCGTACTGCGATGTCTTCTTTGGATACGAGAATTTTTGCAATTTCTTTACCGTACATTTTCGTCCTCTGTGATTTTGATTATATTTTTTGTTTTGTTGTCGATTTTAACCTTGTCGGAAACTTCCACGCCGACAGCGAAAAGAATATCGTTGCCCGACGCGCACACCACTATGCCGTCTCTTTTTCTCAGCGGAACTTTTCTGTCTGTTAAAAAGTCGCCGAAACTCTTGGTTCCGCCGCCAAACTTGGTGAAAACATCGCCTTCCCTTCTCGTGCGCAACACCGCGTCTTCGGGGATTTTGTCCGCGTCCGCATACAACGCTCCGCCGCCGAATTCGGCTTTCGAAAGGTCGACTTTACTGATAACGACTCCACACACTTCGGCATACTCCGAGCGCGGAAAGGCTATGCCCTCCGCAATATTTTCCGAACCGCCAACGCCACCGTTGCCGTCATAGGCTCTGTCCTTCGACGCAAGTCCCGCAACGGGTGACGGCGCGAAGACGAGAAATTCTCCGTCCTTGTGAACGGTAATTCCGTGCGGCAGTTCTATGCGCTTTCCGTTTTCGCATTCGGCAAGACGGAAAACGAGTTCGAAGTGCCTTTCTTCGATGTCCTGATACACCCCGAGCTTGCGACACGCGTCGGTCACGGCGTATTTTGCGGGCAATCCGAGTTTCAGGTCGGATATTGCAATGCGCACTTCGCCGTCTTTTTCTTCGACTGCGGGAACGTACGAGCGAATGAAATCGTCGGCTTCGCATGCGTGACGGACAAGTCGCGCAACCGCATCGTTCAGCGCCGGATATCTTTGCTTTATTCTTGCAACTTCCTGCCTCAGAAAGTTGCGTGTGTACGCCGTATCGGAGTTGGTTTCGTCCTCGACGTAAGGCAAGTTGTTTTCTTTGACGTATTCGTCAATCTGCGCGCGCGACACCGAAAGAAACGGTCTGATATATCCGCCCGAAACCGCCGCCATTCCGCGCAATCCCGAAATCCCCGTACCTCTGAAAATTCTCATTAGCACGGTTTCCGTCTGGTCGTCGGCGTGGTGAGCAAGCGCAACGTAGTCGCACTCCCCTTTTTCGAGAAGTTCGCCAAATATCCGGTAGCGCAGTTCGCGCGCCGCCTGTTCAATCGTCAATCCTTCCGACTCGGCAAACGCAGGAGCGTCAACGGAAAAGGTTTTGAGTTCTATTCCGCGCTCTTTGCAAAAACGCGACACGAATTCCGCGTCGTTCAGCGAGTTCTGCCCTCTTATTCCGTGTTCGACGTGTACGGCAAAAAAATCCGCGCCACTCGACAGCAACACGTGTGCCAGAGCGACCGAATCCCTACCGCCCGAAAGTGCAAGCGCTATCCTGCCTTTGTCGGGCAAATCCGCAACAGAAGAATAAAACGTGTTCACAAATAAAGTATAAAACAAATCGACGGTTTTGTCCACACGTGCGCACATACTGCGCGCATACGGCTAAAATTATGCACATCGGCGCAGTACTATACACTGTCCGAAATTGCTTTATTTTCCCTTTGTTCGCAAAAACCTTGCCTTTTCGGTTTGCGGTCTACACTGCAAAAAGCCGCATGACAAGCACAGTGCAGTCGTCCTTCGCGCCTTCGTTCAACGCACGTTCCAGCATTCGGTCGGCAAGTATCTGCGGATTTGCCGTGTTGATTTCTTCAACCGCGGAAATTACTCCCTGCTCGTCAAGCGCGTCGAAAACCCCGTCGGACATCATTATGACCATATCCCCGTCGTAAAGCTGGTGACGGCTTGTGAGCGGCGAAGCTTTCTCGATTATCCCCGCAGGCGGTGCGGCGCAGGATATTATTTCTACGTTGTCGCGATGACATACGAACGTTGCAACCGCTCCCATTTTGATGACGTCCAGTCCGCCCGATACCGTGTCGATTACGCTTATGTCGATGGACGAGAAATTTTCGTCGTCGGCAAGACACAGCAATTTGTTGACGAGTGTCAAAATTACCGCGTTGTCGAATCCAGCACGGTAGAAGTTTTCCACCATGGCTATTGCGTTTTTACTGGAATCCGCCGCGCGTTCGCCGCTGCCCATTCCGTCGGACAACGCAAAAAGCCGTCTGCGCCTGGACGGACACAGTATGCTTTTGCTGTCCCCCGACACGCCTTCGCCGTCCCGCCGTTTTTCCGCCGCTCCGTATGCAACCTCGAACACTGGACACGCCGCAAGATGAACGACGCAGTCTTCGCCGCGCGGAGTAACCGCAATTTTTTCGAGTCTGGTGCCCGTCACCGCCGAAACTATGCGCGGCAACACGAGCTTGTCGGCGTCGCAGGCTCTCACCGTCAAAACTACGCCCGTGGACGCGCCTTGCCCGCTGACCACGATTTCGCCCGACACTATGTTATGCCTCAGAAGTTCGTTGCCGATTGCCTCCTGCAACTCCTCGCCGAAACTCACGCGTTCGCCGCATTCGCGGGCAAGAGAATCGAGAACGAGCGAAACCCCCGCGAACTGTTCGGACATAAGCCTTTTTGTTTCGCTGATTCCGCCCGCCGCTTCTATTCGCTGTTTGTAGGCTTCGCCCGCGCTGTTGAGAACGGACGCAAGGTTGTTCATTTTGGAACATCTGCTCGTAATGAACGGCGGCATGTCGAGTATGGTGACCTTGCCTCTCGACATAACGGCGTTTGCCATGGGCAACAAAACGGAGGAAGTATCGTCGCCGAGAGCGGAAAAACAGCCCTCGCGTTCGGGACATCTCCCGCAGTAATTTTTCGCGACTTCGCCCGCCAACCGTTCGGGTGTATAGAAGTTTTCGGCGCTTTCCATTCGGTTGAGCGAACGCGACATATCGTAAAAAACCTGACTGACGGAATAAAGTCTGCCCGCGAGTTCGTTGCGGTTGCGATTGACGATACCCGATACCGCGGCGACCCCTTTTTGTCTGCCGTTGCGGAAAAGCGAAAGCGATTGCTTGGGAATGAGCAAAAAAGCAAGCAACCCGAGAGACACGGAAATAAGGTTTTGCCACCCTGCGGCGCTCCACCCAAGCCCCAGCCACATGACGACATAAACGATTATTACGCCCGCAGCGGATGCCCATTTCGTAAAAGGAAGAAGCCCCGACGCTATACCCGCGGCAAGAACGGCAAAAGCCAGAAACTCAACAGACATGAAACCGAACGCCGCGCCTACACCTGCAAGCGCGCCGAAAGCAAACGCGGAGGCAGGCGAAACGCATACCGCAAAAAACATAACGAAAAAGGGTGTGAGCGCAAAGAGCAGATTGAACCCTTCCGTGTGTACGCCTGACGCGGCAAACGCGAAGCCCACTACGGATATACCGCCAGCGATTATCTCGTCAGGCGTAAAACGCGTGTTTATACCCCGCAAAAGTACCGCATAACATATGATTTGCGCACAAAAGGAGAAAACGGCGACAATAACCGCCGAAAGTACGGACGATGTTATACTGCCGCCGAAAAGCACCGCACACACCGCGTGCGGGATTTCCGATACGACGGCGGCGCAGGTTGTGAAAATGATTTTGACGTTCTTCCGAAGACGGAAAAACGCCATGTAGACCACAACGAAAACTATCACCGGCACGGCAACGTAAAGCAGCGTCCACCATGACGGCGAAAACACAATCACCGCAAGCATGTAAACAGGGGCGACGACAAGCATATTCTGCCGCGCATATACAAGTCCGACAAAAAGCCCAAGCGCAAGTGCGCCGCCGAAGTCGTCGACAGACGCCAAAAGGAACATGGCAAGGATTTCCACCGCATATCTGGCGGCGCGGACGGGAGATAGTACGTATTTGCGCGGGACGCGCGAATGTGCGCGGGCGCGCGGTGATTTTCTGCCTGCAAGTGCGTGTAACATACAATCACACTACCCCGCAGAAAACGTGTAAAATTTCCGTCGGGCAAAATAAAACGCCGCGGGTTTTCGATTTTTGTCGAAACCGCTTTGCCCTTCCTGCCTTTCGCCATTTCTCCGCTCGCTCTTCTTATTAATTCTTCCTCTATCCCCTCTGTTTTTCTGCACTGGGGACGGAGCAATTTTGCATGTTTTCTGCATTTTTGCTCCGTCCCCAGTGCAGAAAATTTCTGACAATCTCTTTCTCTGGGTCACTGGCAAACTTTGAAAAACTGCGTTTCAGGCAATAAAAAAAGCCGCGGTGTTCCGCGGCTTTTCACGACTTTTCGTCAGTCGGCGTAGTTGGTGAAATAGTTCTGGATGTAAATGATAGGAGTTCCCTTGTCGCCCGAACCCGAAGTCAGGTCGGAAAGCGAACCGAGCAAGTCGGTGAGACGTCTGGGAGTTGTGCCCTGCGACGCCTGCGATGCAAACAGGTCGGTGGGTTTTGCCTTTATCATCTTCTGGATTGCTTCCTTTGCCGCGTCGCCCGTGAGGTCGCCGATTGCGTTGTCGGCAAGATATTTGAGTTTAAGCTCGTTGGGCGTGCCTTCCAGTCCCGAGGTGTAGCCGGGAGAAACAACGGGGTCGGCAAGTTCCCAGATTTTTCCGACGGGGTCTTTGAACGCGCCATCGCCGTAAACCATGACTTCGACCTTCTTGCCCGTCTTCTCGAGCAGCAATGCCTGAACCTTGTTGACGAATTCGTTGCAATCGCGGGGGAACAGTTTGACGCTGTCGTCCGTCGCGAGGTTGGAACCGAGAATGCCGTAATCGGGGTTGTAACCGCTGCCGTCAACGGGTGCATTCAGAATTTCGTGCATGGAAATGACTTTCTTTGCGCCCGCTTCGAGCAAAAGGCGTTTGGTGCGGAAACGGGTGTGTATGTCGGCGTTGATAACGACGTCTGCGTATTTAAGAATTTCCTGCGGACGGTTGGCAAGGATAATTTCGGTGTTGGGACCCGCCATCTCCTTGTAGAGCTGAATGTAGTCCATGCCCGTGAAAGGATGTTTGACTTCGCCGAACATTTCGTAGACTTCTTTTTCGGTGAACACGTCGGAATAAGGATTGACGCCGTGTTTATCGAGCGCGTCGAAGTCCATGAGATGGTTGCCGACTTCGTCGGAGGGGTAGGACAACATGATGACGAGTTTATCGACGCCTTTGGCTATTCCTTTGAGAAGCAGAGAAAAGCGGTTGCGGGACAGAATGGGGAAAATGAGTCCGACCGTACCGCCGCCCGTTTTTGCGCGGACGTCTTTCGCTATCTGGTCGACGGTTGCATAGTTACCCTGCGAACGTGCGACGACAGCTTCCGTAACAGCGAGAACGTCTCTGTCCTGAATTGCGAAACCCGTATTTTTGTCGTTTGCGGCGGCGAGAAGGCTGTCCACAACGATGTTGACGAGGTCGTCGCCCTTTTTGATTATAGGAGCTTTGATACCGCGAGAAATAGTACCGACTGTTGCCATAAGACCTCCCTGAAAGGTAAAGATTACGCGCGTGCGCGCCTTGAACGATAGGATTATACTACAAAACATTCCCGCTGTAAAATATTTTTTTCGCAAGATACAAGGTTGATTGAAAACCGCAATCACAACCCGAACCGCGGCGGGCACTCTCTTCGTCCGAACGTTGTTTTACCGCAAGCCTTCTTTTTCTTCCGTCCGTCGCCGCACGGTTTGACAAACCCTCGGGAAAGTTGCATACTGTCGGTATGGACCTGAATTTTGTGAAATTCAAACTGGCAAGAGCCGCCCTTCACCACTACGAAGAACCTTGCCTTTCGGGAACGCGCGGCAGCGGCACTCTGTTTTTTTCGGGGTGCGATTTGCGGTGCCCGTTTTGTCAGAATTACGAAATCTCCGCAGGCGGCAAAGGTCTTACCGTAAACGGCAACGACCTGATTTTTCTTGCGCGCAGTCTTGTGGACGAAGGCGCGGAAAACATCAATCTCGTAACCCCGTCTATTTGGCTTGATAAACTTATACCCGTACTTGAAGCGCTCAAAAATGAAGTTAAAGTGCCGATTGTGTGGAACAGCAACGGACGGGAAGACGTCGCGAAGCTCAAAAAACTGGAAGGGCTGGTGGACGTGTATCTTCCCGATTTCAAGTACTCGGACGAACAGCTTGCACGCAAATACGGAGCAGGCGAAAACTATCCCGAACGCGCACGCGCGGCTATTTCCGAAATGCGCAGACAGCAACCGACGGACGTATTCGACGAACGCGGAATGATGCAGAAAGGCGTAATAGTACGTCACCTCGTACTGCCCGCCGCCGTCGAAAACACGCGAGAGGTTCTCGACAAAATCGCGGCTATCGACAAAACGCTTTATGTAAGTCTTATGGGGCAATATTTCCCCACTCCCGCGGTTCAGGCACACCCCGTACTCGGACGCAGAATAACGCAGGAAGAGTACGACGAAGCGACCGACGCATTTTTCGAGGCGGGATTAACCAACGGATTTTCTCAGGAACTCGACAGCGCAACCGAAGAGTACGTGCCGGACTTCGACCTCGGGCTTCTCGAAAAAAGATTGTCGGGAAAGACCAGCGGGTTTTCTGCCGAATAAGTCGTAAAGAAAATATTTTAATAATCTTTTAAGTTATAGCCGTATTTTCTTGTCAAAATTTTTCCGCCGTGATATAATTTGAAAAATTGTTCGGGAGAAAATGCACTCCCGCGGAGGATGAAATGAAGTTTCTCGGAGCCGTTTGCATCGCCCATACCACGAACCTTCTTTTCGCAATCTCCGCTTTTCGTTTTTCGTAATCGACGTTCCCTTTCGGGGACGTTTTTTTTGGTTCGGAAAACGTTGGGTCGGCAAATCTATTCAGGGAGAATATACAAATGAAACTCGTTTACGACATCAATGACAAACCGCCGTTTGGCAAATTGCTCGTACTCGCCGTTCAACAGCTGCTTGCTATACTCGCAGCGACTATTGCGGTGCCTACCATCATCGGTCTGCCCGCGCAGATTCCCGCCGCCATCCTCGGCGCAGGCGTCGGCACGCTGGTCTATCTGCTGTTCACCCGCGGCAAAAGCCCCGTCTTCCTCGGCAGCTCCTTTGCCTTCCTTACCGCTCTCGGCGGCGCGCTTTCCTTCGGATTCCTCGGAATAATCCTCGGTTCGATATTCGCGGGTCTCGTTTACGTAATTCTTGCAATCGTCATTCACTTCGCGGGCACCAAATGGGTCTCCAAACTCATGCCTCCCGTCATCATCGGCCCCACCGTCGCACTCATCGGTCTTTCGCTTGCCGCAAACGCAATGGGCGACATGGTCAAAGCGTCTGCCGCAACCGTCAACGCCAGCTACAACCTCGTTGCACTGCTTTGCGGTCTTGTGACCTTCTTTACCGTCATAATCTGCTCCGCTCAAAAGAAATACAAATCCCTCAAGCTCATACCCTTCATCATCGGTATCGGCGCAGGATACGCACTTGCGGCTATATTCTCCGCGTTCGGTCACGCGTTCGACGTGGAATACCTCAAGATAATCGACTTCTCTTACATCGTCAACAACTTTGTTAATTCGGACGGTTCCTTCGTCGGCGTCACCGCTTTCCTCAACTACCCCGATTTCGCACTCATCGAAGCAATCAAAGAAATCATCACGGGCGAAGCGGGCACCGTTGCCGCAAATCCCGAAGCAATCGTTCTCAACGGACAGGGTGTTGCCGAAGTCGCACTCGCGTTTATCCCCGTTGCACTCGTCGTCTTTGCGGAACACATCGCAGACCACAAGAACCTCAGCTCCATCATCAACCGCGACCTCGTCGAAGGCGAACCCGGACTCAAACGCACTCTGCTCGGCGACGGCGTCGGCTCCATTATGGGTACGATTTTCGGTATCTGCCCCAACACCACTTACGGTGAATCCGTAGGCTGCGTCGCAATCACCGGCAACGCATCCGTCAGAACCATCCTCGTAACCGCCTGCATGTGCATAGTGCTGTCCTTCCTCAGCCCCGTCATGAGCCTGCTGCAAACCATTCCTTCCTGCGTAATGGGCGGCGTTTGCCTCACTCTTTACGGTTTCATCGCAGTCAGCGGTCTTAAGATGTTCAAAGACATCGACCTCGGCGAAAACAAAAACCTCTTCGTCGTCAGCGCAATACTCATTTCCGGTATCGGCGGACTCAGCATCAGAATTCCTTACGAAATCGCAGGCAACGGCGAAGTCGTGAACTATATCACCATCACTTCCATAGCAACCGCACTTATCCTCGGTATCGCCACTTACGCGGTTCTCAACAAAATCGACAAGAACAAACCCGAAACCGAAAATGACGAAAGTCTGCCTTCGGCAGCCGTAAACGCAACCGTTCCTCTCGGCGAAGAAGAAAACCTCGTCGAAGTGGCGGAAGACAAAGCGGACAACGCACAAGCAGAATGCAAGTGCACTTGCGGCTGTGCGGAACACGCGGAAGCGGCAACCGAACCCGAACAGGAAAAATCCAACGAATAATCCCGCCTGCAAAGGGATTTCAGGAGGTCATATGAAAGAATATCCCAACGTTACTATCCTCGACCACCCTCTTATCCGTCACAAAATCGCGATACTTCGCGACGTCAACACGGGAATGAAAGAGTTCCGCGAACTGGTTGAAGAAATCACCACCCTTATGGTTTACGAGAGTTTCAAAACCGTCCCCACCAAAAAAGTTATGGTTCAGACTCCTCTCGAACTCACCGAACAGACAATGGTCGCCGACAACGCAGTTGCGGTCGTCCCCATTCTCCGTGCGGGTCTCGGAATGGTCAACGGCGTACATACGCTCTTCCCCACGGCGAGAGTCGGTCATATCGGAATGTACCGTGACGAGGAAACCCTCGAACCTCACGAATACTACTGCAAACTGCCCGACGGCATCGAAAACAGCGTTGCGATACTTCTCGACCCAATGCTTGCAACGGGCGGAAGCGCGGCTGCTGCAATCAAATTCCTGAAAGACCGCGGCTGCAAGAACATTATGCTTATGAGCATTATCGCGGCACCCGTAGGCATCGAAACCGTCGCGGAAGCACACCCTGACGTCAAAGTGTTCGTATCTACCCTTGACCGTCAGCTCAACGAGAACGGTTATATCCTTCCCGGTCTCGGCGACGCGGGCGACAGACTGTTCGGCACCAAATAACCGAGATGTCTGCGACTTAATCCGAAAGGATTGCAAACTATCAAAACAAAAGCCGACGCGTTGCGTCGGCTTTTTGTATATGTTCGATTGTGTTGCGTATGGCTTTGATTTTGTTGCGATTTGATTTTGTTGTACTTCTTTTCAGTTTGCTTTATTGCCGATTGCGAACGAAGAACAAATTGTGCTTGTTTTCGATATCAGGCGTATATTGCCCACACAAGGCCGTAACCCACTGCAACAGCTATGAGCGTGAAGGGTACGCTGATTTTCATGAACTGCCCTGTCTTGACTTCGTAGCCTTCCTTGCGGAGTATACCGACGGCGGTTATGTTTGCAGACGCTCCGATAGGAGTGAGGTTGCCGCCCAGCGTCGCGCCCGACAGCAGACCTAAGTACAGCACGAAGGGGTCGATGTTCATTGACGCAGCTATACCCGTGACGACGGGAAGCATCGTAGCGACGTAAGGAATGTTGTCGATAAACGCCGAGATGAAAACGGACGCCCAGACAAGCAAGGAATAGAGCGCAAACACGTTGCCGCCGCTTGCATTGACCAAAATGTCGGATATATCTTTGATTATGCCGACGGAGTCGAGACCGCCTATGATGAGGAAGATACCCGCAAGCAAAAGCAGAGTTTTGAAGTCGATTTCTTTAAGGGTGTCTTTGACTCCCGTGAAGTTCTTTCTGCGGATTATGGTGTAAATCATACCAACAACCATAAGTCCGATGCAGATGATACCTGCGGTTACGTCGGGTTTTTCCTTGATAAAGGAAACGCCGATGAGCAAGGCAAGCATTGCAATGAGCAGGAAGGACGGGAAGAAGTCCTTGACTTCGGTGCGTTCGCTGTGTTCGATGCGCTGATTGTCCTTGCGGAACATGAGAAGCAGGTATGCGGTTGCCGCAATCGCCGCAATCTGGACAATCCAGAACATACCCATTTTGCCGTCGAACACGAAGAAGTCGACGAAGGTCATACCCGCTTCGCCGCCCAACATAATGGACGTCGTGTCACCGACAAGCGTTGCCGCGCCTTCCAGGTTGGAAGATACGGCTATCGCAATGATTGCGGGAACGGGGGAAATTTTCAGTTTTTTGGAAATACTGAGCGCGATGGGCGCCACCATAAGCACGGTTGCCACGTTATCCACGAAGGCGGAAATTAAACCCGCAAACAGCGACAGCGCGACTACCGCCCACTTGACGTTTGGCATTTTGGAAATGAGCAGGTCGGCGAGCAACGCGGGCATTTTGGACTCTATGAACAATGCGACGATGCCCATTGTACCCGCAATAATCATTAGAACGTTCCAGTCTATGGCGGTTGAGAAGTCGTTCCACGGCAGAATGCCTATGCACATAAACAGGAAGCCGACAAAAGCGGCGATGTACGCACGCCATTTGGGCAGAACCAACAAAAGTACGTAAGTCAGAATAAACAGTACCAGTGCTGCAATTTTCAAAATATACCTCCGTTTGCGCTCGAAGCGCATTAAAGATAAAAAGACTTTCGGTGCACCCGAAAGTCTCGTTACTTGTTCAAGTTTGCCGCCCAGAGGAAAGCCTCAGGATGTTGAGCAGGCAATTACAACTACTCCCTTTCGGTAATATTGTATTTTGAAACAGCCCATTTTGTCAACAGTATTTGCCCATTTGTGCGGTATACCGACCTTTTTTACAACTTTTTTACATTTATGTGTTGCAATTTTGGATGTTTCGTTATATTATGTACCCTCTAAAAATATTAAAGGAGGTGTATATATGGCTCTGTCGATTGCAATGTTGTGTCTGTCATGTCTCAGCGTGGTCATCGCTACGGCGTTCAACGCAAAAGCCCATATCGGCAAAGTCCGTATACACTTCTACTGGGTAATTCCGCTCATCTGCGCCATAGTACTGATTGCGACCGACCACGTCCCGTGGCAACAGGTTGTCGACCAGTTTTTCGGCAATTCGAGCATGAACCCCCTCAAAACGCTCGCCATTTTCCTGTCGATGAGCGCGATGTCCGTTTACCTCGACAAGGTCGGTTTCTTCAAATACCTTGCCACCCGCGTTATGAAACACGCAGGCACCAGCCAGAAAAAGCTGTTCGTCCTGCTCTATCTCATAATCTCGCTCGTCACGCTGTTTACGTCCAACAGTACGATAGTGCTGACGTTCACGCCGTTTATCTGCTATTTCGCAAAACACAGCAACATAAACCCCGTGCCCTACGTATTCATGGAGTACGTTGCGGCAAACACATGGAGTATGTTCCTTGTCATAGGCAACACGACCAACGTCTACGTCGCGTCCTACTTCGGCGTGGAGTTCCTTTACTACGTCCGTATGATGGCGTTGCCCACGGTGTTTGCCGCGATAACGTCGTTCACTCTGCTGTACATAATCTTCCGCAAGGACCTGCGCGCCCCGTTGCAGGCAAGCGAACTGGAAATCACAATCCGCAACAAACCAGCGCTCCTCGTCGGAATTCTGGGGCTCGGCATATGTACCGTACTGCTCATCATCTCGTCGTACATAGGACTTGAAATGTGGATAGTCTGCCTGTGCTCGGCGGTCACGGTCATAATCCTTGCCGCGATATGTTTCCTTGCAAAGAAACAGTCCCTGCACCCGCTTGCAAAAACGGCAAAACGAATGCCGTGGCACCTCATACCCTTCCTGCTCTCAATGTTCGTCGTCGTGCTCGGACTTATGAACAGCGGCGTCACCGAAAGTATTGCCGAAGTGTTCGACAACAAATACTCCCTGCTGTCTTTCGGCGCGTTGTCCGCGGGCGCAAGCAACCTGATGAACAACCTGCCGATGAGCATGTTCTTCGTGGGCATACTCTCGTCTGTTTCCGACCCCAACCTTACCCCCGCCGTATTCGCAACCATAATCGGCTCGAACATGGGTTCGCTTTTCACCCCCGTGGCATCGATGTCGGCTATGATGTGGCTGTCAATAGTCAAACACAAAAATGTTGACTTCCGTTTCAAGGACTTCGTCAAAAAAGGCGTATTCATCACTTTGCCCACTCTCGGCGCGGCACTCGGCGGACTTTCGCTTATGATGCTGACGATTTGATTGAACCGCTTGCTGGCAACCGCAAACATCAATCCGAACTACCCTGTATCGTCGAACGCCCTTTCAAACGCCTTTGCAATATGTGTTTCTGAAATATTTACTGAAAATACATTAAACAATCAAAAAACGGACGATTATTCGTCCGTTTTTCATATTATCCGCATTTTTGCATTTTTATGCACAACTCACTTTGCCTTGACTTCTTCCGTGTATGTATCGCGCCAAGCCTTTATGTTCTCTGCCGTTACACTGTATTCTTTGAGCAAGAATTCGTCGATTGTCGGATATTTTGAAAATATTGCGTCGTAGGCTATGTCAAAGAGTTCGTCGTGAGTTCGCGTCGAATAGTTGACGCATTCGTAAAACTTGTCGCTGAGCGGCAAAAGTTTCAGCATCTTCATAAGTTTGCCGTTTTTGCCCGCGCGCTTTTGGTTGGACAACATATATTGTTCGTGCGCCTGCTCGCGCGTGCGCCCAAGAGCAAGCTCGATAATCAGTGCGGCTACGCCCGTTCTGTCCTTGCCCGCCGTGCAATGAAACGCAAGTTTCTTGCCCGCGTTGAGTCTTGCAAAAAGTTCTTTGTACGCGTGGCGCGCATACGGCATATACGCGTAAGAGTCCCTGATACCCTGCATTATTTCGTCAAACTGCGAGTCCGTACACCCGAGTAGCGCGAGTTTCGATTTGCGCGTGGGGGCAAGTATCTGGAATTTGGTGTCCCCGAACACGGAAACGTTGACGTATTCCACGCCTTTCGGCAGTTTGTCGGGTTTTTCCTTTACTTCCGCAGGAGTACGGAAATCCAGCACGCAATCGAGTTTCAAACCTTGCAGGATTTCTTTTTCTTCCGCATTCTTCGGCGCAAGGCGGGAACAACGGTAAATCATACCGTCTTTGAACTTTCTGCCGCCCGGGATTTCAAGCCCGCCGAAGTCTCTGAAATTACTGAAAGTTGTTTTCAAGCCCATAGAATTATTATATCAAACATAAATGTCACACGCAACACAAAATCCGATTTCCGGCTTAAATCCGACGGCGGTTTTCAGCCTTTTTTAACTCTGTTCGACGAAATTTTAAGCGAAGTGTTGGTAAATTTGCCGACAGATAGTAAAATAAGGTTATGAACAAGGACAAAGAAGAAAAACTCAAACGTAAAATACGCAAATTCAACGAAAAACTGGTCTACGACCTGAAATTCGCATACGTAAAAAGCGGTCACACCAAAAACGAGTTCCTCGGTTTTCTCACCGTTTTCAACGCCAAGCGTTCCATGTACGTAAAGACAACCCGTTTCGTGCAATACGCGCCCGACAACAAGCGGTTGTATCTCAACATATACGAGCGCAAAGACCGCGACAAATCGCTGAAATCGCCCGTTTTCGTTTACATACACGGCGGAGGCTGGATCGGAGGACTGCCCGAAACACGCGAAGCGTTCAATACCCGCATTGCCGAGTCGGGTTATTTTGTCGTCAGTCTGTTTTACGGTCACTCGCCCTATTACCCTCACCCGCAACCCATTCAGAACATATACAAAGCCTTTGCGTGGCTCAAAGAGCATGCCGAAGAATACAACATCGACACGGACAAAATATTCATCGGCGGCGAGTCGGCGGGCGCGCACCTTTCGGCAATGGCGGGGGCAATATCCACCAATCCCGAGTACAACGCACGTTTCGACCTCGACGAACGCAGCCGCAACCAGAAATTCGCGGGTCTTGTGCTCAACTGCGGCGTGTACGACCTCGAAAAAGCCGTGCTGCAACCGTTCAGAAACATCAAACTTTACGTGCAGTCCTACTGCGGCGGAAAACCGCTTGACGAACTCACCGAAGAAGAACGCAAGGAAATATCACCGATACACTACGTAACGTCCGCGTTCCCGCCCGTATTTGCCATTTCCGCGGAACGCGACCCGCTTGCCGTGCTGACCTTCGACATGGTCGCCGCCCTGCGTGAAAAAGGCGTGGAAGTGGAACACTATCACGGAAAAGGCCGCGCCGCCGTGCACGCTTTTGCAGTAGTTCAAATTCTGAAAATTTCACGACAGGCAATGTTCGGCATAAGAACTTTTCTACGCCGCCACACCGACGAGGGTCTGAAACTTCGCATAAAAGCGAAATAGAAATATTAAACGGAACTACGAAAGAACAACAGAACAGAACAATAACAAAACAAAAACAAAAACCGCTCCGAATTCGGAGCGGTTTTAATTTGTTGTAAGTTTGTGATTTTGATTTTTGTTTGTCGGCTTGCTTATACTTTCGGTTAGTCAAGGTCTTTCCAGAGCGACTCGTAAGCCTTCTTGTTGTAGTTGATGTTCTTGTAGTTTTCAAGTCCGAACGCGTTGACTTTCTGTTCGTACAGCGCGGATTTCTTGCTGTTGAGCATGTTCTCGTTGATTATGTCGCGTATGGTCTTGCAGTCTTCGAGAGTCTCGCCGTAAGTCATGATATAGTCGAGAGGAAGAACTCCGTCCGCGAATGCGTCCGCACCGATTTTCTTTTCTTTGTACACGCCGTCTTCTTCATAGACCGTGTAGCTTTCGGTGTCGTAAGGCACGCAGGTTGCGACGAGAATGAAGATGCCTGCATACGCTCCGTCGGTGGAGTCTTTGCCGATGAAGCTGTCGCCGAAGACGTAGGAGCCGTCAACATCTCCGTTCTTCGTGTAGCTGCCCGTGCCCTTCTTGATGAGCGCACGCGCCTGTTCGGTGAAAGAGTCGATATAACCGGAGTCTTTTCCTTCGGGAGTCACGAGATAGCCGAGTCCGCCGTTGTTGCTGTCGGAGCTGGTGCTGCCTGTGTCGTCACCGACGAGGTAAAGCCATGCGGTTGCTATTTCGCGAATCCAGTACACGCTTTCGACGTGAGTGAGCGTACCCGCATTCACTGCCGCCGTGACCTGTTTGAAACTGTTGTAAATCTGATTTACGATACCGGTTTTGCCGTCCTCAGTGAAAGCAGGAACGGTGTTTTTGAGATACGCCATTTCGGGGCAAGCCTTGACGTTGTAGACAATCGTCCATTTGCCGTCGACTTGTTCGAAGCTGACAATCTGGTTGTATCCTTTGCCCGTTACGGTTTCCTTGCCGTCCTGATTGCACTCGTGGTTGGGGCAAGTCATTGGGTCGCACGCTGAACCGTCTTCGCAGGTGTGTTTGTCGCAATCGTAATTCTCGTCGTAATCGGGATTGCTGACCTTGATATCCATTGCCTTTAACAGTTCGTCGCGTTTTGCGGTGATTTCGTCGTCGCTGTAAACGCCGTCGGTCGCCATCTGAGTCAGAACTTTAAGGTCTTCTTCGGGCATTTTGAGCAGAATGTTCGCGACAAAGCCGTAACGTTCGTCCGCCGTATTGTAAGGATGATAGTAGGTGGTGGACAGCGCGCTCTTCAATGCGGATTCGTAAGAAGTGTCGCTGTTCGCGAAGCTTTCTTTGTTCTGTGCCACGAGTTCGTTGAATCTCGCCTGCACTTCGTCCGCGTTCACGGAAGCGTCGTTGCCGATGACTCTTTCAAGTTTGGTGATGAGCAAGGACTCTTTCTCGTTGTCGAGATAGTAGTTGTAATCCGTGTAGCGTTTGGACATATCGTCCGCAACTTTCTTTGCCGCCTTGTCGAGATGCTTGTTCAGCATTTCGGCGTATTCTTCGTCGCTGTAATCTTTAAGGCATTCTATTTCGACTTCGCGGTTTACGATGAGCGCGCGGTATTCTTCGGTCAATTTGCCTTGTGCGTCAAAGAACGTGGGAGCAATGGTCACGCTTTCGCTGTTGTCGTCGGGGTCGTAGTCTGCGTCCTTGTCTTCCTCTTCTTCGGGCATTACGGGACGGGGCGCGGTGTAAGGAGCCCATTTTGCGTAAAGCGTAATTCTGGAATATTTGTCAAGATTTTCCGCGGTCAGTTTGGTCGCGAAATCGAACTTTTCGGTGCATTCCGCATCGGTGTACCAACCGTAGAAAGTGTAACCTTCGCGGGTGGGGTTGTCGGGTTCGAACGCAGTTGTGCCGATTTGTATCTTCTGACGGGATACGGTGCTACCGCCCTGAGAGTCGAAATACACTCTCGCGACGTCGTCGCCTTCGTATTCCTCATATTCGGGCTTTTCTTCCTCGTCGTCGCCTTTGTTGTAGTTGTCCTCGGTGATATAGTTCTGAATTGCGGTGTTAAGCGCGGAAAGCATATCCTCGTTGGTGTTCTCCACCGCACGGTTGATTTCGCTTCTGCTGAGCAACTCGTCGAGCGTTACCATGGACGGAACTTTGTCTATGCCTGCGTTCGCGGTAAGTTCGGACTTCGCGAAAAGGACAAGCAACTTTCGTTGCGCGAGGGATTGCAGAATATAATCCGCCGCCTGCTCGTAAGACATACCGTAGTACGTCACGTAAAGATAGGCGTAACTGTTGAAACTGGCTGACAGCTCGGACTTATAAACATAAGCGGCCTGCCCGTCGTATGTGACGGTGGCGACAACCTGTGCGGCGTCGCGGGCGTCGTTCTTCTTGAAAATCTCGTCGCAGCCGGTAAGCACGCCGACCGTAATGGTCAGCACCAGAACCAGTACCAAAGCGACAGCAATCTTTCTTTTCATATACACTCCGTAACGAGATTATTGCAATAGTATAAACATTATACACACCCGCGGGCGTACCCGCAAGCGTTTTTACAACAAATAACCCCTTTAATATGCCCGAAATCCGCTCTGTTTTGCCGTTCAGGCGACGGAACCGTCGGGAGACGCCATTTCTGCGAAAAAGTCGATGAGCTTGTGCAATTTTCCGACGTTGTCCAGTTTTTTGACGTCGAATATGAGCGACGGCGGTATGGTCGAAGTCAGAACGGCGTCCTCGTGATGAGCGGCAACGGCTTTCATCAGCGTTTCGTCCTTGAACACTTCCGAGTCCCTGAAATTGACTCCGGCACCCGCTCTGTTTATCATAATCCGCGCAACGTCGAACCCGCGCGCCGTGTTTTTGAGCAAGGCAATGTCTATCAGATTGACAAGCGGCTGTTCGACTTCGCCGTAGACTTCGCCGAGTTCCGCAATCAGCGCGTCGCGCGCCGCACGGCAGTCCACGCCCGCTATTCTGCGGTAAATGCGCAGTTTGTCCCTGCCGCTGACGTACCCTTCGCGAATGTATGCGGGTACGTCGACCTTCATTTCGACTTCCTGTTTTTCGTCGGGTCGTCTGCCCGTGCGCAACTCTTCGACGGCTTCGTTCAGAAGTTCGATGTACATTTCGTAACCGACGCGCTCGATGTGTCCGTGCTGTTCCGCTCCGAGTATGTTGCCCGCGCCTCGTATCGACAAGTCGCTGAGCGCAATGCGGAACCCGCTTCCGATTTCCGTATTGTCGAGAAGAGCGCGCAACCGCTTTTCCGCCGTGGGATTGATTTCGCCAGTCGGCGGCAAAGTGAAATAAGCGTGCGCAAGCGCACCGCGGCGTCCTACTCTTCCGCGCAACTGATAAAGCTGCGACAGCCCGAAATTGCCCGAATTTATGACGACAAGCGTATTTGCGTCGGGCAAATCTATTCCGTTTTCTATTATCGTCGTAGCCACAAGCACGTCATACTTCTTTTCGTAAAACGCGGCAATTCTTTTTTCCAGTTCTCCGCCCGTCATCTGCCCGTGAGCCGTGATAATGCGGACTTCCGCAGGCAGCGACGCCGCAAGATGTCCCGCATAGTTGTCAAGCGCCTCTATGTCGTTGAGCAATATCAAAGTCTGCCCGCCTCTTGCGCATTCGCGGTTTACGGCGTCGGCGACCAGCGCGTCGGAATAAGGCGTAACGTACGTCTGCACGGGAAGTCTGCCCTTGGGCGCGGTTTCGAGCAAGGATATGTCGCGAACGCCCGACAACGCCATATTGAGCGTGCGCGGAATGGGTGTTGCCGAAAGCGTCAGCACGTTGACGGTGGGATACCGCTCTTTTAGTTTTTCCTTGTGCTCGACGCCGAAACGTTGTTCTTCGTCAAGTACGAGCAGTCCCAAATCTTTGAACACGACGTCCTTTGCCAGCACCTTGTGCGTGGCAATCACCATATGAACGGTTCCGTCTTCCAAACCTTTGAGCGTTTCGGCGTTTTCGGACGACGTCTGCAACCTCGTGAGCAAGGCGCATTTTATCCCGAAAGGTTTCAGCCTTTCCACCAGATTTTCGTGATGCTGACGGGCAAGTATCGTAGTCGGCGCAAGCAAAACCGCCTGTTTGCCGTCAAGGACGGTTTTGAACATAGCGCGAAAAGCCACTTCCGTTTTGCCGAAACCCACGTCGCCGACAAGCAGTCTGTCCATAATTTTGCCGCTTTCCATTTCCTGTTTGACTGCGGCGATTGCTTTCAGTTGGTCGGCGGTTTCGTCGTACTCGAAAGCGTCCTCAAACTCTTTCTGCCACACGGTGTCGGGCGCGTAAACGTGCCCTTTCTGCTTTTCGCGTTTTGCATAAAGGTCGAGAAGATTTATCGCAAGTTTTCTTACCGACTTTCTGACTTTTTCTTTTTCGCGGGCGAACTCTTTGCCGCCTATTTTGTTGAGCCGCGGGTTCTCTTCTCCTACGAACTTTTGCAAGTTGTCCATCTGGTCGGTCGCCACGTACAACACGTCGCCGTCGCGGTATCGGAGAACGATATACTCCTTCTCGAAGTCGCCCGCTTTCATTATCGTGGTACCTTCGCAAAGACCTACGCCATGAACACGATGTACTACATAATCACCCGCTTTCGGTGCGATAAACTGCGATTTCGGCAAAGATACGTCTTCGCCGCGGTGTTTTCCGACACACTCCGATACGCCTATTACCGCGACCTTTTCGGCGGGATATATAAACCCCGTTTCGATTTTGAGCGGTGTTACGAGCACGGCGGCGCTGCCGTTGCCGTCCTCGGAAATCTCGCTGTAAACCTCACCTTGGAAAAGGCTGTCGCGTATTCCTTTTGCGCGTTCGCGGTTGCCTGCGCAGACCAGCACCCTGAACCCGTTGAGCACAAAAGTTTTCAAATCCTGCAAAATGCTGTCGGGCGCAAGATAGTATTTTGTTACGGGACGGCATTTGGGTTGAATGAGTTTTGCGGGATTGAAAAGCGGGTTGGAAAAATCAAGCGACGTAAACGCCACCTTGCGCGCGGTCACAAGCCGTCTGCGGACTTCGCTCACGGGGAACAGCGAATGCGCGTGTTGTTCGAGAATTTCGCCCGCGTTTTTCAGCGGGTCTATTCTGCCCGCGAACTCTTTGAAAACCACGTTCAGTTTGTCTGCAATGACTTTGGGTTCGTCGAAAATGAGAACGGACGGCACGTCCTCGCCGAAATAATCGAAAATGGAATGCGAATTTTCTTCGGAAAACGGCGCAACCCACGCGTAGTTCGGCGGACAAACTCCCGCGCGGACTCCGTCCGCAAGCAATGCCGCAACGGGGTTGTCGGAATGCACCGACAGCGCGCGACGTACGGTCGCGGCTTCCTCCTCGCTGAACACCACGTCACCAGCGGGCGGCACGAAAACCCCGTCGATTTCGTTTACTGGCAACATAGTTGCGGTGTCTATGGTTTTGACGTTTTCGACCAATTCGTCGAAAAAGTTGACGCGTACGGCTTCACCGCCGCACACGTAAATGTCGAGAATGTCGCCGCGCAAAGCGAAGTCCCCTTCTTCGGCTATCATTTCCTGACGGGTGTAGCCCGCAAGCGCCAGTTTGTCGGCGGCAGTCTGCGGAGAAATTATGTCTTCGCGCGACAGAGTGAAACAAAGATTGCCGATAATTTCGGGGAACGGAAATTTCTGCAAAAGTGCGTCCGCGCACACAACAGCCGTATCGGCACGGCCGCAGGCAATGGCGGCAAGCGCGGCGGCACGTTCGCGCGAACTGCGCAAGGAAAAACTTTTGCGGTGTACGAGCACGTCGTCGCGGTGCGGTACGTAAACCACGCGCGCGTCGGGATACGCCGACAGTTTCTCGTACACGCTCTTTGCGGCAAGAGAGTCCGCCGTGACGTACAGTTTTTTTGCAGGGATACAACTTGCCAGATGGATTTTAGCCCCGTCCGTTATCCTTACGACCGAAACGGAAGAAAGCTCCCTTGCGGGGAGTTTCTTTTCGCCGAGAAGGGCAAGCGAGTCAAGCCCTTCTCCCATACGGGTTATATTCAATCTGTCGGGAATCATTTTCTTCTGTTAAGTTTTTCTTCGACGCGCTGAATATCTGCGCCGGCAACAAGTTCGCAAATGGCGTCGACTGCGGTTTCTATGCACTTGTCAATCTGCTGTTTGTCTGCATAATCGACCTTTGAAAGCACCAAATCGACAATCTGAACTTCTTTTTCTGCGAGTTCTTCCGTCTTTATACCGATACGCAAACGCTTGAACACGGTGGTGTTGAGTTCTTTGACGATACTGCGCATTCCGTTGTGCGTTCCGGCGCTTCCCTCTTCGCGCAGGCGCATTCTGCCGACGGGCAAATCCGCATCGTCGTATACCACTATAAGCTGGTTTTCGTCGTCGCAGTATTTGCGGACAAGCTGTTTCACGCTCTCGCCCGAGAGGTTCATAAAAGTCTGCGGCTTGGCTATGACAAACTGCTCACCGCCCGATTTCGCTTTTGCGGTGAGCGCGGCGCACTCCTTGCCCGTAAACCTGACTTTGCATTTTTTCGCCAGTGCGTCCGCAACCATAAATCCGATGTTGTGATATGTGTTGCGGTACTTTGTACCGGGGTTGCCCAATCCTGCGACCACGTACATTCTGCCATCCTTCGGACTTGCGCAGAACGCCGCGGCAAGCCCTCAATCTTTTTTATCCGTTCCGTCCGTCTTTCCGCTATCCTTTTTCCTGCGGGAAGACGTCGGCTTTTTCTCCATATTCTGCTGGCGCACCCTGCCTATCGCAAACGCGCCGACGTCAACGTTCTCCGTCACGGTGGTACCCGCGGCGACAAACGCGCCGTCCCCTACTTCCACGGGCGCGACAAGGTTGGTGTTTGCGCCGATAAAACAGTCCGCGCCGACTGTTGTGCGGTGTTTGTTTTTGCCGTCGTAGTTGCAGAACACCGTTCCGCAACCGATGTTTGTGCGCTCTCCTACCGTGGCGTCGCCTATGTAGGCAAGATGAGCGGATTTCGCACCCGCGCCCATTCGCGAATTTTTGATTTCGACGAAGTCGCCGATTCTGCAATCCGCTTCGATTTCCGCCCCGCGCAAACGTGCAAAAGGTCCGACCGTCGCGCGCTCGCCGACGCAGGTGTCCGTAAGATAGGACATTGTAACCTGCGCGCCGCGGCGTATGACGCTGTCGCGCACGAAAGAACCTTCCACAACGGCACCGCTTTCGATGACGGTTGCGCCCGTCAACCTGCAAAAGGGCATAACTTTTGCCCCCGAAAATATCGTGACGGTATCGTCGATTACGGTGTTTGCCGCATCGACAACGTCAACTTCGGCGGTGAGATGACGGAGAATTATTCTTTCTTTCATTTGATTATACACCAAAGAGGTGTTTTTTGCACTATCAACTTTGCAAAATCGGGAGGACGAGAAAAAATAACCCGAGTCTTTGCCGTCGCGCCTGAATGCGCAGGCGTCCGAGCCGCGCTCCCCGAGAAAAAGTTTGCCGAGTTTCCTGCGACGCAGGCACTCCACGCCGTTTTCGACGTCCTCGACCGTGACGAGCGGCGCGCCCAAACTCAGTATAACGCCCGTTTCTCCGTCACGGAGTTCGCATTCGTCGGCGTCGTTGATTTCTCCCGCGCAGTACGCGCCGAACTCTCGGCGGACGTAGTCCCCCGATTTTCTGCCCAGAATTTCCACATTCTCGAAAGGGCTGTGCAACAACCAGATTTTAACATTGTCTAACATACTCAATACTATGCTCCGTTTTTCAATATATGCAGTTTTTTGTAAAAAGCAAAGGGAGGCGTTGCCGCCTCCCTTGCTCTGCCGACCGAATTCACGCTGTCTTCGTATCGGGTACGGAGACGACGTAACCGTCTTTTTCCGACGTTGCGGATTGCCCCTCTGCCACTTCGCCGTCGGAGCACTCCCCGTCTTCGACAATATCCGTGCAGCCGATGTCGACGGGAGTAAAAGGAATACCCAGCGCGCAAGCCACGGCGGATATTACGACGGAAATGACGGTGAGAACGATAAACACGATTTTTTTCTTGTCCATAGTTGCTGTCTCCTTATTTTTATTGCATACACGAGACAGTCCGTCGGCAAGTGATATGGTAATGCAGAATGACACGAAAACAAAAAAATTATGTCAAAATCATCAGAATGCAGATAGAAACGAAGAGACGCGGAAATATCGGGAATCGAACACACGACCGATTAATCGGACGGTTGCGTTTTGCGCGCAGTACGCTTGGCTTTGAAGAAATCGCCGAGAAGTCGGGCGCACTCCTCTTTCATTATTCCGCCCGTGACCTCGACGTCGTGATTGAACAGTCCCTTTTCAAACAGATTTACTTTGCTGCCCGCCGCACCCGTCTTTTCGTCGAATGCTCCGAAGTACAACGCGCGTATGCGTGCGTTTATCATTGCACCCGCGCACATTGCGCAAGGTTCGAGAGTGACGTAGACGTCGCAGTCTTCCAGCCACCAGTTGCCGAGTTTCTCGGCGGCTTGCGAAAGAGCCATAATTTCGGCGTGACAAACGGCGTTGCCGCGGCGCTCCTTGAAATTGCCGCTTTCGGCAATTATACTGCCGTCTTTTACGACGACCGCACCGACAGGGACTTCGTCGGACAACGCGCATTCGCGTGCAAGTTCTATGGCGCGCAACATAAACTTTTCTTCCATATTCTCTCCTCTCGTCCCCTCGTGCAACCGTCGGTACTCCTCCGCAGTTTTTATGAATTGTCTTTGTATATTTGTTGTCAACTTGTTGCCGAACAATCAATATTCTTTTTGTTTGTTCAGATGTCTTGTTTTTCAGGCGTCGTTTTGATTTGAAAATGGTTACAACTTCTTTTCTGCCTTTATTTGTGGTAAGGCGTGCCTGCGTTTATGGTCATTGCGCGGTAAAGCTGTTCGCACAGCATAACGCGGAAAAGCTGGTGCGGAAAAGTCATTTCGCCGAAAGACACCACCGCGTCCGCTTTTGCGACAAGTTTGTCGTCAAGCCCGTGACTTCCGCCTATCAGGAAAGAAAATTCCGAATGCCCGCCCGTGCACTTGTCGGCAATCAAAGCGGCAAGCGCGGGACTGGACAGTTTTTTGCCCCTGCCGTCCATTGCAACAACAAAACCTTTTGTCTTTTCTGCAAGTTTTTCCGCCTCGAAAGATTTTTGTTCCTCGGGCGATTTTGAAGGGGGCGCGGCGGGAACTTCGATTACGGAAAAGTCGCAGTACGCGCCCATACGTTTTGCGTACTCGCTCACCGCCTGCGAAAAATAGGTTTCTTTGAGCCTGCCTACCGCGACGATATTTATGCGCATAATCACATCACTCCCCAGACGAACGAGAATATCGTGGCGACGACACCCACCGCAACCGTCAGGATAAACGGAACGTCTTTATAAAGCGGAATTGCACCGCGCCACGGTTTTTCGAAGAACTTTTCGGGCACTCTGCCGCATTTCACCGCGTCCGTGCGCATTTTGTCGAAGAAGAAAAAGAGCAAGCCGACCGACGCCACCGCACATACGAGCATAACGATTGTGCCCGTACCGGGCGTATATAGCCACGTGCGCGCGTCGTCCACGAACTTGAATACGACGTTTAGTTCCGCATAATTGGAAACCACGCTTATGAAGTTGTTGAAGAAGTGCACGAACATTGCGGGGAATATCGAGCCCGTGTAGTAGGTCATAAGCGCAAGAAGGAGCCCTATCACAAAAGTGTAACCCGTCTGCGGAATGTACTGGTGCATAAGCGCGAACAGCAACGCAGACACGACCACCACTTTATAACCGCTGTCGCGGTAAGCGGCAAAAACAAGTCCGCGGTGCGTGACTTCCTCGAATATACCGGGCAGAACGGCAACCAGAACGACGTCCGCGATAAATGCCCCCACGGTCGGAGTAACGGGGTCCGCGGCAGAATGCGTATAGCCTATAAGCGCAAGCACGTTTTGCCACGCAAAAGATATGACGCCCGTAAGGAAAAGTATGGGCAACGTAACGCCCAGACAATAGCCGAAATTGCGCAAAGAGCACTTTCTGAAATTAAAATCGCGCAATAAAGGTTTGATTTGGTCGGTTTTGAGCTGTTTGGAAACAATGAAATATCCGAGCAGAGGAAGGGCTCCGAAGCACAGCAGCTGGACGACGAGAGTAAAGAAAACGTCGCTGTCGACATTCACCGCGTCGTACACGCCGAGCCCGCCCGCCATGCGCATGAGCAAGGTGGCAATTATGACAAAAAAGTAAATTGTCCCTGCCCCGTAGCGCGAGTTCATAACAACACCTGCAAGAAGGCTATAATCCAGTAGAAGGCGGCAAAGCCTATTGCCAGCCAGACGTTAATCATAGGTTGGGATTTGCCGAGATACGGAATGTCGAGTGCGGTGGACGCGATTGCACGTTCGGCTGCGCGCCAGCCTTTGGGCGTGAACATCGACGCCGCAAAACGGAAAGCGTTGACAAAGCCGTCTCCGCTCACTCTCTTTTTCTTGGCGGGTGCGTCCGCCTTCGCGTACAAAGCGTATTCTTCAAAGATTATCCCGTTGTCGACAACTCTGAAACCGTTGTCGTCCTTCTTGGGTTGTCCCGCTTTGTAGAACGCGTACAGCAACACGAAAAGCAATATCGTGCCGACCACAAACGCGATTGCGCCCGTGAGCCAGTTCCACGCGCCGAGAGAGGCTATCACATTGTTGATTTCGGGAATATATGCCGTGATTGTGAGCGTGATAAAGTTGTTGAGGAAATGCAGAATTATGCACGACAACAGGGAGTTGGACAGCAGAAAGACTACCGCAAGCACCGCTCCTATACAGAACTGGTAAGCGGTCTGCGCGGGGTTTGCGTGCATAAGGCTGAACAGCAATGCCGATATAAATACGCCGAACCACACTCCGCGCGTTGTGAGCGCGGGAAGTACGGTGCCGCGCAGCAACAGTTCTTCGCCGAACGCAGGCAAAAGCGCAATCACGAACAGCGCAAGGAAGTAAACGCCGGGGTTGCTGAAATCGATACTGCCCGCCGCAACCGTGGCATTGACGCCAATGGCTTGGAAAAACGCCTGAAACAGCATTGACAGCGGCAGAAAGGCTATAATCGTAAGCAACGCTATCGGGAACAACAGCAGATACCGCACGGGATTGCGGCAGGGACGAAGTTTGCTGACGGTGAGAACGTCGTATTTGCGCCACAGCGAAAAGAGATAGACGACGAGCACGATTGCCACCTGCGTTACGGCATAGCCCACCCAATCGGCAATGCTCATGCCTGCGAACGACCCTACTCTGCCCGCCATAACGTAATAGAACAGGCTGCTGAGTATGGAAATTCCGCAGATTGAAAACAGATATACGCTGCCGCCTTCGCTTGCTATAAGATTTTTTCTCATTTTACTTCGAATACCTCGCTTGCGCAGTCCTGCAACGCCACGTCGACCGCAATGTCGCAGCAGCCCCGTTGCAGAAGTCTGCCCTTGACCGTTCCCGTTGCGAGTTCGGGAAGGTTGTTCTGTTGGCTGAGATGTCCGAGCAAAATCGTCTTTACCGCCGAACCTATCAGCCTTTCCGCGAAAACCGCGGACATATCGTTGCTGAGATGCCCCGTATCGCCGAGAATTCTGCGTTTAAGATTTTCGGGATAGGGTCCGCTTTTCAGCATATCCACGTCGTGGTTTGCTTCGAGCAACACGACTTCGCTTTCCTTGATGTTGTTGAACACGCCGACTGTCGGCTTGCCCATATCGGTTGCGACGCTGACCTGCGCTCCGCCCTGCACGCGGAACGTATATCCCATAGGATACACGGCGTCGTGCGGAACGCGGAACGGGATTACGTCTATGTCGCCGACGGTAAACCCGCCGTCGTAGAACTCTTGTTCAACGTAGTTGCACAGTCCCCCCTGCCGTCTGCTTATTGCCGCCGCCGTATAAGGATGAGCGTACACGGGCGCGCACGCGCAAAGCCGCGGCAGACCGCATACGTGGTCGGTGTGTTCGTGGGTTATGACCACTCCGTCGATTTTCGAGGGCGTAAGCCCGAACGGCCGCAGTTCGCGGGTAAGTTTTGCAAAAGAAATGCCCGCGTCGACAAGTATCGCCGTGGTGTCCGATAATACGAGTGTGCAATTTCCTTTGCTGCCGCTTGCAAGCGACACTAACTTCAACGACATTATTATTTTGTTCTTCCGTTAAACGATTATGAAAAGAGGCACTCCGTCGAGTGCCTCCGGCGACTCAGATTTCGTATCCCGCTCTCATCAGCAGTTCTTCGTCCCTGTCCTCTCGCCTTACCGCCGCGGCAAGGAATATCAGCGACACGACGAACATCAGTCCCGCAATGCCGAGCATAACGAGCAAAGCGATTTCGTTCTGCGCTACGAAAGTCTTTTCGATGACCTTATAAAGCAGTTGAGCGATAAATCCGCCGACTGCGACAAAGGACGAAACACAGAACAGTTTGCGGGGGTATTTCCCGAACAACATTCCAAACAACGCGGCAATGAGCGCGACAAAGGAACCCGCCGCCGCCACCATAGCGGTTATTGCGATGGCAAGGTCTGCGGGAGCGGTACCCTGCGTCCAGCCTTTTATCGTGCCGATAATGTCGACGGACGACAAATCGAAACCGTCGGAAATTGCGGGTTTGAAATATGCAAGCATAAATCCCGCGAACAGGAACGCGGCGATTATGCACATAACGAGCGAATAAACGCGGGTGCGCACGGCTTTGTGTTTTTTCTGACGCGCGTTTTCCGCCTGAAACGCGGTTTCCTCTTCCTCGGTGCGTCCCTCGGCATAAGGATTGGCAAGCGTTCTTCCGTCGGTGCGGAGAATGTCACTGTCCTGACTCATATAAGGAACGACGGCAAGCGGTACCACTATCGGCTGCAACTGGATAGTGTTGTGCTTGGGCGCGATAATGGGAACGGGACCGCCGATACCAACGGGTTTTGTAACCGTGGTTTTGATACCCTCGTCGGGTTGCGACGTTCCGTACGCTTCGCTCTCGTACAAAGTGGGCTCCGACTTTACGACCTGCTCTTCGTTTTCCGCGGCAGTACCGTTGTCGGGAAGGAACGTAATCTCCTGATTGTATTTCTTTGCCATATTGCCTCCGTGCGCTGAAAGCGCGTTCGAGTCTAGAAACCGCCGGCTAGTCCGTCAGCGGGTATATCCTGTTCTTTGCGGCGCGATTACCGCCGAAACCGTGGCGCATACGAGGTTCAACCCCGCTATAAAGAACAGCGTCACGTATTCGCAGGTTTTCCAGTTTGCGACGAAATCCTGCGCGAGGTCGATACGTGCGACCCCGATATCTTCCGCGCCGACCAGCGCGGTAACGAAAACGGCTATCGCCGCAAGCGCGAACAAAGCCGCGCCGAAAAGGTATCTTGCGGGTTTTATAGCACCGAATATGCCGAAAACCGACTGTACAAGGTTTGCGACAATTCCGATAATTCCGACGCTGACTATTATGTCGGGCACCATATAAAACCAAATGGTGTTGACTTCATCGCCTTTCCAGCCGAGTGCCGCGGTTCGCGAGAACGCGTCAACCCAATGTCTTATTACGTTGAACTGCTCGGGTATGTATTTGAAAGGCAGGCTGTCGCCGTTCACCGAGAAAAAGGCAAGCAGGAAAGGTACAATCGCCGCGGCGGACGCAATGAGCATAACCACGCCCGCAACCATATTCTTGTTGCGTGCGGAACGTTTCCATTTCTTGTTGACGTCTTTTTCTTCGGGCTGATAGTCGCGCGCAGTCGACGACGGCATATCGGTTTCGCGGTGCGCGTCGGGATAATCCAGCGACGGCGCAATGACAAACTCCTGCCTTACGGAAGGCAGTTGTTTTGCGGAACCTGCATCAAGCGGCTGCGGGGCCAGTCTGATGCCCGCCTCGTCCACGTTTGCGGGACGTCTGTCGTTGTTGTTTGCCGTCATATTTTCTTTTTGTCGACGTCGGTCGTGCGGTTCTGCACCGCAGGTGCCGCGGGTTCAGGCGCGGGTGCGGCGTATTCGCCCGTAGGCAGATACTGCATAAGGGGCTGTTCCTGCGTGACGTAAGGAACAAACGCCACGGGTTGCACTATGGGCGGCATCTGGTAGGGTTCGCCCGTTTCCTTGTTGTACAGCACGGGTGCGCCGTAGGGTGCCATAGGGGGATAAGGATAATATCCGCCGCCGGGCACGAAATGCTGCGCACCGTTTGCAAATCTCGGCGCGTCTTTCTGTTCGTCGGGCATTGCAATGGGTTTGGTCTGCGCCTCGGCAAACGCTTCGCCCGCAAACTCGTCGAACGTGGGCGTCTTGCGGGACGTGAGGTCGGCTTCGGGTGCTTCGAGCACCTTTACTTTCTTTCTCACGGGCGGCGACTGTTTGATTTTGCCTTTGGCAAGCAGAAGTATGGAACGCGCACGTGAACGGCCGCAACGGTTGCATTTGACCGCGTCGCCCGCGTTTATCGCGCCGCAGACGGGACAGATGAACGGGTCTTTGAGCTCGTCCATATTCTCCGCCGCCGAATACGGGTCTGCGTAATAGGAAGAATAGTTCCTGATTGCCTGCGAGAGTTTTTTGAGTTGCGCAACGTCTTCGGAACCGAGTTCGTTGACCTTGTCGCGGTACGCGTTGAGGATTTTCGCCTGCTTGCTCAGTTCTTCGTTGGTCTTTTTGCGGTAGTCCTCAATCTCTTTCATCGCCTTGGTCTTGTCGTCGGCGACGCGTTTTTTCATCTCCGCGACTTCCTTGTCGACGGCTTTCATTCTCTCTTTGACCATAAGGTCGACGTTCATTTTGTTTTTGCGGAACTCGACGACGTCCTCTTCCGTAAAGGGACTGTCGGAATCGGTAACGGGTGCGCCGCAGACGACGCAGAATTTCGCACCGGGAAGATTGGGCGTGCCGCATATGTCGCATACGGGTTTACGCAAAACGCCGAGCGCTCCGCCGCAGTTGGCGCAGAACCTGCTACCCGCGTTGTTTTTGGTGCCGCAGGCGGGACACGTAACCTCGTAATTGGACACGACTTCGGCGCCGCAGGTCGTGCAGTATGCCTGACCGCGTTCGACTTCGCTTCCGCAAACTTTGCAAGTGAACATAACTCACCTCGTAATGAACGTCTGTATGTTTGCGCTACGCCCTGAGCGCAGGCGTATGCGCACTGTGATATTTTAGCCTTAACCCTTAAAACTGTCTTTAAGACCGACAATGCAGTTGTACTCCGTACCGCCGCGGCAGACGAAATACCCTTCGCGCAGGAACTGGAATCTGTCGCCCTTTTTCGCATTGAGCAGGAACTTTTCCGCCTTGCCCTGCAAAACCGTGAGCGAGTTCGGGTTGATGCGGTCCATATAATCGCCGTCGCCGTCGTTGATGAGGTAATCGAAGATGTTGAGTTTTACGTCGACCGCGTCGCGGGCGTTGACCCAGTGTATCGTGCCTTTGACTTTGATGTTCGCGCCTTCCTCGCCCGACTTCGTGCCTTCGATGTACTCGACGTGCACCACCGCGGGATTGCCTTCCGCGTCAAGGTCGCAACTCTTGTATTTTACGACGTATGCGCCTTTGAGACGAACCATACCGTCGGGTTTGAGCCTGAAATATTTGGGAGGCGGATTGAGCGCGAAGTCGTCCTGTTCGATGTACAGTTCTTTCGAGAACGTGGCGTCGTGCGTTCCGCTGTTTTCCTGCTGAGGATTGTTCTCCACCTGCATAATCTCGGTTTTGTCCTCGGGATAGTTGTCAATCACGAGTTTGAGAGGACGCGTAACCACCATTGCGCGGGTGGCGTTTTTGTTGAGGTTCTCTCTCACGCAGTGTTCGAGTATGGCAATATCGACGACGCTGTCGGCTTTCGCAACGCCTATTCTGCTGCAAAAATCGCGCACCGCTTCGGGGGGATAACCTCTTTCGCGAATGCCCGAAAGCGTGGAAAGACGGGGGTCGTTCCAGCCCCACACGATTTTTTCGTCCACAAGACGTTTGAGGAAACGCTTGCTCATAACCGTGTGCGTAAGATTGAGTCTTGCGAACTCAATCTGACGGGGGCGGGGGTCGAAACCGCAGTTTGTCGTCACCCAGTCGTAAAGGGGACGGTGATTTTCGAATTCGAGGGAGCAAAGCGAATGCGTGATGCCTTCGATTGCGTCTTCGAGAGGATGCGCGAAATCGTACATCGGGTAGATGACCCAACGGTTGCCCGTGTGAGGATGTTCCGCGTGGCATATGCGGTAGATTACGGGGTCGCGCATATTGATGTTGGGCGACGCCATATCGATTTTGGCGCGCAACACCTTTTCTCCGTCGGCGAACTCACCCGCGCGCATTCTGGCGAACAGGTCGAGGTTCTCTTCGACGGAACGGTTGCGGTAGGGGCTTTCCTTTCCGGGCTCGGTGAGCGTGCCGCGCGTTTCGCGTATTTGGTCCGCAGTCAGGTCGCAAACGTACGCCTTGCCGTCCTTGATGAGTTTGACGGCGAAATCGTACATCTTCTCGAAATAGTCGGAAGCGTTGAGTTCCCTGTCCCACTCGAACCCCAGCCAGCGAATGTCCTCTTTGATGCTCTCCATATACTCGACGTCCTCTTTGACGGGGTTGGTATCGTCGAAACGGAGATTGCATTCGCCGCCGTACTTCTGTTTCATACCGAAGTTGATGCATATGGCTTTTGCGTGACCGATATGCAGATAACCGTTCGGTTCGGGGGGAAAACGGGTGATGATTTTGGTATGCTTACCCTCTGCGAGGTCAGCGTTGATGATATCTTCGATAAAATTCGATGATTGTTCGTTTGTTCTGATTTCGTCCATTTTGGTATCCGATATTTTAGTAGAATTATTCTACCCCATACGCGCGCAATTCGCAAGTAAAATATTTTGGGAAAAGAAAGCATAACACGCGCTTGTGCCCGCGCAAGGTCGAAACCGCAAGAAATACGTCGATTGAACGAGGCCGAACGAACAAAACCCGCGGCGAACAAAAAAGCATATAACGATAACGCAAACGGAAAAAACAAAATAAAAAAGACTGCCTATTTGTGGCAGTCACCGTGTAGGTTGATGTTGCGCGAGTCGTCGATTTTCATATATCCGTCGCGGTACTCGAACCCGAATTTTTCAAGTTCGTCAACCTTGCCTTTTACCGCAAGAGGTATGGGCGACAACGAGAACTTGAACATCATTGCTCGCAGGAAAAACTCGCGGTTTTCATAGTTTAAGCGGTCGTTTCTCAACTTAAAATGCGTGATTGTGACATAATCGCTCATTTCGGTTCGCATAAGTCCGATAGGCTCGCCGTCCTCGCGCAAAAGGAAATTCGTGCCGCCGACGGGAATGTCCAGCCCGAGCGCGGAGTAAAGTTCCGAAAGAGTTTTTGCGTCCGTTTCGAAATTGACAGTCAGCATATCAGTCCCCGTATTCCACGCTCACAAGGGTCAATCCCTCGGGCGGAAGCGTTTTGCCAGCCAGCGTTCTGTCCCCGCTTTCAAGCACCTTTTCGACCTCCTCACGGGTCATCTTGCCCGCCCCGACATATACCAGCGTGCCCGCTATTATGCGCACCATATTGTAAAGAAATCCGTTGCCCGTGACGTAAATTTCCAGTTCGCCGTCGGACAGTTTTCCGTCGCGTTCGGCGCGAACGGTTGCTACTATGTCGATTTTGTAGACGGTGCGGACGGTGTTCTTTATCACCGAACCGCTTGCCTCGAACCCTTTGAAATCGTGTTCGCCTTCTATGACTGCGGCGCACTCGCGCATTGCGTTCACGTCAAGCGCATACACGATATGCGCGTGGTTTTCTTCGAGCATGGGTTTGCGGTGACGGGAAACGTAAATTTTGTAGCAATACGTTTTGCGTTTTGCGGAAAAACGGGCGTTGAAACCGTCGTCGACGGGTTCGCAGGACAGCATACTTACGTCGCGCGGAAGTTCGGTGTTGACGGCAAAAGGAATTTTCTCGGGCGGAATTGACGTGTCCGCATCGAAGTGCACAACCTGACCTTCCGCGTGCACGCCTGCGTCCGTTCTGCCGCTTGCCGTCGCCTGCGTCGGCACTCCGAAAACGGCGGTGAGCGCTTTTTCCAGCACTTCCTGCACGCTCAGTCCGTTGAGTTGCCTTTGCCACCCGACGTAATTTTTGCCGAAATAGGATACTACGGCGCGGTATCTCACAACAGACCTCCGAAAATAAGTCCGTCCATTATGCCGCCGCCCATATAGTATCTGTCCATAAGAATGCCCACAAAGAACGCGACCATAACGAAAAACGCGATGTAGTCCGCGACGTGCAGTTTCATCACTTTCATTTTGGTGCGGTGTTCGGTGGCGTTGTAACAGCGTGCGTCCATTGCGAACGCGAGTTCGTCCGCCCTGCGGAAAGAGTTGACGAAAAGCGGAATGAGCACGGGCAGCAAGGCTTTCGCTCTTGCGATAAGTCCGCCCGTATCGAAACTTGCGCCCCTTGCCTTCTGCGCGGAAATTATCTTGTTGGTTTCTTCGAACAGCGTGGGAATAAAGCGGAGCGCGATGCTCATTATCATTGCTATGTCGTGGACGGGGACCTTGATGAGTTTCAAGGGTTTCATCAGGCTTTCCGTGCCGTCCGCAATCTCGACGGGCGTAGTCGTAAGCGAAAGCAACGACGCGCCGCTTATGAGCAAAAAGAGCCTTAAAGTCATCTTTATGGTAGTATGAACTGCCACATCGGTGATATGAAGGGATTTCCAGCTCCACAGAATTTCGCCTTCGTTTATCATAAACAGGTTGATTATCGCGGCGAATATCACTATGAAAATTATGGCGCGAACGGATTTCAGAACGGACATCATCGGGAGTTTTGCAAGCAGTATTATCGCAAGCAGGAACACCGCCGTAAGCATAAATCCGAAATAGGTGTTGACAAAGAATATCGCAACCACGAACAAAACCGTGAGAAACAGTTTCATTCGCGCGTCCATTCTGTGAATGACGGAGTCAACTGGATAGTACTGTCCGAACGCTATGTCCTTAAACATCGCTTCCCTCCTCCGTCGCGTTTTCCGCAACCGTCGGCAGTTCTTTGCCGTTGCCGTCGTACGCGTTTGCCAAACCGCGTTCGTCGGCAATTCTGCCGAGTGCCTCGGCAAGCTGTCCGAGCGTGACTATTTCCGTGCTTACGTCAATGCCGCGTGCGCGCAGTCTGTCCGCTATCTTTGCCGCCGAAGGCAGGTCGAGCCCCGCTTCGCGGGCTTTTTCTCTGTCGCCGAATACGCGTTCGGGCGCACCGTCCGCCACGATTTTGCCGTCTTTGAGCGCGACAATCCTCGTCGCCATTGCGGCAATGTCGTCCATATAGTGCGACACCATTATGATTGTCGGGCTGACTTCTTTTTTGAGTTTTGCTATGAGTTCGAGAATTTCCCGTCTGCCTGCGGGGTCCAGTCCCGCCACGGGTTCGTCAAGCACGAGTATCTGCGGTTCCATGGCGATTACGCCCGCTATCGCCGCTCTTCTCTTCTCGCCGCCCGACAATTCGAAAGGACTTCTTTCGGCAAAAATCTCGTAAGGAAGACCGACGACTTCCATTGCATTGCGCACTCTGCGGTCGATTTCTTCCTTGGAAAGTTTCATGTTTTTGGGTCCGAAAGCAATATCTTTCGCCACCGTGTCTTCGAAAAGCTGATATTCGGGGTACTGGAAAACCATACCCACGGTGAAACGCAGTTTTTTGAGCGTCTTTTTGTCCTTGGCGTTCATGCCCGCCACTTCGACTTCGCCTTCCTGCGTCTTGATTAGCCCGTTAAGATGCTGAATGAGCGTTGATTTGCCCGAACCCGTTGCTCCTACCAGTCCGACAAATTCACCCTCCTGAATTTCGAGGTTGATATTGTCGAGAGCGCGCTTTTCGTAAGGAGTTTTTTTCGAATAGGTGTATGAGAGATTTTTCAGAGTAATTGCCGACATATTCCCTCCACCAATTCGTCTTCGTCTATAACCGCGCCTTGGAAACGGTAACCTTTTTCGCCGAGTTCGCGGGCAAGTTCGGTCGCGGGCGGCAACGTAAGTCCGCACTCCTCCACCACGGGAGAGGAAAACACCTCTTTCGGTGTGCCGTCCAGCGCAACTCTGCCCTTTTTGAGAACTATAATTCTGTCTGCCATTGCGGCTTCGTCCATATTGTGCGTAATGGTGATGACCGTAATGCCCGAATCGTTGAGTTTGCGCGCGACGTCCATTATTTCACGTCTGCCCTCGGGGTCGAGCATGGACGTCGACTCGTCGAAAATGAGAATTTCGGGTTTCATCGCAAGCACGCCCGCTATCGCGACGCGCTGTTTCTGTCCGCCCGAAAGTTTGCTTGCGCTGCGCGTGCGGTATTCCGTCATGTCCACGGCTTCGAGCGCCCAGTTCACGCGTTCGATTATTTCTTCGCGCGGAACGCCGATGTTCTCGGGTCCGAACGCCACGTCGTCTTCAATCAACGTCGCAACCATCTGGTTGTCGGGGTTCTGGAAAACCATTCCCGCCTTTTTGCGTATTTCGAATGTCTTTTCGACGTCGCGGGTGTTCATTCCGTCGATGAGAACGTCACCCGTGGACGGCACGAAAAGCCCGTTCAACAGTTTTGCAAGCGTACTTTTGCCGCTTCCGTTCATTCCCGCAAGCGCTACAAACTCGCCCTTTTCGACGGTAAAGGACACGTTGCGGAGGGCACGCAGTGTCTGCCCTTCGGCAAGTCGGTAGGAATAATTGACGCCTTTGACTTCGATTTGTGACATATTGGTGTAATTTTAGCACAATATCGCCGAATTGCAAAACGATTGCAATCATTTGCGCCGTGTGAAAGCCGCGCAGACAGGTTTTCGGAGATTTTACGACACCTTGTCGCGCTTTTCCGCGCACAAATTTTCCGTTATCGTCGATTTTACCAACCGTCCGACGCCATTTTTCCGTGCCCGTTTCCGCACTCTGCCGCAAGTTTCATACGCGCATACAGTGCGCACGTATACAGATGTGTTGTTATCTGTTAGTAATACAAACTGCAAATATTGATTGACTATTACGCGTGCGGAGAGTATAATCCACCTTGCTAGCCTTATGGCTGAATTTTTCAGGATTACAAGTTTCTATGGAGGTCTTTTATGAAAAAGATGACTATCGACGGTAATACCGCTGCGGCGCATATCGCGTATGCGTTCTCCGACGTTGCGGCAATTTACCCCATTACGCCCTCCTCTCCCATGGCTGAAAACTGCGACGAATGGGCGGGTCAAGGCAGAAAAAACATACTGGGCAACGTGCTTAAAATCGCCGAAATGCAGTCCGAAGCAGGCGCGGCAGGCGCGGTTCACGGTTCTCTCGCCGCAGGCGCGATGACCACCACCTTCACCGCAAGCCAAGGTCTGTTGCTGATGATTCCCAATATGTACAAAATCGCGGGCGAACTTCTCCCCTGCGTTTTCCACGTTTCCGCAAGAGCTCTCGCCGCTCACGCACTCAGCATCTTCGGCGACCACGCGGACGTTATGGCTTGCCGTCAGACCGGCTTTGCTATGCTCGCGTCCAACTCCGTTCAGGAAGTTATGGACCTGAGCCTTGTGGCACATCTTTCCACCCTCAAATCCTCCGTACCTTTCATAAACTTCTTCGACGGTTTCAGAACCTCTCACGAAGTCAGCAAAATCGACGTCATCGACTACGAAGAAATCAAGTCCCTCGTCGACTTTGACGATATCGACCGTTTCCGCGCACGTTCCCTCAACCCCGAACATCCTCATCAGGCAGGCACGGCGCAGAACCCCGACATCTACTTCCAGAACAGAGAAGCCGCAAACAAATACTATGACGCAGTTCCCGGCATCGTCCAGACCATGATGGATAAGGTCGCGGGCATCACCGGCAGACAGTATCACCTCGTTGACTACTACGGTGCAAAAGACGCAGACCGCGTCATCGTCCTTATGGGCAGCGGTGCGGAAGCAGTCGAAGAAACCGTCGATTACCTCAACGCAAGAGGTCAGAAAGTCGGTGTCGTCAAAGTCAGACTGTACCGTCCTTTCCCCGTCGACGCGTTTGTCGCGGCACTCCCCAAGACCGCAAAGAAAATCACCGTTCTCGACCGCACCAAGGAAGCAGGTTCCCTCGGCGAACCCCTCTACCTCGACGTCGTCACCGCGCTTGACGAAAAGAACGTCAAAGCAGAAATCCTCTGCGGCAGATACGGCCTCGGCAGCAAGGAATTCAATCCTTCCATGGTCAACGCCGTGTACCAGAACATGAACGAAGGCAAGAAGAACCACTTCACCGTCGGTATCTTCGACGACGTAACGTTCACTTCTCTCGACATCAAAGAGAAAATCGACGTTGCATCTCCCAGCACCATTTCCTGCAAGTTCTACGGCCTCGGCTCCGACGGTACTGTCGGCGCGAACAAGAACAGCATCAAAATCATCGGCGACCACACCGACAAATACGCACAGGGTTACTTCTCCTACGACTCCAAGAAGTCCGGCGGCATCACCATTTCCCACCTGCGTTTCAGCGATGAGCCCATTCGCAGCACTTACCTCATCGACCAGGCCGACTTCGTCGCTTGCCACAATGAGTCTTACGTGCTCCGTTACGACATGCTCTCCGACCTGAAAGACGGCGGCACCTTCCTGCTCAACAGCATCTGGTCCCCCGACGAAATGGACAAACAGCTCCCCGCCAAGATGAAGAACCAGATTGCAAGAAAGCACATCAAGTTCTACACCCTCGACGGTCTGGACGTCATCACCAAACTCGGCGCGTCCAAAGGCGTCAACACCGTTATGCAGGCGGCATTCTTCAAACTCGCAAACGTCATTCCTTACGAAGACGCAGAGAGATACATGAAAGAAGCCATCAAGAAGACCTACGGCAAGAAAGGTGACGCAGTCGTCAACATGAACTGCGCTTGCATCGACAACGCCATCGCAGGCCTCAAAGAAGTCAAATATCCCGAAAGCTGGGCAACCACCACGACCGGTGCAGATCCTCTGCCCGTTCCCGATGACGAATACTTCAAGAACTTCATCGCGCCCATCACCGCACAGGAAGGCGACAAACTGCCCGTGTCCGCGTTCAACGCAGACGGCATCGTGCCCACCGGCACCACCAAGTTCGAAAAACGCGGTATCGCGGTCAGCGTTCCCGAATGGGATCCCGCAAAATGCATCCAGTGCAACCGCTGCTCGCTGGTCTGCCCTCACGCGGCAATCCGTCCCACGCTCGCAACCCCCGAAGAACTCGCCGACAAACCCGAAGGTTTTGTCACAAAGGCCGCAATCGGTTTCAAGGGTTACGAATACCGTATGCAGGTCAGTCCTTACGACTGCTCCGGCTGCAATAACTGCGTGAACGTCTGCCCCGCAAAGGAAAAGGCACTCTCCATGATTCCTCTTGCCGCATCCATTGAAAAGGACGCCGCAAACTGGGACTATGCAGTCAGCCTCAAAGAGACCTCCGCTCCTATCCCCGCCGATAAGGTTGCTTCCGTCAAGAACAGCCAGTTCAAGAAACCTCTCTTCGAATTCTCCGGCGCGTGCGCAGGCTGCGGCGAAACTCCTTACGTCAAACTCATCACCCAACTCTTCGGCGACAGAATGGTCATCGCCAACGCAACGGGTTGCTCCTCCATTTACGGCGGCAGCGCACCTACCTGCCCTTACACCAAGAACGACGCAGGCAAAGGTCCCGCATGGGCGAACTCCCTCTTCGAAGACAACGCAGAGTTCGGTTTCGGTATGCACCTTGCATATCAGCAGAGAAGAAACGTCCTTGCCAACATCATGACCAACATCATCGGTCTTGACACCATTTCCGCAGAAATGAAAGAAGCCTTCACCGAATGGCTGGACGGCAAAGACGACGGTCCCGCTTCCGAAGCGGCAACCAAGAAGATTCTTGCACTGCTCCCCGCAGAAAAAGAGAACGCCAACGGCATGACTCTCGAACTGCTCGAAAAGATTCAGGCAAGAAAAGACTGCCTCATCAAGAAGTCCATCTGGATTATCGGCGGTGACGGCTGGGCATACGACATCGGTTACAACGGCGTCGACCACGTGCTCGCAAGCGGCGAAGACGTCAACATCCTCGTCCTCGACACCGAAGTGTACTCCAACACCGGCGGACAGGCGTCCAAGTCCACTCCTACGGGCGCAATCGCGAAGTTCGCGGCAACCGGCAAACGCACCAAGAAGAAAGACCTTGCACTGCTTGCAATGGACTACGGCTATGTGTACGTCGCACAGGTTTCCATGGGCGCGGATATGAACCAGGTCGTCAAAGCATTCGCGGAAGCGGAAGCATATCACGGACCTTCCATCATCATCGCATACGCACCCTGCATCAACCACGGCATCAACATGACCAAGTCGCAGCTCGAAATGAAGAAAGCGGTTGACACGGGTTACTGGCAACTCTTCCGCTACAACCCCAATCTCGCGGACACCGAGCAGAACCCCTTCACTTTGGACAGCAAAGAACCCACCGAAGACTACCAGTCCTTCCTTATGGGCGAAGTCCGTTACGCGTCTCTTGCAAAACAGAACCCCGACGCGGCGAAAGTGCTGTTCGAGAAGAACGAACGCGACGCAGCAGTCAAACGTGCATTCTATGCCCGCAAGGCGGAATCCAACTGGAAACCCGGCAAATAAGTCGGTGCGCACAGCGTAAACCAACAAAAACCCCGTCCAAACGGACGGGGTTTTATTTAACAATGTGACTTTTACCTTGTAGCTTTTGTATCTTATTTTACAACGCAATTCATTTCTTGTTCGGAATTGCGTTTCAATCCGACTAATCTACATCTGAATTAAACCGGCAAATAACTCAACTTATCTTTTACATCGATAATTCAAGGACAATCCTCAAACAGCTGATTATTTGTTTGCAAACTTGCTGTTGTACACGTATTCCACGTTGACAAAGCCTTTGTCGCACCAACCCAAATAAGAATCGGTATAAGAGAAGGTTTTGCCGAATCCGTCGAGTTTGTACTCTTCGATGACGGTATAAGTGTTAAAGTTCGCGGAATAGGTCATATCGCTGATTGTGACCTCGTCGTAAAATCTCTTCCACGAACCGTTATCGTAATGTACGGTTCTGACGACATAAAATCCGTAGCTCGTTGTTTTGGCTTTCGTGACAAAACTTTCGACAGCTGTTACGGCAGAAGTGTCGGGAATGCCGTCGGATACAAAATCGTAGCTGATTTGCTCAACGTTTTCAAGCTGTTGAATTTGACCGTAAACTTGCTGTACGGCACATAAAGAAGTTGTTTCGCGACTTCTTCCATACGTTCCGCAAGACGCAGTATTTCTTTCTTGTCGCCCTTTTTCTGTGCGTCCACAATCTTTTCGGAAAGTTCATTGCTCTCTTTCATAAGCGCGGTGCGCTCTTTGTCGTACCATACGAGCGTGTTGTCGGGATTTTCCACATAATCTTCGGACATTGCGCTCAACACCGTTTTGCGGTTCATTCCCAACTCGATTTTATTGTATCCCGCAAGCGGGTTCGCCCCGCCGCGTTGTCCGACTACGTTGATTATTGGAAGTATGAGCGCCGCAATCATAACGACAAACGTTACGACGGCGACGGAAACGCTCATTGCATTGCTTATCCTTCTTTTGTCGGAAGTGATTTCGGAAGTCGAAGAGGACCACGAAAACTTGCTTGCAGCTTTGCCGCCGAACACCATAGTTTTTGCACTCAACAAACCGCAACCGTCTGCCATTACGCCGCAGATGCAAAGTATTCCGACCACCAACGCGGCAATAATAAGCGTTATTTCACGACATGCCAACACAAATCCCGTGAGAGATACCACGACAACCGTTGCCGCAGTCACGAACATCATAATTCTGTTGACGCGAAGCGTAATGCTCTGCACCACGAAGAAAAGGTTGAAAAAAGCAAGCGCCAAAGCCGTTGCCAGCAACACAAGCGCAAGGGTTCTTTCCGTTTCCGATGCGGACACAGAAGGAAAAACTATCGCGCATACAAGCAAAACCACCGTCACGAAAATTTGCAAGACCGCAGCCGTAAGACGCAGATTCCAAAATCTTCCCACCACGCTCATAGGCTGTTTTGCTTTGATATTTTTCTGTTTGCCCGTGTTTTCGGGTGCGTTTTGCGCCGCTTTCGCTTCGACTGCCGTGTCGTTGCTTTGCACGGTTTGCGTCGCGACTTCTACGACTGCGTTTTCGTTCTCGTTTGTCATCCCATTCCCCTTCCACGTCCCGCCAGACGGCGGCGACGAATAGAGCATATTGTATCTACTACAATAGTATAATTTATTTTTTTGTCAAATATATTGATGGTTTATCATACTGCCACACCCCGGAACGTCCGCCGTATTTTTCGCAACAAAAATCCCCGCTTTATGCGGGGATTGCAATATTACACGGTTCGGTTTCAATCAGATGCCGAGGCCGATGCGGGTTGCGGGAACGTTGCCGTCCAGTATGTCCTTTATCTTGTAACGACTGCTTGCAATCATTACCGTAGTGCCGTTTTTGAGCGGTTCTTTGATGTATTCGAGTTTGGCTCTGGCGCCCTGCGCGCCTTTGCGGGAAGCGCCCTGACAATGCGTCTGCAAGGCTTCAACGTTTGCGATGAGCTCGTATACGTCTTTTCCGCTGACGCGCTCGATAAGCGATTTGTCGTCTTCGGGATTTGAATATATTCCGTCAGTCGTGGTCAGAATGAGCAAAGTCTTGCATTTGACAAGGCAAGCAATCTGGCTTGCAGTTTCGTCGTTGTCCACGCACTCTATGGCTTTGCCGCGTTCGGCACGAACTTTGATTATCTCGTGTTTGCGGTTTTCCTCGTCGCTCACGGGGTCGTTGTAGTTGACAATCGGAATGGCGTTTTGCCCGGGGCAACGGCAAAGCATTTCGAACAGGTGTTTGCGCTTTTCCGCGTCGTTGAAATGCTGATGTTCGACAAGTATCTGTCTTACGCTGAACCTGCTGTCGATATACTGGCGGTAAGTCTGCATCAGAATGGACTGCCCTTGTGCGGAATAGTCGGTTTTGTTTTCCTCGTCCGTTCCTCTGAGCTCCTTGCCCGTGCGCTTGATGTAGTCCAGTCTTCCGATTTCCGTTGCACCGGAAGTAACCCAGATGTAACCGGGACGGAGTTCGCGCGAAAGACGTGCGATGATGTTGTAATTCATATCCTGATACTCGCGGTCAATCAGTGCCATAGAGCCGATTTTGCCGACGAGTTCGATGTCGAAGTTTGCCATATCAACCTCAATACGGAAAAATCGCCGCCGAAGCGGCAATTCGATTATATTATATGTCGTTGCACTTTGCAAGCGATTGCCGCGTTGCGCACCCAACAAAGCAAGTTAACGCGCCGAAATAACGGCTTAAAAACGGAAAAGGACGGCATATGCCGTCCTCTCTGCGTTATAAAATCGATTGCCGCGGTTTGGTCGCAATTTGCCGATGTTCCGCTTTGTTCGGTTGACCTGAAATTTCGACGTCGCGCGTTTTTACGCCTGTTCGCCGCCCTCTTCTCCGCCTTCGGAGTCGCCTTGAACGTGTTCGGCGATGAGATGCAATTCGGATTTGCCGTCTACGGTGACAACCGTCCATACGTCTCTGTCAAGGTCGAAATTGTCTTCGCCGAGTATCCAGCTGCTGTCCGCATATTTTGCAGACTCGATTGCGCTTGCGCCTTCGACTTTGGTCAAATCGAACGCGGGGTCTTCATCCGTTGCTCCGACCGTTGCGGTGTTGAGCGTAACGGAACTTTCTTTTGCGAAATAGCTCTTTTCGACTTTACCGTTCGCGCTGATTACACCCGCCACGAAACCGAGGGAGCATTCTGCCGTTTCGGGTGCGCTGACCGTTATGCTTACATTCACAAACGCACGGCTTACGGACACGGTATCCGCTTGACCTACGACTCCGCCCGCTTTGACTTCTGCATTTTCACCCGTTGCGGTGAGTTTGATTTTGCCCGTAACATGCGACGAAGAGATGTTTCCGCGCGTTCCGCCCGTACCCGTGCTGTATCCCGCTATGCCGCCGACATAGGCTTTGCTTGCAACGGAGATTTCCATATCCGCCGCCGCTCTGCAATCGGAAAGAACGGTTTCGTTGTGTCCGAGCATTACGCCCGCATACACGGTATTCGCGCTCACGTAGATTTCGTTCGTGACATCTGCTTTGCCGTCCGCGTAGCACTTGGACATCTTACCCCATTTGGCAAGTCCCGCAAACGCTCCGACATATGCGGTGCCGCCGTTCGCGGCAACATTGAGCTTTTGAACAACAACACCGTTTGCATCGAAATTCACGGCGTCCGCATATCCTGCAAGTCCGCCTGCATACATGCGTGCCGCGGTCACCGCCATATCAAGCGTAACCTTGTTGCTTGTGACAGCACTTGCGACTTTGTTCGCGGGTGCAACGGCTTTACCTATTATACCGCCTGCATACACGGTGTCCGCCGAGAAAGTCGCGTTTACGTTCACCGTGCAGTTGTTGATGGTCGTTCCGACCGCGCTCTCCGCCGCAACACCGCCGATATACAGCGATTTGTCGGAAAGCACAAGCGCTCCGTCGGTCACGTTGAACGTGACTTCGCAACCGTCTACCGTACCCGCATTGTACGCCGCAATGCCGCCGACGCGCACAACATTCGCCTCAACCGCGGAAAAGTCCGCCGCCGTCAGGTTGCATTCGAAAACGACGTTGCTTATCGTGCCTTCGTTTGCCGCGATAAAGCCCATATACTCTCCCGCCGCGGGAGCATACGTGATTTTGTGTTTAGAAGATGTCGCCTCGTCATATCCGTCCAGCGTACCTTTGAAAGGATTTTCCTTGCTGTACAGCGGAGCGATTGTTCCGAAGTTGACGTCTTCCGTCACGTAAATGTGCGCTTTCTGATACGCCTCTTTAACGGACGGATTTTCGCTTGTAATCGCGGCGTTTATTTCCGCGGCAAGTGCCGCCATATCCGTCGAAGAGTTGATTTCTATTCTCTTGACCCACTTCGCGTAAAGCGTAAGCGTGGAATTTTCTTCATTGACGAGCTCTTTCGTTACTTTGGTTGCCGCCTTGTTGTCCTCTGCGTTTTCGTCAAAGAACACGAATTCTACTTCGGAACGCACTTCTTCTCCGTCATCGTTTTTGCTCGTTACAACATAGTACCAGTAGCAGAAATCGTATCCGTCACGCGTCACCGTGGGGACTTTGCTCAAAAGAACGTTGTCGTTCTGTTTGATTTCAACATGGCCGGAAGAAGTAGTTTCGCCAAGCTCGTCTGCTTTGAAATACACCGTATAATCGGGAAGTTGGCTGTAAAACTTGGGATAAAGCGTAAGCGTGCGGGGAACGGTGTATTTGCCCGACAACACAACGCTTGTGGCACCTTTGGACGCCCACTGCGTAAGCGGAACTTCGACTTCTTTGCCGTCCACGGTGTCAAGATAGTACCAGTACACGAAATAGTCGTTTTCGTCGGTGGTGGTGGGAATTGCTATTGTTGCCGAATCGGAGTCGAATGTCGTGACAAATTTTCCGTCCTCGGGAACGGACACCGTATGTCCGTCCTGATACGTCCATTTACCGTCTGTAAGGAAAGACGTGATGTCGTGCGTATAGGTGATGGGCGTATAATGCGCCGTAAGTTTGAGGTTGGACGTCACGCGGTCGGTGTCGAAGTGGAACTCGTTGTCGTCCGATGTCTGCCAGTAATCGAACTTATACCCTGTTTTTGAGGGTTTCGCCTCTTCGCCGTTCTTGTTGGTAGGCGGAGAAATGAGCGAACCGTATTTTACGCTTGTGAGGTTGTACTCCGAAAAATCAGTAAGGCCGCCGTTGGAGTCGAAGGTAACGGTAAACGTGGCGTCGGACAGTTCTCCGTCGCCGTTACCGCCTCCGCCCGTGCCGCCGGAAGTCGGATTGCAAGCCGCAAGCGTAACTGCGGTTATTGCCGCAAGTACGAAAACCAACAGAAGTCTGAACAAAGATTTCTTCATAAGTTCTTAATCCCCGATACGGATATAGTTTTTAATATATTGAATACATTATACCATTTCGGACGTTAATTTCAACTTAAATTTGCCGAAAGCGGGTCTGCCGTCCGATTTTAATGCAACAATATGCGAAAAGTCCGCCGAAACGGACTTTTCGAAGCGGTTGACCGCCTGTTAATTTGATTGATTTATTCCTCGTCGCTTTCGATTTCGGCTTCAAGATAAACCTTTTCTTCCTTTGCGGCGCTGTCCGCGGTCGCGGTTTCGACGGGTGCGACTTCGGACTTGCTTTCCGCCGCCTTTTCCGCTTTTATTCCGCGCTTGAAGTTTTCCAGTTCGCCGATTTTATCCACGGCACGCAGGACGACGTCGAGTCCGAGATGCACCGTGTCGACGTCAAAGCGTTCCGCTACGTCGTAGAACGTGTGATAGTACTGCGTAAGAACGGGGTTCTGTGCCGCAAACGTTATGCTCTTGACGCCAGCTTTGGTCATAGGCGTGGAGTCGCAGCCGCCGACGGGGTTGGCGATGTTGCCGGGCTTGTCGATACCCGCCTCTTTCATCGCGTCGAGCATAATGGTTTCGAGGTCCTTGTCGAACTTGGTGAACTGCCAGGTGTCGCCGTGTACGACTTCGAAATAATCCTTGTCCGCAACGGAGTCGATGTTGATGTTGTAGCAGTTTTCGAGAATTGCCTCGCCCTTGTGTTTTCTTGTGAACGCAATCGAGCCGCGCAGACCTGCTTCTTCCGAACCGCAGTTGAAGTCGATGATACGGCAGCCTTTGGGCATTTTGTCGGGGTTTTCCTTGTAGTATTTTGCCGCGGCAAACGCGATACCGATACCCGTTGCGTTGTCCATAGCGCCGGGAGACGCCGTGCGGGGGTTCTTGTCCGCCCAGAGCGTAACGAGGAAGCAACCGGGGATTACGAACACCGCAAGCAAAACGTAAAGCGCGATTTTGAAGGTCGCGACGTTTGACAGAGTTTCCATCATCGTGATGTACTCTCCCTGCGTAAGGTCGGTGGGGGTTGCGTAAACGTACTTGCAGTAAATGATGAACATCGCAAGCGAAGTCAAGGTAAGGAACAGGAACGCGAAAATGCCGATACCCATTTTGATAAAAACGGGAACGGGACTTTTTGCCGCGAGCGACGAATGTTTCCAGTTCCAGCTGGTGTCGGTGTGCGCCGAAAGGATTACGGTGTAATCGTACTTCCCGTCGGGAGGCAGAATTTCGCCGTACACGTTCTGCGAAACTTCCTGATGGAACGCCGCGTCAAACCAGGTTTTGTAAAGGAACACGCTGCAAATGAGCCATACCCAGGTTGCAAGGCACAGGAAGAATACCAGTCCGTAAAGCTGTTCGAAATACATCATTACGGCGCAGATTATTCCCACCCACCCCGCATAAGGTATACCGCCTATGCTGGCACGGGGCGAAACGAGGAACTTCTCTTTCACGGGTTTGACGCCGATGCTTTCGAGTTTGCCTGCCATAAAGTCGGCGAATTTCTTTTCGCCTTCCGACCCCGGCAGACGGGACCCGATGTCGTTTGCGGCGGTTTCGACAATGCCGAAAGCTTCGTCCGCATAGGGTTTGAGTTCTTTTCTCATATATCCTCCATTTGTCCGACCGACGGGCGAACGGACTGTTTATATTTTCCTTCCGTTCCGCTATTTGCGGAGCGCCTCGGCAACGCCACAGGCGTTTCCGACGGGCGAACGGACGGTTTTATGTTGCGTAATGTTATTTACCTATGAATTCTATGCCGCCCAGCCACTTGCGCAGTACTTCGGGTACGGTTACCGTGCCGTCTGCGTTCTGGAACTGTTCGACGATTGCGGGTATAAGTCTGGACGTTGCAAGTCCGCTGCCGTTCAGAGTGTGTACGTATGCGGGTTTGCCCGTCTTGGAGTCGCGGTAACGGGTGTTGTTGCGGCGCGCCTGATAATCGTTTGCGTTGGATACGGAGCTGCATTCCTTGTAAATGCCCATGCTGGGAATCCACAGTTCCACGTCGTAAGTTCTTGCCATGGACGCCGAGCAGTCGCCTGCCGCAAGTTTGGAAACACGGAAATGCAATCCGAGTTTTTCGACGAGCGCCGCGGCTTTGTTCACGAGTTCCTCAAAGGCTTCCATGCTGTGTTCGGGGTGCGCGTACTGCACCATTTCCACTTTGTTGAACTGGTGACCGCGAATCATACCGCGTTCTTCCGCTCTCGCGCTGCCCGCCTCTTTGCGGTAGCAGGGAGTGTATGCAAAGAACTTCATCGGAAGTTTGCTTTCGTCGATTATTTCGCCCGCGTACATATTGACCAGTGCGGTTTCCGCGGTGGGCAACATAAATCTGTTGCGGTGTCTGTCCTCGTCGCAGTCAAGCCAGTAAACCTCGTCGCTGAATTTGGGGAACTGACCTGCGCCGAAACCGCAGTCGTAATTGAGTTGGTGAGGAGGAAGAATGAACTCGTAACCGTCTCTCAGGTGCTCTTCGATAAAATAGTTGAGCAGCGCCCATTCCAGTCTTGCGCCCATACCGCGGTAAATCCAGAAACCGTTGCCGCTGAGCTTGACGCCGCGTTCGTAATCGATAAGACCGAGCGAAGTGCAAAGGTCGACGTGGTTTTTGAGCGGGAAATCGAACACGGGTTTTTCACCGACGATTTTCACAACCTGATTGTTTTCCTTTTCACCGGGGAGCAGGTCGGGGTCGGGCATGTTGGGCAGACGGGACAGAAAATCGGAAATGCGTTCGACAAGCGCGTTGATTTCGGCGTCGCCTTCGGCAATGCGGTCGCCGATTTCTCTCATTTCTTCGAAAATGGGTTCAACGGGTTTGCCTTCCTTTTTGAGTTTGGGGATTTCCGCCGAAACCTTGTTGCGTCTGGCTTTGAGCTGTTCGACGTTGTTTATTGCGGCTTTTCTTTCGTTGTCCCACGCTATAACCTGCGTGAAATCGACTTCACAGCCCTTTTTCGCAAGAGCCGCCGCCACTTCTTCGGGATTTTGTTTGATTCTTACGATGTCTAACATATATTCCTCTCATTGCGCCTCTCGGCGCGGTGCGGAAGACTTCCTTCCGCATTTGACTTGCAAAATTAATGCTTAATAACAGACCTTACGCGATGATGTTGACGAGTCTGCCGGGCACGACGATGACTTTCTTGGGTTTTGCTCCGCCGAGTTGCGCTTCAACCGCTTTGAGCGCCGCGGCTTCGATTTCTTCCTTGCTTGCCGAGCTGGATACGGTGATTCTCGCGCGGAGTTTGGAGTTGACCTGCACCGCAAGTTCCGCTTCGTCGCGGACAAGCGCTTTTTCGTCGCAGACGGGGAAAGACTGATTGAACACCGAATAAGGCTGTCCGAGCATTTCCCACAACTCTTCCGAGAAGTGCGGCGCAAAAGGAGCAAGCAACAGAACCAAATCCTTGACGCAGTCCTTGAAGAACGCGTTTTTGGTGGGAACTTCCGTGTCGTAAGAATAAATGGCGTTAACGTATTCCATCATTCTCGCAAGCGCGGTGTTGAACGAGAAAGTCTCCAAATCGGCAGAAACGCACTTTATGGTGTTGTTTCTGACATAGTTAAGTTCTTTTTCTGCTTTTTGCAGAGGTCTTTCCTCGAACTCTACTTCAAAACATTTCTTGACGATACGTTCCACGCGGTCGAAGAATTTGCCTATGCCGTCCAGTCCGTTTTCGTTCCAGGGTCCGCCCTCGACATAGCTGAAACCGAACATCAGGTACACTCTGAAAACGTCGGCGCCGAACTTCGCTATGCTGTCGTCGGGAGATACGACGTTGCCTCTCGACTTGGACATCTTGTTGCCGTCCGAACCGAGTATGGTGCCTTGGTGCACAAGGGACAGGAAAGGTTCGTCGAAGTTGAGATAACCCATATCCCTGAGCGCTTTGGTAAAGAACCTTGCGTACAACAGGTGCATGCAGGCGTGCTCCGCTCCGCCTATATATTTATCGACGGGCAGCATTTTGTTTATCCATTCGGTGTCGAACGCCTTGTCCGCGTTCTTGTTGTCGGGATAACGCAGATAGTACCAGCTCGAACACACGAAAGTATCGAGAGTGTCGGGGTCGCGTCTTGCGGGACGTCCGCACACGGGGCACGTAACGTTCATGAACTCTTCACACTTTGCAAGCGGGCTTTCTCCGTCGGGCTTGAAGTCCACATTGTAAGGCAGACGAACGGGCAAATCCTTTTCGGGAACGGGAACAACTCCGCAATGTTCGCAGTGTATCATGGGAATGGGTGCGCCCCAGTAACGCTGACGGCTGACAAGCCAGTCGCGCAGACGATAGTTGGTTTTGAGCGCGCCTTTGCCTTCCTTTTCCAGTTTCTTGATGACGGCGATTTTGCCTTCTTCCGAAGTCATGCCGTCGAACTCGCCCGAGTTGACCATAATGCCGTAATCGCAGAAAGGCAGTTCGTCGTTGCCGTCCACGGCTTTGACGACTCTTTCGATGGGCAAACCCAGTTTCTTTGCGAACACGTAGTCGCGTTCGTCGTGAGCCGCAACGCCCATGACCGCGCCCGTGCCGTAGCTTGCGAGAACGTAGTCGGCAACCAGAATGGGAACTTCCCTGCCGTTGACGGGGTTGATTGCGTATGCGCCCGTCATGACGCCCGTTTTCTCCCTGTTGGAAGCAAGACGGTCGATTTCGGTGGCTTTGGACGCGTTGTGTTTGTATTCCTCGACGGCGGCTTTCTGTTCGGGAGTGGTAATGACGTCGACAAGCGGATTTTCGGGAGCGAGTACGACGTACGTAACACCGAAGGTTGTGTCCGCTCTCGTGGTGAACACGCGGAAAGTTTCTTTTCTGCCTTTGATTGCGAACTCGATTTCTCCGCCGTAAGACTTGCCTATCCAGTTTTTCTGCATAAGTTTGGTCTTTTCGGGCCAATCCAGTTTGTCAAGGTCACGGAGAAGTTCGTCGGCGTATTCCGTGATTTTGAAGAACCATTGAGTAAGGTTTTTTCTCACGACCGTGCTTCCGCAACGTTCGCATTCGCCCTGAACGACCTGCTCGTTTGCAAGCACCGTGTTGCAGGACGGGCACCAGTTGACGGGTGCTTCCTTGCGGTAGGCAAGACCCTTTTTGTAAAGTTGCAGGAAAAGCCACTGCGTCCATTTGTAGTACTCGGGAGCGCAGGTGTAAAGTTCGTAATCCCAGTCGTACATCGCACCGATTTTTTTGAGCTGGTTCTCCATCGTCGCAATGTTTTTCATCGTGCTGTCCTGAGGGTGAATGCCCGTCTTTATCGCGTAGTTTTCGGCGGGAAGTCCGAAAGCGTCGAAGCCCATGGGCTGGAACACTTCGTAACCCTGCATTTTCTTGAAACGCGCATAAGTGTCGGCGGGACCGTAATTGTACCAGTGTCCGGCATGCAATTTCGCGCCCGAAGGATAAGAGAACATTTCGAGCACATACCATTTCTTGTCTATTCTGTCGCGGTTGAACTTGTAAAGTCCGGTGTCCGCCCAGATTTTCTGCCACTTGCTTTCAATCTGTTTGAGGTCCATTACGGATAAACTCCTGTTAGAAAAAACTTGTTATTATTCTAATACCAAAACTTTACTATGTCAATTAAACAAAAACGCCAATATTGACTCCGAAGTCCGCCGATGTTAAAATTGCATTATGAAAAGATTGCGCACGTTTTTTGCGGTAATGGCAACGATAGTGCTTGTATGCTCCGCCTGCGCCCTAACCGCCTGTTCGAACAACAACGACAACACTACGGACTCGCGACTGTCCGCCCTGCACGCCGAAAATGGTAAAATACTGAATTCGGAAGGCGTGGAAATCGCGCTCCGCGGCACAAATCTCGGCGGTTGGCTGGTTCAGGAGGACTGGATGTGCCCAACCGACCAAACGGATTATCTGTCCACGATTAAAACGCTGTATTCGCGTTTCGGTGCCGAAAAAGCCGAGGAACTCATCGACGTTTACGAGGACAACTGGATAAGCGACGCGGATTTTTCCAACATTGCCGCGCTCGGACTTAACGTTGTACGCATTCCTTTCACGTACATGAACCTGTACAAAACGCTCGACGACAACGGCAATCCGCTTTCTCCCTCCGATTATACCCTGCGCGCCGACGCTTTCGAAAGACTCGACTACGCCATAGAACAGTGTGCGAAAAACAAACTCCACGTAATTCTCGACCTGCACGGTGCGGCAGGCTCGCAAAACGCCAAAGACCACAGCGGCGACACGTCTGACGTAAAACTTTTCGATGACGACGAGTATGGCGAACTTTGTCGCGTCAACACCGTAAATCTCTGGACGGAAGTCGCAAAGCGCTACAAAGGCAACACGACCGTTGCGGCGTTCGACCTTCTCAACGAACCCGAAGGAAGAACGGGCAGCACGGGCGACGTTCAATTCATTCTTTACGACCGTATTTACGAAGCAATCCGCGCAGAGGACCCGACGCGAATGATAATTATGGAGTCCGTATGGGAACCTCTCAATCTGCCGTCGCCCGAAGATTACGACTGGGAGAACGTCGTTTATGAATATCATCATTACAACTGGACGGACAGCAACACGTCCAACTCCTCTTTCTACACAATGAAACAACTTGGCGAAGCTATCGCAAACCGCGGAGTCCCCGTTCTTATCGGTGAATTCAACGCATGGGGCGACGCGGGCAGAACAACGGGAAAAGCCGACCAGACGGACGAACAGGCATATTCGGGCGTGCTGGAATTCTATACGGGCAAAGGCTGGCACTGGACAACATGGACGTACAAAGTGCATCTGACCTCGGGGAACTGGGGATTGTACCTGCTCAACGCCTCGGCGGAAACCGCAAAAGTGAACCCCTCCGCGGACACCGAAGAAGAAATCCGTACAAAATGGGCGGCATGCCGTACCGATACGTCGTACACCGTGAACATGTCCCATGCTGATACGGTTTCGGAATTTGCGAAAGCCGAATTCGGAGTTGCGCCGCCACAGTACTCAATCCTTTGACGGCGGTTGACTGCTCCGTATCCCGAACACACATCGGACACCCGCGGCAGCGCGGGTGTTTTTTCTTTCTCTACAACCCGAAAGCCGACAATCAAAGCGGTTGCAACGCAACCAAATTCGGGCAATATCGGATTTTGCATTGAGAAAGCCGCGGGTTTGTGGTATAATAATCGGAAGTACGGGCAACATTGCCCAAGGTGTGAGGAAGTTATGTTTATCACTTTCGAAGGCTGCGAAGGCGTCGGCAAATCCACGCAGCTTGCAATGCTCAAAGATTATCTGCACAGAACGGGACAGGATGCCGTGTATGTCCGCGAACCGGGCAGCACGGAGATTTCCGAACAGATACGCAAAATAATTCTCGACCCCGCAAACACGGCAATGACCGCGGAAACGGAAGCGTTGCTTTACGCCGCAGCACGCGCACAGCTTGTCGCACAGGTAATCCGTCCCGCACTCGACCAAGGCAAAACCGTAATCTGCGACAGGTATCTCGACTCTTCCGTGGCATATCAGGGATACGCCCGCGGACTGGGTGAGGATTTTGTCAAAAAAGTCAATTCCTATGCCGTGGAACACGCCCTGCCCGACGTCACCGTCTTCATCGACCTGCGCCCTTCCGCGTCTTTCAGAAGCGTGAGCCGCAACGACCGTCTGGAACGCGAAAACGCCGCTTTCCACGACAGAGTTTACGAAGGTTTTATTGCACAATCCAAGGCTTCACCCGAACGTTTTGTGTGCATAAAACCCGAAAAAGAGAAAATCGACACGCACAACAAGATTATTTCCGCTCTGCGTGAAAAAGGAGCAATCAGGTGAAAACTCCCGCCTTTGAAAACACTCTCAGGCAAAGCCGTGCCTACGGGCTTCTCCGCAAGGATATCCAAGCCGGACTCGGCCACGCCTATATGATTATTTCCCCCGACGACGAAACCGTGAGCGAACTTTTCACTCTGGTCGCCGCCGCGGTGTACTGCACTTCGCATACCGCGTGTATGGAGTGCACGGAGTGTCACAAGGTGCTGACGGACAACAATCCCGACGTATTTTCGCTGAACGAAGCGGGCGAGAAAATCAAGGTTCAGGAAATCAAGGATTTGGTTTCTTCCGTTTCCATCAAGCCGCTTTCGGACAGAAAAATATATTTCGTGCACCGCGCCGACCTTATGACCGCGGACGCACAGAACAAGTTGCTCAAAACTCTCGAAGAGCCGCCCGCGGGCGTTACCATTTTCCTCGGAGTCGCAAACGAGGCGGGGTTGCTCGACACCGTGAAATCGCGCTGCCGTCACGTGTATCTCGACGTGTTCGACCGCAACACGGTTTTTCAGGCGCTTTCCATGCTCAACTGCGACGAAGAGTCTGCGGCTATTGCCGCCGCGTGCTCGGAAGGTCAGCTCGGGAAAGCGCGGCGCATTGCGCTGTCCCCCGAATACAAGGAATACTATTCCGACGCGCTCGACCTGCTCGAAAAACTGCAACGCAGTCCCGACGTTCTGAAAACGGACTCTCTGCCCTGTTTTAAAAAGAACATCGGCGAGTTTCTCAAAATTCTGTCCGTTGCGGTTCGCGACCTTATGACGGCAAAAACGGACGGCGAACTTCTCTTCGACTCCGCGCTTTCGGGGCGTATCCGCAGGCTTGCGGAGCAATTTTCGCTCCGTGCGCTCGCGCTCATTGTTCAGCAAATAAACAAGGCACAGGAAAAACTGTTCTTCGGCGTAAACCAGCTCGCCGTAACAGACAGTCTGCTCTTTTCCGTGTTGGAGGTTAAACATAAATGGCAATCATAGTAGGCATAAAGTTCAGAAACACCAATAAAGTGTATTACTTTGACCCGACGGGAATACAGTTTGCGGAAGGCGACGGCGCCATAGTCGAAACGGCTCGCGGGCTGGAATACGGCACTGTTTCGGTTGCAAACCGCGAAGTCGAGGAAAAAGAAATCGTCGCGCCCCTCAAACCCGTGGTCAGAAAAGCCACCGCCGACGACCTTAAACAAGTCGAAAAAAACCTTGCCGACCGCGAACACGCGCTTGCGGTAATCCGCGAAAAAGCCGCCGCGCTCGGACTGGGAATGAAACTCGTGGACGCCGAATACACTTTCGACCGCAGCAAGCTGATATTCTATTTCACCGCCGACGGGCGCGTTGACTTCCGCGAACTTGTAAGAACGCTTGCGTCCATATTCAAGGTCAGAATTGAACTCCGTCAGATTTACGAACGCGACGACACCAAAATGCGCGGCGCGCTCGCCGCGTGCGGAAGACCTTGCTGCTGCACATCTCACCTGCCCGACTTCGAAAAAGTTTCAATCAAAATGGCAAAAATTCAGGGGCTGTCCCTCAACCCGCAGAAAATCAGCGGGGTTTGCGGCAGACTGCTCTGCTGTCTGAAATACGAAAACGACTATTACAGCGAAGTTTTCAAACAAATGCCCAAAGTCGGAAGCAAAGTCAGAACGTCGGACGGAGAAGGCGTCGTAGAGTCCAACGACCTCATCAAACAGACTTCGCGAGTGCGCGTTCTCACCAAGGACGGCACCTACGACGTGCGCACTTACAATCTCGAAGACCTCAAAATCGGAGAACGTCAGTCGTCTGCGGAAATCGACGCTATGCCCGACACCGAGGAATAACGGCAACGCGTTCGGCAGTATGACTGCGGCGTAGCCGCCGCCTGCGAAAATTGTTGCTTGCGGCATACGCCATTTTCAAAAAAGACTATACAAACCGCAACCTTTGTGCTATGATGTATTCGGTTGAAAAACCTATCATTATAAAGGAGTGAATACTATGGCGAGAGTTATCAGCGACGAATGCATTTCTTGCGGAGCGTGCGCAGACACCTGCCCCGTCGGAGCGATTTCCGAAGGCGACGGCAAATACGTCGTCAACGCAGACGAGTGCATTGACTGCGGAGCATGCCAGGACGGTTGCCCCGTCGGAGCAATTTCCGAAGAGTAATTAAAACAAATCAGACAAAACGGGCGGAAATTTCCGCCCGTTTTGTTTTTGTCCTGTTCAAACGTTTACACTCCGCACTGCCGTTTACACTCTGCGCCGCAATTTTATTGTCAATCCCGACAAAATAATATATAATGTCCACCGTGAAAAAGACTTTTGCCCGAAAACTCGCAGACTGTTTCAAGATGTTCGCCGTATTTTTCAAAATAGGGCTGTTTTCTTTTGGCGGCGGATACGCGATGCTGACGATGATAGAACACGAAGTCGTCGACAAACGCGGCTGGCTCACTCACGACGAGTTGATGGACATTTTTGCAATAGCCGAAAGCACCCCCGGCGCGATTTCCATAAACATCGCTACGTTTATCGGCACCAAACGCGAAGGCGTACTCGGCGGAATCATAACCACGCTCGGCGTAGTACTCCCCTCTTTCCTCGTAATTCTCGCACTGTCTTACGTCATCGACATCGTCCGCGACAACAAATGGGTGACCTATCTGTTTATGGGCGTCCGCGTGGGCGTTATAGTTCTCATAGTGAACGGCGCGCTCAAATTCCTGAAAGGAATGAAACGCACCCCGCTTGCCATAATTCTGGCGGTGGCAATGTTCTGCCTTGCGGTGTTTACGGAAATAAGCGTCATTTACCTTATGCTCGGCTCGATAGGCATATCGATAATCGCGGTCGCGCTCACGCACATAATCAAAAAACGAAGCCTTATTTCCACAATGACCAAATGCGGCGGCGACTACGAACGCAAGCGCTCGGACGGCAATCTCTGCCCCGACGCAATGCTTGCGGTCAATATGCAAGCCGCAGAAACGGAGCTTTGCGAAAGTCTGCCCGATAGCGGCGAAGAAGAAAAGACCTGCGACAACGCGGAGCAAACGGATAATTCTTCCGAAACCAAAACCGCGGAGCACGACGACGCGGACAAGCCCGACGGCGTTAAAACCGACGACGTGCAAACAGCCAACACCGAAAGCAACGACAACGCGGAAAACGGCGTTGCCGAAAATGCGGAGAACAAGGAGGACGTCGAATGATTTATCTCGAAGTTCTCTGGACGTTCTTCAAAATCGGGCTGTTCACCATAGGCGGCGGACACGCAATGATACCGATGATAATGAGCGAAATCGTTGCCAAAGGCTGGCTCGACCAACAGGTTCTGCTCGACTTCATCGCAATCGCCGAAAGCACTCCCGGACCTTTTGCAATCAACATAGCAACCTATGCCGGATTGCAGGTAGCGGGCATAGGCGGCGCAATCATCGCGTCCATAGGCGTGGTACTGCCCTCGCTCATAATCATTATCATCATCGCGAAATTCTTCTCGCGTTATATGAACCGTCCCAAGGTTCAGGAAGTGTTCGACAACGTGAGCGGCTCCGTCACGGGACTTCTCTTCTCGGTGGTCGTGACCGTCGGCATACTCGTGCTTTTCGGAATGGACGGCATTTTCGACACGGCGGCGTTCAAACCAGACTATATCGGAATAGGACTGTTCGCGGGACTGCTTGTTCTTTCCTTTGTCAAAATCAAAGGCAAGAAAATCCCGCCCCTTCTCATAATCCTGATTTCCGCCGTCGCGGGCATACTTCTGTACGGATTTATCCCCGTATAACCGTTCTCGAAGCTCCTTGCAAACATTTACAAAACACCATATTTTGCGCGTCCTTTCGGGACGCGTTTTTTGTCGGACGTTCCCGAACGACTTTTTGATACAAAATTTTTAATTAAACGTTGCCATCTTCAAAACAAGCCTTTTAACCGCGGTTTTGTCATATTAAACACCGTTTTATGTCGATTTGCCGCTTTCTCCGCGCGGTTGCGTGCGACGTTTGCGCGCGCATTCGGCTTGATATAAGTACGGGTGTATGGTATACTCCCCTCAAAGGAGTTATTATGCCACAGGAAGTCAGCGATAAGAATTATGCGGAAATTACCGCAAGTTGCTCAAAGGTTTTGAGCTACTTTCATTTGCAGAACAACATCTCTCCGATTAAAAGACTCTACGTCAAAAACTCGTCCGATACGGAACGTGAAAACATCACAATCCGCATTCATTCCGAGCCAAAATTCCTGCTCCCCTGCGAAATAAACGACGTAAGACTTCCCCGCAAAACAACGGCGAAGTTCGACACCAGCGTTCAGCTTTCGCCGCTCTTTATGGTCGCCCTCGACAAAACAATCGAAGGCGAAATCATAATGGAAGTCGTGGACGAAGACGCAGTTGTTGCCGAGCAGAGGTTCAAGGTTCAGTTGCTGGCATTCAACGAATGCAACTTCCGCGAAGACCCCGCGTCGCTCGCGGCGTTTGTCCGCCGAACCGCCGAAATCAACAAACTGCTCAATATGGCAGGCCGCAAGGTTCAGAGCTGGAACCTCAATTCCTGCACGGGTTATTCGGGAACGCGCAACAACGTCCGAAACTTCTTCGCCGCCTGTTACAGCGTGCTCGCGGACCAGAAGTTCACGCCCGCCGATATGAAGACAGACCAGGAGTTCGTCTTCATTCCCGACCATCAGGAAACGCTCATATCCAAAATCGCCTCGCCTCTCGAACTTGCGCTCATTCTTGCCGCGCTTGTCGAAAGCAACGGTCAGAACGGTATTGTCGCACTCATCAACAACAAATGGTACACGGGCTGTTTCCTCACCAACGAGTGTCTGCCCAACCTCATAAACGACGACCCCGACATTCTGCGCAAGAAATCCGAACGCGGAGTCAGCGACCTCAGTATGGTTGCAATAAGCGACCTGTTGCAGGGTGTGTCGTTTGAAAAGGCCGAAAAGAGCGCGCAAAGCGCACTCAAAAAGGATGCCGACGTCGAGTTTATCGTCGACATCAAACGCGCGCGCATCATGCACGTCTATCCTCTGCCCGAACGCGTCAAAAGTGCGGGCGGTTACGACCTGCGCCAAAGCAAGGACTACTACACCGACCTCGCCCCAAAACAGCTCAAAGAGTACGGCGGCGAAATCGTGGGCGAAAAGGAAATCAGCAGGGTTACGCAATGGGAACGCCGACTTCTCGATATGGATATGCGCAACTCTCTGCTCAACTTCAAGGTTTCGCAGACCGCGGTCAAGCTGCTCGTCCCGTCCCTTGAAGATTTCATAGAAAACATGGCGGAGGTCAAGTCATTCACTCTCGAATGCAAACCCAAAGAAAGCCCCGAAACCCTCGACAAGGTTTCAAACGGTTTCGAGCGCGCGACCTACCTCAAACCTTTTGCCGACTACATACTCTACGAATACAAAAACAAACGCCTGCGCACGGCATACGACCTGCGCGAACACGAAGCCACAATTCTGCGTCTTTTCCGCAAGGAAAAATCCATACAGGAAGAAACGGGCACGCTTACGCTTTATCTTGCCGCAGGGTTCCTCAAATGGAAGGAACAGGAGCTGTCCGACGACAAGTATGCTCCGCTTTTCCTCTACCCTGTCAGCATCTCCAAAAAAGGCGTGGCGGCTCCCGTTTATACTGTCGAAGTCAACACCGACGACCTGCGCGTCAACAGCACTCTGCTCGAATTCCTGTATCAGGAGTTTGACCTCGATATGCGCGGGCTTGCCTCCGTCGAACTCAACACCCCGCAAGCCGTACTGTCCGTTCTCGCGCGCATAAAGCGCGAAACCGTGCGGTTCAAAGGCTGGGACATCTTCCCCAACGTTTTCCTTGCAAGTCTGTCGTTTGCAAACTATCTGCTCTGGCACGACGTAAAATACAAATCCGACCGTTTCCGCGAACACCCCATTGTGCGTTCGCTCATCAATAACAGGCTGGAACTGTCGGGCGACGCGTTCGACCTCTCCGACAGAAGCAGCGACGAAGCGTACGTCGGTGCGGAAAAAATGTATCTTCCCATTTCCGCTGACTCGTCGCAATACTCCGCAATCTACGACAGCTTGTCCAAGAGTTTCGTTCTGCACGGACCTCCCGGAACGGGCAAGTCGCAGACAATCACCAACATAATCGCAAACAACATCGTCCGCGGCAGACGCGTCCTGTTCGTCGCCGAAAAAATGGCGGCGCTGTCCGTCGTTCACCGCAGACTGCAAAATATCGGCCTCGGCGACTTCTGTCTCGAACTGCACTCCAACAAAGCGAACAAGAACGTTGTCCTCAACCACATAATCAACACGCTCGCGCTTGCCGACGAAACGTCGCAGCAGGACCTCGAAGAAAAAGCCGCGGAAATCGCAGTTCCTCTCGAAAAGTTGCAGAAAGAGCTGGACGCAATGCACCGCAAACGTTATCTCGGTTTTTCGCTTTACGAAGCAATCCTCAACTACTTCGAAAACGAGGATGCGCCCGACTGCCTGAACATCGACAGTCTGTTCTACGAGAAGTTGACGGAAAGTTCTTTCAACAACTACCTTGACGTGCTGACGGAACTCTCTCTCCGCGCAAAGGAATGCGGCGACATCGAGAAATCGCCTTTCAAACACATAGGCGACTTTACCTACGACGAAAAATGGCGCGCCGACGGCGAATCCATTCTCGAAATTTATCTCATCGAGCTCAAACATCTGCGCCAGTACGCCCGCAACCTTTTGCCGCTGTTCAATATGCGCACGGTCGCGCTCACCAACGCAAAACTCAAAGCGCTTTACGACATCTGCCTGCTGTTGCGCGACGAAAGCGTCCGCGAATATTTCGCGCGCTGCAAAACGGTGGAAAACGCAAAAGGTATGCTCGACTCCTTCCGCGAAGCCTACAAGAAAAACGGCATACTCACCGCGGAATATACGTCGAAATACGGCACATACCCTTACGAAGTTCCACTCGAAGAAGTCGACGAAGCCATGCGCACGGGCAATTACAGCCGCGGCGTAAAACGCTGTTTCCCCGCTTCTCTCGACAAAAAAGACAGAGGTTTCTTCCTCGAATTCCTCGCAAAATGCGAACAGAACCGCCGCACGCTCAACAAACGCAAAGACGAACTTGCGGCATTGTTTGCGCTGACTTCCGCCGACGTGTCGGCGGTGTACGACCGCGTGGAGAAAATGGAGCACCTGTTTGAGTGCGCGCTCAAACTCTACGCCGAATTCGACCTCAACCTCTTCAACGAAAGCTGTATAGAACTCACCCGCTACGGTGTGCACCGTTATCTCGATTTCTTTATCGCGGCGTTCGACAACTGTTTCCGCGCGGCAAAAGACTTCGGCGAAATCTTCCGCACTGGCGACTTCATCGGCGGCGACGACATAAACGCCTGCATAGAATACGTCACCAACGTTCAGAAGAACATCGACTTCATTCCCAACTGGTGCCGCTATCAGGAAATGGTAAACAAATGTCGCAACAGCGGTTTCGAATTCATTCTCGAACCGCTGAACGTCGGAGAAATTTCCGCCGACGACATTTTGAGATGTTTCAAGAAATGCGTCTATTACAACTTCATAAAGAGCGAGCTCTATCTTGACGACGTGTTGTGCCAGTTCTCGGGTCTTACGCTGGAAGAAGCGGCAAACAAGTTCAAGAACCTCACCGAGGAATACGAACGCCTCACCCGTCAGGAGCTTTACCGCAAACTCGTCGATTCGCTGCCGCGTGCAGATACGACGGGCGACCACAACCTCGAACGCGTCATTCTGATGCGCGCCGAGAAAACCAACATGAAAGGCACTACCCTGCGCGCGCTGTTTGCACAGATACCCAACATTCTGAAAGCGTGCTGCCCGTGTATGCTTATGTCGCCGACTTCGGTCACGCAGTTCCTCGACATCGACATGGACAAGTTCGACCTCGTCATATTCGACGAAGCGTCGCAGGTGCCTACGTGCAAAGCCGTCGGAAGCATTGTACGCGGTAAAGATCTCATCGTCGTCGGCGACCCCAAACAGTTGCCGCCTACCACGTTTTTCAGTTCGGACTACAAGGACGACGAGCACTTCGAAGTGGAAGACCTCGAAAGCATACTGGACGACTGCCTTGCGCTCGGTATGCCCGAAAACCACCTGCTGTGGCACTACCGCTCCAATCACGAAAGCCTCATCGCATTCTCGAACGCGATGTACTACGACAACACCCTGCTCACCTTCCCCTCGCCCAACGAGCTCAACAGCAAGGTTTCCTTCCAATACGTTGACGGCGTTTACGAAAGAGGCGGCAGCAAGTGCAACAAGAAAGAAGGCGACGCGCTTGTCGCGGAAGTCGTGCGCAGACTCAAAGACCCGACAACCCGCTCACAGAGTATCGGTATAGTCACATTCAACACCGCGCAACAGAACTACATAGAGAACGAACTCGGCAAACAGATACACCAGTACAACCTCGACTCCGCGGCGTACGACTGCGAAGAACCGCTGTTCGTAAAGAACCTCGAAAGCGTACAGGGCGACGAACGCGACGTAATTCTGTTCAGCGTAGGATACGGCCCCGACAGCAACGGCAAACTCTCGCTCAACTTCGGTCCTATCAACCAGGCGGGCGGCTACAAACGACTCAACGTCGCAGTCACGCGTGCGCGCAACGAAATGAAAGTGTTCAGCGCGATAACGGGCAATATGATTGACCTCAACCGCACGGACAGCAAGGGTGTGGCGGGACTCAAAGCCTTCCTCGAATACGCCGAACGCGGCAGAGAAATGCTTGCAATCTCCAACACCGACATCACGGCAACTCACGGCGGTATCGGTGAACTCGTTGCCCGCGAACTCAAAGACAAAGGCATCATCTGCGACTACAACCTCGGCGTGTCCGACTTCAAAATCGACGTCGCCGTTGTCGACCCGCGCAACAAGGACAAATATATACTCGCAATCATCTGCGACAGCGAAAGCAGCTGCAAACTGAAAGGCGTGAAAGACCGCGTCGCAATGCAGACCAAGATACTCAAAAAACTCGGCTGGAATACCTATCAGTTGTGGACGGTCAACTTCTTCAACAACACGCGTCGCGAAATAGCAAAGATAAAGGACTACATCACCACTCTCACCGAAAAGAAAGTGATGAGCAAGAAACTTGTCAAGGACATCACCAACCGCTACCGCGCAACATACAAGAGCTACTACTGCAAACCCATGCTCAAAGCAGGTGCGGACTTTGTCCTGAACTTCGTCAACGAAGAAAAAATCAAAGGCAAGATAAGAGATATAATCGAAACCGAATCGCCGATTGAAAGTTCGCTTTTGCTCGATAAACTGCTTGTTCTGTTCAATGTTCCCAAGACGAGCAAACGCGCCGTCGCGACTCTGAACGATTATATGAACGAGTTTGCAAGCTTCCAGCAAACCTATTTCGGCAAGACGTTCTACGTCGACAAAGCCGTCGAAACCTTCCGTCCCTGCGACGTCAAGACCTCGCGCGACCTCACCAAGGTTCACCCTGCGGAAATCATAGCCGCGGCAAAATGCGCAGTCGAAACACGTCTCAACCTCGAACGCGGGGACGTCGTCAAGGAAGTCATTGCGCTGTTCGGCACGGGCAAGAAAACCAAAGCCGTAACGGAATGGATCGAACAGTGCATAAACATGGCAATAGCCGAAAACCAACTGCTCGTCACCGTGGACGATATTCTTACAACTTAGTCGCGGCATAAAAACACGGAATAATATATCCAGGAGAAAATTATGTTTTGTCCAAAATGCAAAGGGGAAATGACCCGCGACGATAAGGGTTTTTATGTCTGCCCCGATTGCGGTGCAAAATTCCGCTCGCAAAACCCAACCAAAGCGGAATTGCAAAACCTAGAAACCGACAACGGAACTTTTGCCCGTTCCAACGCTTCGGCTTATGTGGGAGTCACGGTAGTTCTGTTCATCATGAGCGTTGTTCTTACAGTGATTACAAATCTGCTAACTTTTTCGTTGGTGTTAAAGCTGGTGCTGTATCTCGTATGCTTGTTACTGACGCTTGCGTACACAATCTGTCTTATCAAAGCGGTTTCGTACGGTTGCATCGACAAATATGACACCGACCTGAAAAAGTCCAAAGATAAGGCGGCAAAAGAATTGAAAACCATTATCTCACAATTGCAAAACAGAATATCCGCTCTCGAAACCACGCTTGTAGAATTCAAAGCAAACGCGGAACGGGAAAAAGCAGACGCGAGAAACGCGTCCGAAACGGAAAGAGAATGACAACACAAAAAACGCCTTCGATGAAGGCGTTTTTTTTATCGTTGGTCGCTCACGTTTGCCGACGAATTATATTTCGAAAGGTCGGCAACGGGGTCGTACGGCGCACCGCTCGGCGTACCCGCCAGCAACGCTATATCCACGGCGTTGGCGGGCAACCCCCAGGAATTTCCGCTGAACAGCACTGTAGCGCCGTCAACGACGTATCCGCGCGTGTTGTACACCGTGTTGAACATCACGGTAGCCTCGGACGAAGGGTTGAAATACGCCGCCTGGCGCAAGGAATAAATTTCATTGTTCCTTACCATAAGGTTCTGAACTCCGCCCTGCGTTACAAATCCTCTGTTGACAACCCACCCTGACGAGTCGCCGCCTTGCGGCGGACCGTAAATTACGTTGTCGGCAAGCAAAACCCCGTTTGCACCTATCTGCACGAACTCATTGGGATAAGGAACGTCGCTTGTGATTTCAATCCCGCGCAATTCCGTATTCGCGCCCGTAATCAGAAAAGGCACAATCTGTGATTGCAACACTACTTTTGCCCCTCTTTGCCCTTCGAGAACTACTCCTTCCTTTGACAGATTTATTTGTGCGGTTGCTGGATATTCTCCAGAAAACACCGTAATCTTGCCGTCAGGCGCAACTGCGGAATAGGCTTCTTCGATTGTTGCAAAGGGTTTTGCCTGCGTTCCGTCGCCGTCCACGCTGCCCGCTTTGACGTACAGCGAATAAGGATTGGGCGTCAATGCTCCGTCCGCTCCTGTCGCTCCTGTCGCACCGGTAGCCCCTGTCGCGCCTGTAGCACCCGTTGCACCTGTGTCACCTTTTTCTCCCGTTGCACCTGTAGCACCCGTAACGCCGTCCGAACCTGCGGGACCCGTGGCGCCCGTTACTCCGGTTACCCCTGTGGCGCCCGTCGCCCCTGTATCGCCTTTTTGACCCGTTGCCCCCGTAGGCCCCGTTGCTCCGTCTTTGCCGTCTGCACCAGTGGCTCCGGTGTCGCCTTTTTCGCCCTTTGCTCCCGCTGCTCCGTCCGCGCCCGTAGGACCCGTTGAACCCGTCGGTCCCGTGGGACCCGTCGCGCCTGTAGCTCCCGTTTCGCCTTTGGGTCCGCGCGGACCCGTCGCGCCCGTTACGCCGCCGACCGCCGCTCCCGTCACTCCTTTTCCCGCGCAAGGAAAACATCTCCCGTAATCCGAACTCCCCGTCATACATATGCCCCCGTGACGGAAAGGCGCATCGAAAATCCCGTTGTCTTTCATATAATTCTCCGAACATTATTCTTCGTTCATAAATATGTTTTTTCGGGAATGACAGGTGCACCGCTGATATCGGAGTAAATATCCGTTTCATCAATCACTCTTTTGCGCTTGTCAATCATATATATAAAAGTTATAATGTTTAGGAGAATGAAAAAGTCGGTTCGCATTTTTATACTTTTGATTATACTTGCGTTTTCGTTTACGTTGTTTGCTTTCTCACGCCCTGCAACCGACGTCATTTCCGCACGCTACGAAAATGTTGCGACAAACGGCAGTTTTGAAATTTGTGCGGGAAACTCGGGAGACAGCGCAGTATTCCGTTTTGAAACCGAAACCGAAATAAACACCGTCGTGCTTAAAGAAAGCGGCAACGCAATCACATCTTTCCGCATATACGCCGACGGCGAGGAAACTCCGATTTACGGCAACGATTATATCGGCGGCTACCGCTACTGCGCTTTTGAAACAAAGGAAGTTTCTTCTCTGCGTATAGAGGTCTTGTCGTCGGACTCGAAATGGGTGCTTACTTCGCTTGAAGCATACCTTATCGAAAACCGACCCGACGACTTCGAAGTCATGAGTTACATCAACGTCGACACGGCTTATCTGCTCTCTTCCGAATACGCCGAAACCGCGTCGCACGTCACGCAATTCAACGTGTTCGGCGCGGTGTTCTTCGACGTCAACGCCGACCTTTATATCGCAGATTACGAGCTTAACGAAACAAAAGTCAACGGTAAAGCCTTGCTTTCGCAGGCTATCGCGAATATACGCGCAATCAATCCGTCTGCAAAAATAGTGCTTACAGTTCTGGGCAACCGCGATTTCGGCGACGGGGCCGACACCCGTGACCGACACAATTCGGCAATGGGCACTCACGGAAACAAACTCACGGCAAACCTGCTTGCTTTGCTTGAAGAATACGACGCCGACGGTGTTTCGTTCGATTACGAATACCCCGAAAAGAAAAGCGATTTCAGAACCTTTGCCGACTACATAAAAAGCCTTGACCGCGCACTCGGTGACAAATTGCTCACGTCAGCGATTTCCGAATGGTGCATTGGTTGGAACCGTTTTTCCGCGTCCGATTTCGACCCGCTCGACTCGATTGAAATTATGGCATACGACCTCTTCGACGAAAGGGGCAACCATTCAACGTTCTACTCCGCTTATTCCGTGGTGACAAACTTAATCGACAAAGGCGTTGATATGAAAAAGGTTCATCTCGGACTTCCTTTCTACTCCCGCCCGATAAACGGCGATACGTACTGGGGGCTTTATCACGAAATTGCATACGAACTGTCGCCTTACGAAAACACGGTAAACGAAGTTTACGTGAATGCCGACGGAAGAGAAATCAACTCAACACCTAACTACTATAACGGCAGACAAATGATTTACGACAAAACCCGTTTCGCGCTAGACGCGGGACTTGGCGGAGTTATGGTGTGGCATTTCGGGTGCGACAGCACCGACACCGAACTGTCTTTGTTTGCGCAAATCGGTGCGGCGCTCGGCAAAGACTAAAAACAACTCTCCGCGCCTTTTCGTTTTGTCAATTTTCGTTTGCGTGATATAATACAGTCACACGCAATCCAAACAATCACACTCAATCCTGCCAAGGTAGATATGTCAATCGAAAAAGTAAAAACTTATTTCCGTGAATTCGGAATGGAAAACCGCGTTATAGAATTTCCGACGTCCAGCGCAACTGTGGAACTTGCAGCAAAAGCTCTTGACTGCGAACCTTGCCGCATAGCGAAAACCCTTTCCTTCGGAATAGACGGCAAAGCCATTCTCATTGTCGCCGCAGGCGACGCAAAAGTCGACAACAAAAAATACAAAGCTCGTTTCGGCACCAAAGCCAGAATGCTCTCTCCCGAAGAAGTCGACAACCTTATCGGCCATTCGATAGGCGGAGTGTGTCCCTTTGCCGTAAACGACGGCGTAACCGTTTATCTGGACGAGTCACTCAAAAGGTTTGACACAGTTTTTCCTGCCTGCGGCAGCAGCAACAGCGCGATAGAACTCACAATCAGCGAACTTGAACGCTACTCTGCATTCACCGATTGGGTGGACGTCTGCAAAGACTGGCAACCCGAAAACGCAGACTGACTTTTCAATCAATCCAAAGAATCGCTTGCCCCGATTTAAATGATTAAAAATCTTCGCATTCCCAGACGGTTTGCCCGCAGAGAGTTATTTTTCCGTCAAAATGACAAGGCATACTGTATGACGTCATATACACTTCGTTGACGTACACCTCGAATACGGAATCTTTGTGCAAGATTATTATGCTCGCGTCGCCTTCGGCGGTGTAACCTTTATCGGCAATATCCGCACTCCGAACTTTGTCGCCGTCCGTTTCCGAGGTGATTTCTATTCTGCCCTTCTCGTATTTTATAAAAGTTTTGCTTTCGGCACCGAATGAAATAACGTCGCCGTCTTTGATTGCGCCCTCGATGAAATGGCAGGCGTCTACTGCAAAATCTCTTTCTTTGACAACACCGAACGACTTTACCTTGTCGTTGCCGTGCCAATATTTGAGATGTATGCTTTCGTTGAAAATTTCCGCTTTTTTGAGCGGCGCCATGTAACAATGCGAGAATCCGGAATCCGCACGGAACCTCGTGATTGCGTGGTGATTGACAAGCAACTCGTCTTCCGTTTGCAGAAATCTGGAAAAATAGGTGCTTTCAAACGGCAACATAGCCGTGTTTTCCGCGCACCTCGTGTAAGGCCCGTTGACCGCATCGGCTTTATAGCCTATCATACCTGTCCCGAAAAGCCCGAACATTCCGTAATATTCCCCGTCTTTCTTGACAATTGCGCCCGACTCGTCCGCATCAGGGAAAATACCGTTGCTTTCCATTGCATGCCAATGCAAACCGTCTTCGGAATATCCGAACCCTATTCCGCCGTTCTTGTCTTCGCGACCCTTGGGCGTAGCCGTCCAAGTGCCGTAATAGCCGCCTTCGCTTCTTTCTATCGGATAAATGCAATCCCATCTGCCCTTGGGCTCATACAGTTTTTCGTCTATGTCGAAAACTTCGTCCGTCTTTTCCCAATGTACGAGGTCACGGCTCACCGCAAAAAATATTCTCTGCCGTTTGTCGCCCTCTTTTACATACTGCCACTCGGAAAAATTGGCGATGAACGTTTTGTCACGGTCGAAATCAGGCGACTTCCAGACAGACCCCGTCCCCAGAAAATCTACCATTTTTTCGCTCGAAGTAAGCGCAAGTCCGTGGTCTTTCCAGCGCACTCCGTCATCGGATTCCGCCACGCCGAAACCGCCCCACCTTCCGTTGATTTCGGAAAGATAATAAAGATAGAATTTTCCGTCATTACGGAAAAGCCATGTATCCCAATGTGTGTTGACTGCGTTTGACCTGAAAAACAAAGTAGACATATTCGCCTCCGCAATACACTTATACCACACATCACCGAATATGTAAACGTTTTCATCAAATTCAACCGCCCTATTTCACCATCGTCTACCCTGCCGACATTCCTCATTGCTTGTTTTGTTTGACTATGTGCAAAGCAAACAAAAACCCGCGTCTCCCGCGCGGGTTTTTGTTTTAATTAGCATATTTTATTCGCTAAAAGCAAAAATCAAATTCAATGCAGCCGAAAATTCTGTTTGCACTATTTCTTATTGCCGAACAATTCTATAATCTTTTTTTCATAATAAGTTCGTCGCCGTTGTCTTTCACGTTTTCAAAACCAGCATCTTCATACATTTTTATTGCATAATTATCTTTTTGTACTGAAAGAGACACGGCGCGAAAATCAGACTTTAACAAGTCTGTCAGTATTTCAGCCAAAAGTTTCGTTCCAATTCCTTTTTTTCTGTATTGTTCTTTTAATGAAATAGCAAGCGACGGTGTATCGTTGTCTATATGTCCGAAATCATTTATAACTCTGCACCACACTGCTCCGACAATCTTTTCATCGATAACAGCCACATAACAAATGTCTCCATACTTTTTCCCGAAATCTTCGTAATACAATTTTAATTCTGGCAACTCAACAATACTGATATCCGGTTTTCTCTCCCCTTTGGGGACATAAACAGCCAGGTAAGTAAACTCTTTCAGCAACGGTATTTCTTCTGGTTTTATTTTGCGTATAAACACTTTACTCATTTTTATTCTCGTTGTTCAGACGATGCAACATCCTTTTCAAGTTCGCTTCGTTTTGTTCGTCGGACACAGTCGGGTCTTTTGTAAAACGTTCGCAAGGCAGATTTTCGCATTTAGCGCAACTTTTCTGCCCTTTACTGTTTACACAACAATCGTAAACCCGACATACTTCTCCACCTGTGAACTGCAACCAATAGACTTTGCCCTTTATTTTGCGGCAACCTTCGCAATCCTTCGGAAAAAGTGCACATTCGGCGCATAACGCTCCACAGGGGGAAGGCTTCGCAAAATCGTCTTTCCACAACCACCAATGACATTTGGAAATATCGGGATTTTCGCTGTTAACAAAATATTCCACTGCACGATAAAGGTACAACTGACAGCGGTCAACGAGTTGTCCTTTCAACGCACACTCCTCGTCATACAGTTGCTGGGCGGACTTTCCTCTCAATGACTCTATGGTGATATATCCCATAGCAATAAGGTCTTGTTCAGTTTGTTTCCCGACATTGGGAATTTTACGAAGTTCGCTCATAACATACCCTTAGAACCAGTTGATTTGTTCGTCTTTGAAAATGGGTTTGTCGCCTTTCTCATAAGGATTGTAATTGTTGATGTTGCAACCGTATTCTTTAAGAAAACAAATTTTATCGTTTCTCCATTCAATCAAAGAAAGACCGTCGAATTTTTCTTCTTTCCCGTAGTTCATCTTATTGCAAAAATACCACTCGACAATCGTTTGATTTTCTTTATGGAAAAATTGCTTTATATCCCAGACATTAACTTTCCCGCGGGTGTTCCATTCTTCAAACCAATGTCTTATCGCGCTTATACCCTCATATTTCGGTCCCCAACTTTCTATATAGACGGCATTTTCTTCGAATATGTTTTCGATACCCTCCGACCGATTCTCAATCCACATATCAAACCATTCTCTTATCTTGATTTCACGTTCAACCAAAATACCGCCTCCTAAATATATTTTGTCGCACACAGTTTACAATACATACCATCAAAACGCAACAGGCTGTCAATCTGCAAATCAATTCTAACACCGAGCAACGTAAAATCCGAGGCACACAAAAAGGGCGCATGTGCGCCCTTTTGCGTTTGGTGGTGGGGTTGAATAGACTCGAACTATCGACCTCGCGCTTATCAGGCGCGTGCTCTAACCAACTGAGCTACAACCCCTTTTGGGTACCCCTGCGGGTGTGGTGGAGATGCACGGATTCGAACCGAGGACCTCTTGAATGCAAATCAAGCGCTCTACCAACTGAGCTACACCCCCAAGTGAATGCTAAAAAATAATAGCATTGACGTCGCCTTTTGTCAAACGATTTTCGCAATTTGAAAAACAGAAATCAATATTGATTATTTTGCGGTTATGTTTTATAATAGCCTCAACCCAATTCAAGGAGGTTCACAATGGAACTCAAAGGCTCTAAAACCGAAAAAAATCTTATGGCGGCTTTCGCAGGTGAAAGTCAGGCTCGCAACAAATATACCTATTACGCAAGCAAAGCCAAAAAAGACGGATACGAACAGATTGCGGCAATCTTCACCGAAACCGCAGACAACGAAAAAGAACACGCAAAACTGTGGTTCAAAGAATTTCACGGCATCGGCGACACCGTCGAAAACCTGATTGACGCTGCGGCAGGCGAACATGCTGAATGGACCGACATGTACAACTGGATGGCAGACGAAGCGGACGCCGAAGGTTTCCACACCATAGCCGCAAAAATGCGCGGAGTCGCCGCCATCGAAAAAGAACACGAAGAAAGATATCTGCGTCTTGCACAGGCCATCAAGGAAGGCAAAGTCTTCAAGGAAGACGGCGTGGTCGCATGGAAGTGCCGCAACTGCGGACACATTCACTTCGGAACGGAAGCTCCCGAGGTCTGCCCTGTCTGCGCACACCCCAGAGCGTTTTTCGAAGTCAGAAAGTAATACATACACCGCAAATCAAAAAGCAGGGTAATGCCCTGCTTTTTTTGCGCTTATTTTTTTGTCCCATCGCGTTGGATTATTTGAATTCTCTAATCATAAAAGCACGCTTGTTGTTCTTGCGGCTTTGTCGGACGGCTTTTCACTCCGTGTCGCTGTCGTCGGCGGGACGGGCGGACAGTTTGACGACTTCTCCGCTTTCATTCTTGACATAAGTATTGTCGAGTTGCGCGCGCAGATTGCCCACCACGCTGTCGATATATTCTTTGCGAAGTTTTGCCTGTTCGGCTTTTTCTTCTTCTGTAAGTCCTTCGGTTTTTGCCTTTTTCGCAAGTTCGTTTATTCTTTCGATATTGATTGCCATTTTGCTCCTTTTCGCGCTTTAAGTGCGCCAATCTATCGGTTTAAGTCCGTGTTCGGTCAAAAACTTGTTCGTTTTCACAAAGTGTCCGCACCCGAAAAATCCGTTGTAAGCGGAAAGCGGTGACGGGTGTGCGCATTCGAGCACAAGGTGCTGCGGCTCGGTTATAAGTGTTTTTTTTGAGCGTGCGTTGCCGCCCCAAAGCAAGAACACGACGGGTTCTTGTCTGCGGTTAAGACAGCGTATGACTTCGTCGGTGACTTTCTCCCAGCCTTTGCCTTTATGCGAGTTAGCCTGCCCTGCCCGCACCGTCAGAACAGCATTGAGCATAAGCACACCTTGTTTTGCCCAGGGAACGAGATAGGGCGAAGTGTTGGATATGCCCGTTTCGTCCTTTATTTCCTTGAAGATGTTGACGAGGGACGGCGGCGTTTCTTTGTCGGGTTTGACGGAGAAACAGAGCCCGTGTGCCTGCCCTTCTCCGTGGTAAGGGTCCTGCCCTATAATCACGACTTTGACGTCTTCGTACGGCGTGTATTTCAACGCGTTGAAGATGTCGTGCATATCAGGATAAATCCTGTAATGCGAATACTCCGATTTCAGAAATTCGCGGAGTGCCGCATAGTCCGACGACGCGAAAACGTCGTGCAAAAGTTCGTCCCATGAGTTGCCGATGTGTACCATATCAATATTATAACACATTTTCCGTTCGCGACAAGTATAAAAGCCGCGGAGAAAGTCATACTAAAAGCAAAGGGCATACGCCCTTAAAATCAGGGCGAACGCCCGAAAAGGAGTGAATATGGAAAACACCAAATCCAGAGCAAACGACAAAATGTCCGACGCAAGCGAAAGCAATGCCAGAGCGAATGCAAAACAAGCGAAAGGTTCTGCAAACGCATCCAAAGGCGCAAGCAATGCGAAAGGCTGCAAAAACTGCAAGTAAGCGTTTGCCGCTCGAAGAAAATCCATCGGTTGCCCGATGGATTTTCTTTTTGCGTTATTTCAACGTTTTGTTAGTTTTAGGGTTTCTATCTATTGCTCCGAACAACGTCAGTCTGCGGAGTCGAGAGCGTCGAGACGGATTTGTTTTTTCTCTTCCTTGCTGAGTTTCTTGCCGGCACCGACGGGTTTGCTGTCGCCGTGGCGGACAAACATCATGAGTACTATTGCCAACACCACGAACAACGCGCTGTAAACGAACAGTCCGCGGTTGGAGATGTGGTCCATGACAAGTCCGGCAAAAGCGGGAGTTATCGCCTGCGCGGACATTGTCGCCACGTAATAGTAACCTGTGTACTGACCGACCGTGGCTTCCGTCGAGAGTTCGACGACCATGGGGAAGGTGTTGACGTTTGCGATAATGAGTCCGAAGCCCGCTATCAGATAGAACAGCGCAAACAGGACGGACGGCACAATCGGGTTGTTGCTGGAACGTACAAATCCGAATATGAGCAGGAAGGAAATGACCGCCATGCCGAAGCCTATCATAATCGTCTTACGTCTGCCGATTTTGGCTGCAAGGTAGCCGACGGGAATAAACGCTATTGCGCTGATACCCATACTGACGCCCGAGATAATCGACGCGACGCCTGCGGACAGGTTGAGTTCTTTGGTCGTGTAGATGGAAAGGTTTGACGACACCGCGTTGTAGCCCATGAACCACATGAATATTGAGGCAAGAATGAGCAGGAAACTGCGGAGTTTTGCTTTTTCTTCCGTGGTCTTGGAATTCCACCATTCTTTCGGAGAACGGATTTTTGCGGTTTTTGCTTTTGCAAATGCAAGCGTTTCTTCCGAGATTGCGGGCTTTTCTTCCGCCGCGTCAACGTTCTCGGAATACGCGGTATTCGCCGTCATATCCGTGTCGCAATCCACAATGCTCTCGTCTGCCGATACGGCGATGGCTTTTGTTTCTTCCTCGTCGTCTAGCAGTCCGTATTCTTCGCATATCTTGTGGCATTTCTCGACCATCTTGCGTTCGCGAACCAAAGCAAGGAAGCCCGCAAGCAACAGCAGCATACCCGCCGCCACCGACGAGAATATGATGACGTAGTTTTCGAGGCGTTCGCCGAACAGTACGACCGTATAAATGAGGAAGGCTATTGCGCCGCCTATGCCGCCGCACAGGTTGATAACGGCGTTAGCCTGCGAACGGAGCGGCTTGGGCGTAACGTCGGGCATAAGCGCAACCGCAGGCGAACGGAACGTACCCATTGCGATAAGAACGAGCAACAGTATCACCATGTAAACCGCAAGGCTGCCCATGCCTGACACCTGCGTGACGTCCTCGTAAATTCTGTCGCTTATGTAGTTGTTCATGCCCGAAGCGACGAACTTCTCGTACTCTTCGTTGCCCGCCTTGATTTCGGCGTATGTCTTGCCCGACACGGGTTCTACGTCTTCAAGCGAAACTTCCACTCCGTTGTAGAAATAGCTTTCCTCGCCGAGCATGTTGAGAATTGCCTTTTTGGAAGTGAAATTCGCGTCGTATCGTATGGTGTAATACTCTTCCTCACTGATTCCGTTTTTGGAAAGATAATCCTTGTCGCAGTAGTTCTTATTGTTGCTCGCCCAGAACTCTTCGAGTCTTGCGGTCATGAAAACGTCGTCGTTGAGTTGTGCCTCTATGCTTGCGGTAAGCGCGTCGGCTTTCTTCTGCTGATTGAGCGTTGAAATCGGCACGAAAATCATAAGTACGACGGACGCGATTGTACCGATGACGATGAACGGCGTACGTCTGCCGAACTTTTTGACGAGTTTTCCGTTGGATTTGTCGGAGAGTTTGCCGAAAAGCGGCAACATAAACAGCGAAAGCAGGTTGTCGAGACCCATAATAAGTCCGCGCAACGAGTTGGGCAAGCCGTATGCGTGTTCGAGCAGAAGCGGAACGACGAAGTCGTAAGCCGTCCAGAACAGCATTATGATTGCGAAAGCAAAACCGACTTTGAATGTCTGACCGTAGTCAAGTTTCAACGGTTTTTTCGCAACCGTTCCGTCTTCGGCGACGTTTTCGACGTCAACCGACACGTCTTCGGCGGCGTGTTTTTTTCTCATATACTCCTCCTTACCTTAAAGAACGCCGAGTGCGTCCGTGCAAATAACTATAAGTATTATACAATGCGCACGCGCGTCGTGTAAAGAGCGATTTTCCTTGCAAATGTAATTTTTATGTAAATTCGACGCCCGTCAAGGCAGTGTTAGGCACTTATCGAACACTCGTTTAACGCCCGATATCTTTTGCAAATTCTGCCCGATATAGCAAAATTCCGACCGTGTGGTCGGAATTTTCGAGTTGTTTCAAAACACTTATGATTGTCTTCGGAAAGCCCTTTCGGATTGTTCTACACTTTCAGATTATTCTCCGCTTTTGGGCTGTATACTTGAATTTCCTGAGCTTTACCCCATACGGTCTTTCGGAGAAGTTTTGCTTACAGTTCGATAACGCAAGCCGAAAGCGGAGGTATTGTAAGCACGTCGACAGGCGCGCCCGTGAATGCGTCGCGTGCGTCGACGTCGCGCACGACGGCATGGAAGCAGGGATTGTACAAGGTGCGCACGCGATGTTTACCGTCGTCAGAAATTCTGTCGTAGACGGTGAGTTCGCTGTCGTCGACAAAACGTATTCTGCCCGCGAAGGCTTCCTTATGCCTTGCGCGAAGGTTGCCGAGCGCGCGGTAATGTCCCAGCAAATCGTCGTTTTCTCGGCCCCAAGGATAAGTCGCGCGATTGAGCGGGTCCTCAAACCCCTGCACTCCCGCTTCGTCGCCGTAGAATACGCACGGCATACCGGGCAAAGTGTATTGAAGTATCGCCGCGGCTTTGAGTCGCAGTACGGCAAACGCGTAATACTCGTCGGACAGTCGGAAATCGCGGCGTTCGGCTTTGGAGTAAGGCGCGTCGACGCCCGACAGAGCCGTAAGCGCGCGCACGGTGTCGTGAGAGCCCAGCAATGTCATACAGACGTCCAGACTTTGTTTGGGATAATGTTCCGCAATGAGCGTTATCTGTTCGCGGAACCCTTCTCTGTCTCCTCTCATGATAAGGTCGAATATCGCGCGCTTGAACGGATAGTTCATAACGCCGTCGAGTTCTCTGCCCATGAAATAAGGTCGCCATGTGCCGTAACTCACTTTATCCGACGCGTCTTCCCAGACTTCGCCGATAATCAATCCGTCCTTGCGGGCGGACTTTATCTTTGCGCACAGCAAATCGGTGAAATCGGTGGGCAATTCGTCGACGACGTCAAGTCGCCAGCCGCGGACGCCCGCTTTCGTCCACTTGTCGATAACTCCGTCCTTGCCGCAAACGAGATTGCGGTATCCTTCCGCCGACTTGTTGACGGTAGGCACGACGGTAGACCCCCACCAGCAATGGTAATCTTCGGGATGATCGTAGAAGTAATACCAGTTGTAATACGGAGAATTTTTGCTTTGATAGGCGCCCTTTTCGGGGTAAGTGCCGAACTTGTTGAAATAAACGCTGTCCGCGCCAGTATGGTTGAACACCCCGTCGAGAACAACGCTTATACCTTTCGCCGCGGCTTTCTTGCACAGTTCGGCAAAGGACTTTTCGTCGCCGAACAATTCGTCTATTTTGAGATAGTCCGCCGTATCGTAACGGTGGTTGCTGGCAGAGGAAAAAACGGGAGAAAGATAGATGACGGTTACTCCCAGCCCCGCAAGATAATCCAGTTTGGAAATTATGCCCTGCGCGTTGCCGCCGTAAAAGTCGTCGGCACGGTAATCTTCGCCTTCAACCGCGATGTCGGGAACTTCGTACCAATCGGAATGCAACCTGCCTTTCTTTTTGAAAACGGGCTTGCCTTCTCTTGCGAAACGGTCTGCAAAAATCTGATATATAACACCGCTTTTTGCCCAATTAGGGGTTTTATAGTCACATTCCGTGACGGTCAACTGCCATTCGGGCAACCATTCGCCCGCCACCGCGTCGCCGCCGCTCGCTCGTCCGTAATATGTCGTCGTGCCTTTTGAAACGCTTTCGAAACGGTAGTACCACAGTCCCGATTCGTGTACGGTAACACTGCCCTCGAAGACTGCGTTGTCGCCGTCAAAGCGGCAAAACGGCAGTTCGGCTCTGCGGTGCTCGCCGCCTTTGCGCACGATTACGTAAACTTTTTCCGCGCCGTAAGACGCGGGCAAAGCAAACGTGAACGTGGTCGGCTGTCCGACCACGGACGCTCCGTAAGGTTGTTTGTCGACGAGGGGATTGAACATGGTTTCTTCTCCTTGCGCGGCTGCGCTTTCCTTCGTGAGTGCAAAGTTCTTAGTCGGTGCTTTGCAGGTTGGTTGCTTTCGAATTGACTTGTCGGTTCTTCGACGGTTTGCAGAACTTCGGCAAGTCGAGGATTTTAATTCGCTTATCAAAGACGCGGCATTGAGCCGCGTCTAAGATTTTGTTTTACTTGATTACGGACAGTCCCCAGATTCTGTCTGCGTATTCTTTGACCGCGCGGTCTGCGGCAAAGAAACCCGCTTTGGCTATGTTGACAAGGGACATTCTGTTCCACTTCTCCATGTCGCGGTAAGTTGCGTCCACTCTCTCCTGTGCCGCTCTGTACGACTCGAAGTCGGCAAGCACCATATATCCGTCAGGCGCGCCGCCTCTGCCTATTGTAAGGCTGTCGGCAATCTCCGAGAAGTTTACGCCGCCGAGTCCGTGACGCAGAGTGTCGATGAGGCGTTTGATTCGCGGGTTGGTCTGGTAGTAGTGAGTGGGATTGTAACCGTTACGCCACATTTCCTGCACTTCGTTTGCAAGCAGACCGAAGAGGAAAATGTTTTCGTCGCCGACTTCCTCGTGAATTTCGACGTTCGCGCCGTCCATCGTACCGATTGTAAGCGCGCCGTTTATCATGAACTTCATGTTGCCCGTACCGCTGGCTTCCTTGCCCGCTATGGAAATCTGTTCGCTGACTTCCGCCGCCGGCATAATGATTTCGGCAAGACTTACGCGATAGTTTTCGAGGAACACGACTTTGATTTTGCCTTTGATGTCGGGGTCGTTGTTGACGACGTTGCCCAGCGTGCAGATAAAGCGGATTATCTGTTTTGCCATATAGTACGCCGACGCCGCTTTTGCTCCGAATATGAACGTGCGCGGAACGATGTCGAGGTCGGGGTTTTCTTTAAGACGGAAATAGAGGTCGAGAATGTGCAGCGCGTTAAGAAGCTGACGCTTGTACTCGTGCAGACGTTTGACCTGAACGTCGAAAATGGAGTCGGGGCTCACGTCCACGTTGTTGTGCTCTTTGATGTAAGCCGCAAGTTTAACCTTGTTGTTGCGTTTGATTTCGGCAAGTTTTTTGAGCACGTTCTTGTCGCCCATATAGCGCAGCAAATCCTGCAACTTGTCCGCATCTTTGAGCCAGCCGTCGCCGATGAGGTCGGTAACCAGTGCGGCGAGTTCGGGGTTGGCTTCCGCAACCCAGCGGCGGTGCGTAATGCCGTTTGTCACGTTTGTGAACTTCTCAGGGTGCATACGGTAGTAGTCCGCAAACACGTCGTGTTTCAGAATGTCGGAGTGCAACGCGCTGACGCCGTTGATTGTGTGCGACGTGGCAAGGCACAGGTTCGCCATCTTAATCTGATTGTCGGCGAGAATTGCGTTGTGTTGCACGGCGCCCCAGTTGGAAGGATAGAACTGCCAGAGTTCGTTGCAGAAACGCTGGTTGATTTCGTGCACAATCTGATAAATTCTGGGAAGCAGTCCGCTGAACAAATCCTGCGGCCATTTTTCGAGCGCTTCCGCCATAACGGTGTGGTTGGTGTACGAAATGCAGTTGGTGGTGATGTCCCATGCCTTTTCCCAGCTCATTCCGTATTCGTCGAGCAGAATGCGCATGAGTTCGGGAATGCACAGCGTCGGGTGCGTATCGTTGATGTGAATTGCGACGCAGTCCGCAAGGTTGTCAAGACTGGGATTGACTTTGAGGTGACGTTTGATGATGCTTTGAATGGACGCCGAGACAAAGAAGTACTGTTGTTTGAGGCGCAGGGATTTGCCTTCGATGTGGTCGTCGGCGGGATACAGAACCTTGGAGATGGACTCCGCCATGGCTTTTGCCGACATTGCCTTGACGTACTCGCCGCGCGAGAACATCGTCATATCGAAGTCGACGGGGGCTTTTGAAGACCAGAGTCTGATGCGGTTGACCGCGCTGCTGTCATAGCCCGAAATGTTCATGTCGTAAGGCACGGCAAGCACCGTTGTGTAATCGCGTTGACGGACGGTGAGTTTGCCGTTCTCCCACGTTTCGTCGACTGCTCCGCCGAACTTGACTTCGTAGGTTTCTTCCATACGGGGCGAAAGCCAGACATTGCCCATTTTGAGCCAGTCGTCGGGCTGTTCGAGCTGCCAGCCGTCCACGATTACCTGCTTGAAAATGCCGTAATCGTACATGATGGAAAATCCGCTTGCGGCGTAACCTTCCGAAGTGAGTGCGTCCATATACGCCGCGGCAAGTCTTCCGAGACCGCCGTTGCCGAGACCCGCGTCGGGTTCGAAGGCGTAAAGTTCGTCCATATCCATGCCGAGTTCCTTGACGGCTTTGGTGACCTGCTCCGTAATGCCCATATTGAAAAGATGGTTACGGAGAGACCTGCCGAGCAGGAATTCCATGGACATATAGTAAACCTGCTTTGCGTTCTGCTCTCTGACCTTCTTTTTGAAGTTGATACGCGTCTGCGTAAGCAGGTCGCGCACGCACATACACGTGGCGCGGTAAATCTGCGCTTTGCTGGCGTCCTCGGGTTTTACGCCGAAAAAGTTTGCCAACAGGGAAATAACTTGGTTTTTGAATTCTTTGGCTGTAACGTTGAATGCTGACATTTTTCCTTCTTTTCCCTTCCGTTTCCCCCGTCGGAAGAAATGTTCTATTTTGCTTTATGCCGCCTTGCGGCGGCGGTATATCACCCGCCCTTTCGGGGCAGGACTCTTCTCCGCCCGAAAAAGGCTAGATATTACTGTATATGTCGAGATACTTCTTGGCGGACACTTTCCAACCGAAATCCTGTTTCATCGCGTTGGACGTCACGGCTTTCCAGTTTTCCTTGTCGAAGAATGTACCGTACGCGCGCCAGACGGCGTCGAGCATATCGTATGAATTATATGTCTTGAAGGTAAAACCTACACCCGTTTTCTCGACGGGATTGTAAGGAACGACGGTATCTTTAAGCCCGCCCGTTTCGCGGACAATCGGGATAGACCCGTAAGTCATCGCGATGAGCTGACCGAGCCCGCAGGGTTCGAACTTGGACGGCATGAGGAAGAGATCGGACGCGGCGTAAAGTTTGCTTGCGATGTCGCTGGAAAATTGGAGTATGGCGCGGAACTTGTTGGGATACTGGCTCTCGACGCGTCTTACCATATTCTCGTACTTCCAGTCGCCCGTGCCGAGCACGACAACCTGAATGTCCGCACGCATAATCTCGTCGATTACGGCGGCGAAAAGGTCAAGACCTTTCTGCTCCGTAAGTCTGCTGATGATAGCCATAAGCGGACGTTTCTCGTCGTATTTGAGGTCTATCATTTCGCAAAGTCCCTGCTTGTTGAGTTTCTTCTTGCCGAAGGAACGCAGAGTGTAATTCTGGAACAACGCCTTGTCGGTCGCGGGATTGTAAACTTCTGTGTCGATGCCGTTGACTACGCCGTGCAGTTTGTAGCGGCGTTCGGACAGAATTCCGTCAAGACCGTACGAATAGAAGGGGTCGAGAATTTCCGTTGCGTAAGTTTCGCTCACCGTCGTAACCGCAAGCGCGGACTCTATGCCGCCTTTCATATAGTTGACGCAGCCGTCGTTCATGACGAGAGAACGCGCCCAATCGGGAAGTCCGAGAATGTCGTCGAGAAGTTCGGTGCCGTACTTGCCCTGGAACTCGATGTTGTGGATTGTGAACACCGTCTTTATGTTGCGGTAGTCCTCCGAGAAACGGTAGAACACATCGAGATACACGGGCGTAAGCGCGGTGTGCCAGTCGTTGCAATGCAGAATGTCGGGATAGAAACCGATGAGCGGCAGGACTTCGAGAACGGCTTTGGAGAAGTAGGCAAAACGTTCGCCGTCGTCAAAGTGTCCATAAAGACCCTTGCGCTTGAAATAATACTCGTTATCGACAAAATAATAGGTTATTCCGTCGTAAATGGCTTCGTAAACCCCCACATACTGCCGTCTCCAACTCAGGTCGACAAAAGTCGAACCGACAAAACGGAAGTTGTTTTTGAAGGCGTCTTTTATTTCCTCTTTGTAGAAAGGAAGAATGACTCTGGCATCGTGACCGAGTTTTGCGAAAGTCTTGGGCAGCGCGCCCGCGACGTCACCGAGACCGCCCGTTCTCACAAACGGAGCCGCTTCGGAAGTTACAAACAAAATTTTCATAGTCTTTCTCCTTTTGAATGTCTGTGTTGAGTTCCGCACACCTGCGGAACCGGCCGTCTGCCCTGTTTACCGACCGTCTGTGCGTTCGGACACCGTCAGATGACTTTGCCTTTGACTACGACCATGGGATAGCTTTCGTATCCGCTCAGGCGTCTGCCCGACTGGATTATGCACTTCTTGTCCGTAATGGTGTAATCGAGTTGCGCGTTTTCCATTATTATGCCGCTTTCCATGATTATGGAGTTGCGAACAACCGCGCCTTTTCCGACTTTGACGCTACGGAAAAGAATGCTGTTTTCAACCGTTCCGTTGATTTCGCAGCCGTCCGCGATAATGGAATTGTGTACGTTGGCGCCCTCATTATACTTGGTGGGGACGCTGTCCTTGACTTTTGTCAGTATGGTCGAATGGTGATAGAACAAATCCTCGCGCACTTCGGGGTCGAGCAACTCCATACTGCTCTTGAAGTAAGTGGGAATACGGTCTATAACCGCGACGTAGTTGTCGATTTCGTAGCTCATCACGTACAAATCGTTGAGCGACGCGCGGACGATGTCCTTTTCGAAGTCGTATGCGCCGTGAGCGTACGCGTTGTCGATGAGCGAAATGAGCAAATCCTTTCTCACATAGTAAATGTTGAGATTGCAAAGCTGTTTGCCCGTATCGGACGCGACGGGGAAACGCAAATCCTTGATGCGTTTGTTCTTGTCGGCGGTGACGATGAGTTTGCGCGGGGTCATATCCGTCGTGGAGTATGTGAGCATGGTGATATCCGCGCCCTTTTCCTCGTGGAACTTCTCCACTTCGTCAAAGTCGATGTTGAAGGCTATGTTGGTGTTGCTGATGACGACGTACTCCTCGTTGGAGCTCATAAGGAAGCCGCGCAGCATATAAAGCGCTTCGATTTTGCCCTTGTACACGTCGTGAGCCGTATTGAATACGAAAGGAGGATAAACGGAAATACCGCTGTTCTTTCTGTTGAGGTCCCAGTCGCGACCCTGACGGATATGGTCCATCAGACTGTTGTAGTTGTTGCGCGTTATGATACCGATTTTGGTTATGTTCGCGTGAACGAGGTTGGACAGCACGAAGTCGATAAGACGATACCTGCCGCCGAAAGGCAGACTTGCCGTGGTGCGGTGTATGGTGAGGTCGTTGAGATGGCTGTCTTCGTCGGAAGCGAAAAGCACTGCTACTGCGTTGTTTTTCATGGTTTTCCTCCTTACCCTATCATTTCGTTTGCGCCGACCACGGTATTGTCGGGCAGATTGTAGTTGGGGGCTATTACGCTGATTTTCCATTCGCCGGGCTTGCAGTCGGAAAGAGTTTCGCCGACCATGCAGCCTTTACCTATGACGGCGTTCCAGCCGACTATGGAATAGCGTATATCCGCGCCTTCGCCGATTACGGCGCCGGGCATGATTATCGAACCTTCGATATATGCGTTCTTGCCGATTGTGACGGAGTGCGACACTATGCTGTCCTTCACGGTTCCGTGCACGACGGTACCTTCGGAAATCAGGCAGTTCTGCACCCTGCCCGTCGGCGAAATATATTGCGGCGGTTCCGCCATGTTTCTCGCGTAAATCTTCCAGTTGTCGTCGTCAAGGTCGAGGTCTTCCGCTCCCTGTCCGCCGCGGAGAATGTCCATGTTGGCTTCCCACAGCGAAGAAATGGTTCCGACGTCTTTCCAGTATCCGTTGAACTGGTAGGCAAACATTCTCTGTCCGTCGGCAAGCATCTTGGGAATGATGTTTTTGCCGAAATCGTTTTCGGAAGTCTTGTCCTCTTCGTCGGCAATCAGATAACGGCGCAGAACCGTCCACGTGAAGATATATATACCCATGGACGCCTTTGTGCTCTTGGGTTTTTTGGGTTTTTCTTCAAACTCGTAAATTTCGTTGTTCTTTTTGAGGTTGAGAATACCGAAACGGCTTGCTTCTTCAATCGGCACGTCGAGCACGGCTATCGTGCAGTCGGCCTTGTTCTTCTTGTGCGCCGCAAGCATTTCGGCATAGTCCATTTTGTAGATATGGTCGCCGGACAGCAAAACAACGTAATCGGGGTTGTAGTCGTCGATGAATTCGATGTTCTGATATATCGCGTTTGCCGTACCCTTGTACCATTCGCCCGATTTTGCGCGCATAAAGGGAGGCAGAACGAAAATACCGCCGTTCAGTCTGTCAAGGTCCCACGGCTGACCGTTGCCGATGTACTGGTGAAGTTCGAAAGGACGGTACTGAGTGAGGACGCCTATCGTATCGATACCGCTGTTGATGCAGTTGGACAGCGGAAAGTCGATGATGCGGTACTTTGCCGCAAACGGCACTGCGGGTTTTGCGACGTCGGTGGTAAGCACGCCGAGGCGCGTACCCTGTCCGCCGGCGAGCAACATTGCGATGCACTCCTTCTTGACGTTGTTTTTCATTATTTTTCCTCCTTATTTTCGGGTTTGAGGAACATAACCGAGTTTGCGGGTATGTTCAGTTTGACGGAGAAAGGCTGACCGTGCGCGGGTTTGTTCGACGCGCGGAAACTGGGACGCCTTTCCTCTTCGCCGCCGTATTTTTTGAGCGCGGACGTAAGTTCCGCTTTGTAAATTTTGTTTTCGGGTACGCCCATCACGTACTTGTGACGCGCAACGGGCGAGAAGTTCACCACACATATAACGTATTCGCCGTCGGCGGCTTTTCTGACAAAAGACACAATATTCTGCGTGTTGTCGTCGACGACAATCCACTTGAACCCTTCATAACTGCAATCGAGCTGCCAAAGAGCTTTGTTTTCGAGGTAGAAGTTGTTCAAATCTTTGATGAACTTCTGGAAAGTGCGGTGACGCGGATAGTCGAGCAGGAACCAGTCGAGCTCCTGTGCGTAGTTCCATTCGATGAACTGCGCGAACTCGTTGCCCATGAAGTTGAGTTTCTTGCCGGGGTGTCCTGTCATAAACCCGTAAAAGGCTTTGAGCCCTTCGAACTTCTGGTCGTAGTCGCCGGGAACTTTATTTATCATACTTGCCTTTCCGTGCACGACTTCGTCGTGGGAAATGGGCAAAATGTAGTTTTCGGAATACGCGTACGTTATCGCGAAAGTGAGGTTGTTGTGGTTGTCCTTGCGGAAAAAGGGGTCGAGCGAAATGTAGTGCAGGCAATCGTTCATCCAACCCATATTCCATTTGAAGTTGAACCCCAGTCCGCCTTGATACGCGGGCAACGTAACCATGGGGAACGCCGTCGACTCTTCGGCAACCGTGATTGCTCCGTGGTGCTTTGTGAGAAGAGCCGTATTCATTTTCTGCAGGAATTCTTTGGCTTCGAGATTGTAGTTTCCGCCGTAGCTGTTGGGAGTCCACTCCCCGTCCTTTCTGCCGTAATCGAGATACAGCATGGACGCCACCGCGTCGCAACGTATTCCGTCGATATGGTAGGTGTCGAACCAGAACATCGCCGCCGAAATCAAAAAGCTCTTGACTTCGTTCTTGCCGAAATCGTAAACCTTTGTGCCCCACTCTTTATGCTCGCCTTTCTTGGGGTCGGCGTACTCGTAAAGGGGCGTACCGTCGAACATTGCCAGACCGTGTTCGTCGCGGGGGAAATGCGCAAGCACCCAGTCGAGAATTATGCCGATACCCGCGCGGTGGCAACGGTCGACAAACTCCATAAAGTCCTTCGGCGTGCCGTAACGCGACGTAGGCGCGAACATTCCCGTCACCTGATAACCCCAGCTGCCCTCGAAAGGATATTCCGTGAGCGGCATGAGTTCGATGTGCGTATAACCCATTTTTTTGACGTAAGGAATGAGTTGGTCCGCAAGCGCGGTGTAATTGAGGAAGTTGCCGTCGGGATACCTGCGCCAGCTGCCCACGTGCACTTCGTACACGTTCATCGGCGAACCGTAAGGATTGTAGTTCTTGCGGTCGTTCATCCACTTTCTGTCCTTCCAGCGATAACCCGAAAGGTCGTACAGTTTGGACGCGTTGGCGGGTGCCGTCTCGAAATGCAGTCCGTAAGGGTCGCACTTGAACACGGTTTTGCCTTCCTGCGAAGTCACGGCGTATTTGTAGTTGTCGTACTGTTTCAGCCCCTCGATGAACGTCGACCATATACCGCCGTCGCAGGACATGGGGTTTGCGGAAGTATTCCACTCGTTGAAATCGCCGACCACCGAAACCGACTTCGCGTTCGGAGCCCACACGGCAAATCTCCAACCTTCCCTGCCGTTTTCGCAGGCGGGAACGGGAGAAAACATCTTGTGTGCCTGATAATTGGTTCCTTCGTGGAACAGATAAGTCGCGTAACTATCCGGATTGTTAGACATAGGCTTCCTTGGAAAATTTTGTAATTTTATTATAACAAATAAAACGCGCGCATACAAGTGGGAAAAGTCGATTTTGACAAATTCGGAAAAAAATTGCTCGCAAATTGTGCAAACTTGTTAAGAATTTTGCAAAAATATTACAAATCCACCGCGTTAGAACGTCAAAAACCGCGAATTGTGTCGAGAAAATAAACTCTTTCGCCGCTCTGCAATCTGCTGTAAACTCTGCGGGCGCTTTCCTCGTCGTCGAAAAAGGCGCAGACACCGCTTCCGCTGCCCGTCATAACCACGTTTTCCGCTCCCGCCAAGCAAAGCGTATCTGCTGCCTTTGCAACGAGCGGATTGAGTTTTATCGCAGGCGCATAAAGGTCGTTTACGTACAACGCGTTTTCGTCCGCGCCGTCCGCCGTCTTTTCGCTGTCTGCACTGTCGGCAGAATTTGCGCTCTCCGCCCCGTCCGCGTTGTCGAAACACTCGCATTCGTCACCGCTTTCGGCTTCGCCGCGATTTTGCATTTCGTCGTAAAGTGCGTAAGCGCGCGCCGTATCCACTCCGCCCTCTGCAATCAGAATGACGGCATAGCGTTTCTTGTAAGGCAGTTTTTCGACGTCTTCGCCCGTTCCGCGAACGCGGGCTTCTCCGCCCGTATACATATACGGCACGTCTGAACCCAGCGACAAAAGAAAACCGACGTCAGGGGTTATGCCCGTCTTTTCCGCAAGCAATCTCACCATTCCCGCGACTGCCGCGGACGAACCGCCCATGCCCGCACCCGACGGTATACCTTTGACGATTGAAAAGACGCAATCCGTTTTGCCGTACTTTTCCTCGAAAAGCGCAAGCGCTTTTTCGGGCACGGGCATAAATCTTTCGGGGCCGAAACCGTCTAGCGACGACACAACACTTATGCGTTCCCGTATGTTTTCCTTGCCGTTCGCGGGCAGAAGCCGCACTTCGTCGTAAAGGGAAACGGAACATACGCGCATATCAAGCGTATGCATTCCGCCGCGTTTTCCCGTAACGCGCAACGACAAATTTAGTTTTGCACCCACGCGGATTTTGTCCATATCCCTTTCGCCTTGTCCGAAAAGGCACTCGTGCCTTCGGTATTCAACCGTTCTGCGTACGGACTTTTGTCGTTCGTACCTTTCGGCATTCCGACCTTTCGGATTTTGACATTCCTATCTTTTGGATTTGTCAGGCAAGTTGTTGTTTGCCGCACTCATTTTAGCACACTGCCGCCGTGCTTTCAAGCCGCAGACGCTTTATTGCAAAAGGAAAAACGGCGCGTCGTCGCGCCGTTTTTCTCTCTCCCTCACTCCCTGTCAGGAAACTGTCAGACTCCTGAAATATATCACGCGGTCGCCCTCGGAAAGAGGTGCGCTGAGCGCGGGGTTCTGTTTCATAATGTCTTCGGGAGTGGCAGTAAGCGCCTTGCAAACGTCCCACATCTCGTCGCCCTCGGAGGCAATGTAGAGCGACAATGCCGATGTGTTCTGTTCCTTTTCCTCTCCGACTTCCACCGAACTCACGTATTCCGCTTCCACCGTACCGTAGGACGTAAGCAGAATTCCGACCGTTGCGTCAACGTCGATTTCGCCGCCGCGGCGTGCTTTTGCGGATATGCTTTCGACTGCGCACACCGCTTTTACGCCGTCGCCGAACTCCCCTTCGATATCCAGCGAATAAGGCACTTCCGCACGCACGGAGTTGAACCCGTTTTCGTCGCGGTAAATTACGTCCGCACCGAGCACGCCTTCGACCACCGCACCGTTTTCGGTGACTTCGGCTTTTGCCACGTAGCAGCGCGCATAAGGAATTGCGGCAACGAACTCCGCGTCGGGACGGTCGCCGAGCGACGCCGTGCCCGAAATCTTTTCGGATACGTATTTCATTTCGCCGAACCCGACGAAAGATTTCTTTTCGCGTTTGAGTTCGATTTCGTTCGTCAGCATAAACATATCCGCGATGATTTCGTTTTCACGGACGCGTGTAACGTTGACTTTGAGCGCGGCTTCGCCTTCGAAGCGGATAATGTTTGCACCCGTTACGCCCGAAAGAACGATTTTCGAGAATCTCATGGACGCCGAAGCGCACACGCGGTCGCCTTCTTCCGCACCGTCGACCAGAACTTCTTCCGAGAACGGAACTTCGAAAGAACGGCTCTTGACGTCGCCGCCTTCGCAGTAAGTCACGGTTGCAAGCACCGTGCCGTCGACTACGACCTTGCCAGCCGATACCGTCGCGCCCGTCACTATTGCCTGTGCGTCGGCAAGCAGTACGCTTTCCACGTCGCCGACTTCCGTTTCTTCGCTCACGGGCACGGCAACCGTTTTCACCGCAACGAGAGAAGGCAGACTGACCGTTCCAACTGTCTTGTAGCACTGCTCCGCGTCTACAAGAGCTTCCGTTTCCGTTCTCTGCACCGCAGACGCTCTGACCGACACGACCGCCGACAACGAAATCATATCGCCTGTGGTCACGTCCGTTTCGACGACGGACACGTCCGCATTCACGGAGTCGGCTGCGGTAAACGCGCCTTCCACTCTCATATTGAAATCGGCATTGTAATCCTTGCCGCGAACCGTACCTTCGCGGTCCACGAAGATAAGTCTGAAATTGACTCTGCCCGCGACTTCGGCAAAACCGTCGCCCGCTTCGCAGGAAATAACTTTACCGTCGACAGCCAGCGACAGCACTTTTGCGATGTCCGCGGAATCCATGCCCGAGGGCGAAAATTCCACAACGCGCTCGACACTGGGCGCGTCCACGATGTTGCTTGCGTTGAATTTTTCGTATTTGAACATATTCGCCTCCAATTCACCCCCAATATATGTCGGGCAAACGGAGCGTATGACTGCCTCGCGAAAACCGACGTGTGGAGGGGTTTGCCAAACTAACCTATGCACGTCCGGACGCGATTATTCCGCAAACGGAAGAACGAGACGGAAGAAGCGGCGGTACGAGGTATAAAAAACCGAGGCATTGTCAACAATCGTGCTATGAGAGAAATAGGAAAAGGAATTGCCGAAACAAAAACACGCGTAGAAAAACTCGTGGGCGTGCCCCTGCTCATCAAGGTAAGCGAAGGCAGAGGAAAAAGCAGTCTGCTTCGCGGCAGCATAATAAAAGTTTTCCCCGCCGTGTTCACGGTAATGCTGGAAAGCGGCGAAATCCGCACTTTCTCCTACTCCGACGTCCACACGCGCGGAATAATGTTCCTTAACGAATAAGGGCTTGCGCGAAATAATCTTCCCGATATACGCGCTTATCCGAATAAGTGCTTATCCGAAAATGCGTATCGTCTGGCAAGAGGCTTTATCCGACATAGAACTTTACCGACAACAAGGTTTTCCCTCCCACATAGGCTCACAGTCGAAAAACCGCCGTTTTTGATTGAAACGGCGGTTTTTCTTCTAAGTTTTTAAGTTTAAGTGGTGTTTTTGTTTATTTCTTTCTGATTGGCGACTTCGGCTCTTCGGCTTTCGCTTCGTCGGCAGAAACAACCGCCGCCGCTTTTTTCTGCTTGCGTTTGGACGCTATGCAAGCGCCGATGACCGCAAACTGAACAATCCATACCGCTATTGCGCACCACACGGGAACAAACGCAGGGTGTTGCGCGTAGGACTTATACTCCACGGTGTACGACCCGAATATGGTTCTGTCGCCGAACTTCGCGGTTATTTCGTACGTGCCGAATTTATCGGGCGTGAACGTGAAGGAATAATTCATTTTGGTTGCGCCCTCGACGGGGTTGTACTGCGCCGCAAGTTTGCCGTTGACATACCAGCTTATTGTGTCGGGTTTCACGTCTTCGAGAGAAGTGACGGTCAAGGTTATACCGTCCTTGCCGTAAAGGTCGGACGTATAAGGCACGTTGCCGCCGCGCCCGCTGACGTAGTCGTAGCTTGCAATATAGTCGGCGGGTACGATGTACGCCTGACTTCCGTACAGTTCGGAGTATTTGACGTTGAACTCCGCTTCCGCAGTCACGTATTCTTTGTCACCGAACACGAGTTTCGCGTAAACTCTGAATTTGCCTTCTCTCTCGAACAGCAGGCTGAAATCCTTGCCGTTTGCGACTTTTTCGGTCGAGATTATGTTCTCTCCCGTAACCTTGCCGCTCTCGTCCTTGACTTCCTCAAACTCAACCAGATACCATTCGATAAGTTCGTTAATCCCGGGGTCGGTGTCGCCGTAAGGTCTTGTTATCGCGGAAAAATTCACTTTCGACTGCCCGTTCTGCCTTATGGTTCTGACGGTGAGTTCGGTTGTGTTTGCAAGGTTGAGGGATTTCCCCGCACTGTCCGTCGCCGTGATGTCAAGTCCGTTCACGGGCATATATTCGCCCTCGAAATCGGAATAGTCCGCCGTCACGAGTTCGAGCAGGTTCATTTTCTTGTAGTCCTTGCCGTCCTGTGCCTGTACGGTTTTGTCGCCCTCTTCGAGAGTGGTCAACAGTCTTGTAAGAACGGTGGCTCTGGGCAACGCTTCACCCGACGCCGCTCTGTCCGCATAAAAACGGAGTTTCAGAAGCGCCGCGCCGACGGACACGAAAGGCGCCGCCATACTAGTGCCGCTCTGCTCGTAATTCTGAACGTACGTTCCGTCCAGAGAAGTCGTCATTATACTTTCGCCGGGCGCGAACAGGTCGTATGCCGAACCGTAGTTCGTGGTCTTGTGAACCTTGTTGCCTTCGGCGGACGCCATAACGCCTACTACGCCGTCGTACGCCGCGGGATAATATTTTGTTTTGTCGCTGTTTGCGGTATCGTTACCCGCCGCCGCCACAACCGTGGATTTGGACACGGCTTCCGCGACTGTCTGAACAAGCGTGCTGTTGTTTGCCCACGCGGACGCGGTCGAAGGCGTGGAGCAAAGCGAGAGATTGACAACGTCCGCACCGACTTCGTCGCTGACGGCGTGTTTGATTGCTTCGTTTATGCTGGCGATTGTAAAACCGTTTCTGGTCTTTTCGTCTTTTTCGTCGGCGTCGGCTATTTCAGAGGGAAAGGACGCCCTGACGGGATAAATCTTGATGAACTCTTCAAGTCCGAGTTCCTTGATGAAAACTGCCATTATGCTGGCAACACGCGTGCCGTGATAATCCGTGGTTTCGTCCTCGAAGTCGCCCGTCTGCTCGGAAGTATACGACTGCCCCGATGACGGATAATAAGAGCTGTATCCGAGGATTTTGCCCGTTGAGTCACGAAGCAGCACGTCGTCGAACAGCGAATTGTCGAGATTTATGCCCGTATCGATGACCGCAATCACGACGGGTTCGACGTTGTTTGCGCGGAGTGCGGGCAAAACATAACTCGATACGTATTCCCTGAGCTCTGCAAGATTGATTTCGTCGGGGTGGAAATACCACAGGTCGTCGGCGTTGTAATCGCCGTACTCGCCTGCCGTTACCGCTTCGGGTACTGCGGCGGACGCTTGCGCAACGGGAACAGCCGCCCCCGCGCAAAATCCCGCGGCAACGAGAGTCAGCACGCACAACAGTGCGAGCAAAACGGTAATGTTGAATTTCAGTTTGGTTATATTCTGCATAAACTCCGTTATCGCGGTTTATGCGCCGCAGCTTATCGAGCGTGCGGCAACCGCTTTTGAGAATTTGTCGTTACGTAGGTTGTTAAGTTGCCGATGTTCAACAGCAATCCTGTGCCGCATCGGATATCGGCATCGGGGATTTGCCCACTTATTTTGCAAGCAGGTTTTCCGAAAAACGCAGACGTCTCAGACTTTCTTCTTTGCCGAGAACGACAGCCATTTCGATTGCTCCGCCGGGCGTGGACGGCTGTCCCGTGAGCGCGACGCGCATACTGAACATAACCTGTCCGCTCTTCATTCCCGCTTCTTCAGCGGCAAGTTTGACGGCTTCCTTGATGCTGTCTTCGTTCCACTCGTTCAGGTTCTCAACTGCCGCAATCGACACTTTAACTGCTTTTTTCGCCACTTCAAGGTCGACTTTCATCTTTTGGTGCACGTACATACCGAGGTCGTATTCACCGAAGTCCGCAAGGAACGCGATTTTGTCGGGTATCTCGGACAGTATGTCAACGCGGGTCTGCATAAGACGGGAAATTTCGAAATCGTCGTATTTGCCGCCAACGTCGCTCTTTGCGATAAAGGGCGCGCTGACCTTGTAGAATTCCTCGGGCGTCATTGCTTTGAGATATTCTCCGTTGAGCCAACGCATCTTCGTTTCGTCAAAAATGGAACTGCTGATGGAAAGCCCGTCGACGTCGAACTGCTCTATCATTTCCTGCATGGTCATCTTTTCCTGATTGCTCTTCGGACACCAGCCGAGCAACGCAATATAGTTGACTATGGCTTCGGGCAGATAACCTTTTGCGATAAAGTCCTCGAAGTTGGCGTCGCCGTAACGTTTGGACAGCTTGCGCGACGAGTCTTTCATTATGGGCGGCAGGTGCATATAGTTCGGCCTTTCCCAGCCGAACGCGTCGTAAATGAGGTTGTATTTGGGTGTAGAACTCAAATACTCCGTACCACGGATTACGTGGGTTATGCCCATAAGGTGGTCGTCGACGACGTTTGCGAAATTGTAGGTCGGCATACCGTCGGATTTAAGCAGTATTCCGTCCTCGATGTCGGCGGACGACACCGAAATTTCACCGAACACCATATCTTTATAGGACGACACGACGTTTTCGGGAACTTTCTGTCTTATGACGTAGGGTTCGCCCGCTTCGAGTTTTGCGCGGACTTCCTCGGGCGATAGATTGCGGCAATGCTTGTCGTAGGTGTGCGTGCCGTTTTCGCCGTGTATGCTTTCAAGTCGTTCTTTGGAGCAGAAACAATAGTACGCCCCGCCGAGTTCGACGAGTTTTTCCGCGTACTTGCGGTAAATGGACATTCTGTCGCTCTGAATATACGGACCTACTCCGCCGTCGCGGTCGGGGCCTTCGTCGTATTCGATGCCCGCCGTTGCAAGCGTACGGTACACCATTTCAACCGCGCCTTCGACCTTTCTTTCACGGTCGGTGTCCTCGATGCGGAGTACGAATTTGCCGCCGTTGTGACGGGCAAACAGGTACGCGTAAAGTCCCGTACGGAGATTGCCTATGTGCATAAATCCCGTAGGAGACGGTGCAAATCTTGTTCTCACTGTGTCACTCATATTCATTCCTCTGAAAGGTTTATAGGTGTTTTTGGAATTTGTTTCAGTTTTATTATGCTCTCCGCGCGCGTTTCCTGCCTTCGTATGCTCTCCGCGCGCGTTTCCTGCCTGCGTATGCTCTGCGCGCGTGTTGCGGAGTGCCTCGTCCGTGCTATGGTTGCGACCGACGTTGCGGCAGTCCGTTATTGCAGCAGTCCGTTTTCTTCAAACGAGAATTCGCCGTTTTCCGAAAAGATTACGTGGTCTTGCAATCTGACGCCTATGCTTTCCAACACAAAGGCGATTTCGCGGGTGAGTTCGACGTCCTGTTGCGACGGGTCGCCTTTTCCGCTGGGGTGATTGTGCGCAATCAGCACGGAAACGGCGTTTGTGCGGATTGCGAAATCCACGATTTTGCGCATGGACACGGGAACGTATTCCCCGTCACCCGTTTCCAGACACTCGAACTTTACAAGCTGGTCCTGAGCGTCGAGTGCGGCTATGCAGAGCTTTTCCACGGGAAAACCGAACATGCGTTTGCGCATATACGCCCGCGCGCTGCCTCTGCCGCCGAGTTTGATTCTTTTCTTTTCGCAGTCGGACGCATACCGCCTGAAAACGTCGGGCATACAGCTCAAAAACAACGCCGCGTTGTACGTCATACCCGATACGGATTTCAACTGTTCCACGTCGGCGTTGAGCACGTCCGAAAAAGAACCGAACTTGTCGATTAACGCGTGTGCTATTTCATTGGTGTTGCGCATGGGAACGAAATGAAACAGGATAAATTCCAGAACTTCGTGGTCCTGAAATCCCGTAAAGCCGCTTTCGGCGACTTTTTCCCGCATTCTGTTGCGGTGTCCGTCGTGAGTCCCCATTTCCCGCCTCAGCCCGAAACGCCTGTGCGCGCTTCCGCGTGCGTGCGTCCGTGCGTCTTTCGTTAAGTAACAGAATTATAACTTATAAGGCGTGCAAAATCAACAAAACCCGAATATCTTTCGGCTATTAAGAAACTCCGCCCCGCCCGTCGGGTGCGAAAACACGGAAACAAAAAAGAAAACTGCCCGCCGTCAGACGGTTTCGCGCGAAGACACAAACGCGGCTATAGCGGTAAAAATCGAATAGGCAAGTTCGGCGCGGTATTCGGGCGAACAAAGGTTTGCTTCGTCCACGGGATTCGAAAGAAATCCGCACTCTATAATCACCGCGGGAGCGGACGTGCACTGCAAAATGTATTTTTCGGCTTTGAGCGCGGCGTATTCTCTGCCCGTATCGGGCAGATTAAATTCTCTGTTAAGGTTGTCCTGCACGGTTTCGGCAAGCAACCGCCCGCCCTCGGACGACGCGTCGAAAAACACTTGCGCGCCCCTGCGCGACGCCGACGAGTAGGTGTTCATATGTATGCTTACGACCGCGGCGGGCAACGCGCGGTTGATAATGCGGGCGCGGGCTTCCATATCGGCGCGTTTCTTGTTTTTGTCGAACGCCGAATACAGTCCGTCATCGTTGCGCCTCGTGTAAATCACGTTGAATCCCGCACTCTCGAGATACTCTCCGACAATTTTCGACAACGCGAGGTTGAGCGCACTCTCTTTAACCCCCGTTTTCACCCCCGAAACTCCCCCGTCGATACCCCCGTGACCGGGGTCGATTACGACGGTTACGAGCGTTGCCTGACGGAAGGACGAGGCGATAAAGGGCGCGGAAAACGCAAGAGCGACCACGATAAAAGCTATCGCCGCCGCAACAAACGCAACAGATTTCTGAGTTTTCCAACCGCTCGGATTTTGCATATCGTTTCGCTTGTGTATTATATTCACGAAAGCATAAAAATACGCCCTTATCCACCGAGTTGTGCACATTTTGACGGAGAAATGTGGATAACTTTGTGGATTACTCACGTTTTTTACTGACACAATTTATTGCGCGCTTGCACGATTTACCGTTAAAATAGCAGTTTTTTATACGTAAAATACGCGCTTTTGCCGCTTGTACGTCTAAAACGTCCGATTGCGGCATAGCCTTTAACGAGGTGATTTTTATGACGCGTTTGTCTGAGCTTATCAAACGACCCGTTGTATGCAAAGAGGATTGCGCTTTGCTCGGAACCGTTGAAGATGCATATTTTGACGAAAATTGTAGAAATATTGTATATTTTGTACTTTTTGACGAATACAGGAAACTTCTTTTACCTTATTCCGCCGCCGCGGCAATAGGCGACGCGGTTATGGTCGAAGACAAATTCGCCATGCTTTCACCCGAAGATGCGGACTGCACGGTTTTGACCTGCAATCTGCTCGGAAAACCCGTGTTTACGGGCGGAGGAAAATCAAAAGGCACCTTGCAGGACGTGCTTTTCGGAGCCAAAGGCAGAGTGAACGCCCTGCAATCGGACGGAACAGCATATTCGCCGTCGTCTTTCAAAGCGTTCGGCGACGTGCTTTTGCTGAAAGACGTGACGGTAAAACGCAAAACTCCGAAAACGCCGTTTCCCAAGGCTGCCGAAGACCGCAAAGTCACCGTTCTGCCCGCCGAAGTGCCCGACACTCACACCGACAATGCAATAAAAACATCACCCGTGCCGACATCTGCGACAGAACCCGTGCCGACGTCTGTGCCCGAACCCGCACCGACGCCCGCACCGGCAACCGATACCCCTTCGGTCAAATCGGCACAATCGGAAACAACTACTGTTTCCAACGCATCGGAAACGGCTTTTGCCTATGAATCCGCACCGGCAACACCCGTATCGGCGCAGGCTGCAACGGCAAGTACTAAATCCACCGCAGCAAACCGTCCCGAAACCGCAACCGCCGCAACGGTCATTGTGCCGACTGCCGACAAAAAGGAAACACCCGCCCCTCTCGACAACGTATCGGCGGACAATCCCACGGATTACAATCCCGTATATCCGCGCGACGCCGCGGGCGAAATCAACGTACTTTTCAATCAGGACGATTTCACCCCGCACAGAATAATCGCCGACTACAACTTTTTGCTGGGGCGCGTGCTGCAAGAGGATTTGCACTCGTACGTAGGCGAAAAACTGGCGTCCAAAGGCGAACGCGTGACCGTGGAACTGGTCGAAAAATCCAGACGTCACGGCAAACTCATAGAACTTACCCTGAACTCGCGCTGACTTTTTATGTCACCGCACACGGTAAACGTACGGAGGAAACGAATGTCCGATAAATCCTTTTTCCGTCTTTCACGTCCGCGAATAATACTGTTCGCGGTCGTTGTGCTGTCGCTGGTTCTTTGCGCCGCGATACTCGCATCCTGCAACAAACCCGCAGAACTTATCCCGTCGGACACCGAGACGGTGTACGATATGCGGCTGGATTATCAGGGCGGCGACAAAGCCACACTTTCGGCGGATATTCTTTATTTCAACACTACGGGCAAAAACCTGTCCGAGCTGAAATTCCATCTTTATCCCAACGCGTTTTCGGAAGGCAACTCCAATCCCCCTTACCGCGAACAAGACAAAGGAACTTTCTTTTATGATGGTGCAAGTTTCGGCGGAATAGATGTTTTAAGTGCCAAAATCGACAGAACAACAGTCGAATACGAACTTTGCGGCAACGGCGGACAAATTCTTTCCGTCCCCTGCAACCTCGAAAAGGACGAAAGCGTGACTGTATCCCTCGAATGCGAACTGACCATTCCAAAATGCCGTTCGCGTTACGGCATAACTCCCGACAGCGTCAATCTCACGGGGTTTTATCCTTCACTCTGCGTGTACGAAAACGGAGCGTGGAGAGAGGACGAATACACCCCGTCGGGCGACCCGTTTTACAGCGAAGCGGCTTCATTCTATCTCAGGATTTCCCTTCCCGAAAACTATCTTGCCGCAACTTCGGGCGAAGTCACGGAACGCACGGTGTCGGACGGCACCGCGGTGCTTGACGTCACCGCCGAACACGTGAGAGATTTTGCGCTGTGTCTCAGCGACAAGTTCTCGCTCTCGGAAACGGATTTCACGCTGGACGGCAACGAGGTGCAAGTCAGCTACTTCTACCTCAACGACGCAAAGCCCGAAGAGACCCTTGCGCTTGCCATGGACGCGGTCGAAACATTCTCCGACGCATTCGGCAACTACCCTTATCCTGCACTCACCGTCGTTCAGTCGCCGCTTAACGCGGGCGGTATGGAATACGGGTCGCTTGTCATAATCGACTCTTCCATCGCCGACGAAAGCGTGTACCGCGACACCGTCGTGCACGAAATCGCACATCAGTGGTGGTTCGGAGTCGTGGGTTCAGACCAGATAAACTCGCCGTGGCTCGACGAGGGACTTACGGAGTTCAGCACGGCATACTATCATCTGCTTAAAGGCGAAGAAAGCCTTTACGCGCAGACGGTTCGCCAAAGCAAAGAATTTTATCTCCGGTACGAAAACCTCCCGCAGGAAATAGGATTTGACGGGTCTATGGACCGTCCGCTCGGCAGTTATCTCACGGACGGCGAATACGTTGCCGTGACGTATATGAAAGGACTTCTGCTTTTCGACTCGCTGTTGCAGGTGGCAGGCAAAGACAAGTTCAATGCCGCACTTGCGGAATACTATCGTTCCTGTGCGTACAAAATCGCAACTCCCGACGACCTGATTGCGGCGTTTTCGTCGCAAGGACTGCCCGTCGGCGGCATCGTAAATGGGTTCGTGGACGGCAAGGTTCTGCTGGGTTGAACGATAAAATGACATAAATAAAATCCCCGACAATCGTCGGGGATTTTGTTTTCTGTTTCTTTGGACGCCCTTCTGTTTTCGGCTGTCCTTGATTTGCGAATTACTTCAAAGGACGCATGGTCGGGAACAGCAGCACTTCTCTTATGCTGTAACTGTCGGTCAGCAGCATAACCAGTCTGTCGATACCGATGCCGAGTCCGCCCGTGGGAGGCATACCGTATTCGAGCGCGGTGACGAAATCCTCGTCGTAGGGTTGTGCTTCTTCGTCGCCTTTGGCTTTTGCCTGCATCTGCGCTTCAAAGCGTTCGCGCTGGTCGTTGGGGTCGTTGAGTTCGCTGAACGCGTTGCCGAGTTCCTTGCCCGTGACGAACATTTCGAAACGTTCGGTAAGTCTGGGGTCGGTGGGTTTCTTCTTCGCAAGAGGGCTGACTTCGACGGGATAGTCGATGATAAACAGAGGTCCCGTGAGTTTGTCTTCGACAAAGCTGTCGAACACTTTGTAGAGCGCGTTGCCCCACGAAGTGTCTTTGGGAAGGTCGAGACCGAGTTTGTTTGCGCTGTCGATGAGTGCGCCGAGGTCGTCGGAGTTGAAGTCTATGCCGACGTATCTCTTTACGGCGTCAACCATCGTGAGTCTTTCCCAAGGTCCGGCAAGCGAAAGCTGTTGTCCCTGATAGGTTATGTCGAGAGTTCCGCACGCTTTCATCGCACAATGCTGAACGAGACGTTCGGCAATGTCCATCATCGCGTTGTAGTCGACGTACGCCTGATACAGTTCGACGGTGGTGAATTCGGGGTTGTGTTTGGGGTCCATTCCTTCGTTGCGGAATATTCTGCCCACTTCGTAAACCTTTTCGAAACCGCCCACTATGCAACGTTTGAGATAAAGTTCGGTTGCGATACGCAGATACATATCGACGTCGAGCGTGTTGTGGTGGGTGATGAAAGGACGAGCGTTCGCGCCGCCTGCCAGCGTGTTGAGAACGGGGGTTTCCACTTCGTAGAAACCTTCTCCGTCCAGAAATTCGCGGACAGCGGAAACGATTTTGCTGCGCTTTACGAAAATTTCTTTGACCTCGGGGTTCGCGATGAGGTCGACGTATCTTTGACGGTAACGCAATTCGGGGTCTTTGAGTCCGTGATACTTTTCGGGCAACGGGAGCAGAGATTTGGAAAGCAAAGTTACTTTGGTTGCGTGAACGGTGATTTCGCCCGTTTTGGTTTTGAAAATTCTGCCCTGCACGCCGATGATGTCGCCGACGTCGAGTTTCTTGAACTCCGCGTACTCGTCTACGCCGAGGTCTTCGCGGCTGAAATATACCTGCAAATCGCCGTCGCTGTCGGCTATATGACCGAAACTTGCCTTGCCCATGACGCGTTTGGACATAAGTCTGCCCGCAACGGACACGTCTTTGCCTTCGTAGGCGTCGTAATCGGCGCGTATTCCGCCCGCGGTCGCGGTGCGGTCGTACGACACGATTTCAAACGGATTTTTGCCGTTTGCGATGAGTTCGGCGAGTTTTGCCTTTCTGACCTTGCGGACTTCGCTTATGTCCTGCTTGGGTGCGTTGTTGTCACGTATTTCCTGACTCATTGTTATCCTTGTGTTATGCTATGTCGATGATTTTGTACTGGATGCTTCCGCCGTTGGGTGTAGGGACGTTGACAATGTCGCCCTTCTTCTTGCCCATAAGCGCGGCACCCAAGGGGGACTCGTTGCTTATTCTGTTTTCGGCGGCGTTGGCTTCGGTGGTGCCGACTATACGGTATTCGAGCTCTTCGTTGAACTCGACGTCAAGAACTTTGACGGTGTTGCCGATGGACACTTCGTGCACGGAGAGTTCGCCTGCGTCTATGATGACGGCGTGCAGAATTTTGTCTTCGATTTCTTTGATTTCGGATTCGACGAAACTCTGTTCTTCTTTTGCGGCGTCATACTCCGCGTTTTCGCTCAAATCCCCGAATTCACGGGCAACTTTGATTTTCTCGGCAACTTCCTTGCGCTTGACGGAAAGCAGATAGTCGAGTTTTTCTTTGAGTTCCTTCAACCCGTCCTGAGTGATGTAAACTTCTTTCATTACTCCTCGTCGACCTTGCCCTTTTCTTCCAAGGTCTCCTCCTCTACTTCGTTGTCGGTTTCGGCTTCGGCGTTGTCGGACGCGTCCGCTTCTTCCGCAATGTCTTCTTCAACATATGCCCCGTCTTCGGGGATTTGTTCGACGGCGTCTTCGCCGCTCACGTTTTCGTCGAGTTCGACGGTGCTTTCGTAGTTGTCCGCCGCCGCGGTTTCTTCCGCCGCCGTTTCGGCAGCTGCGGTTTCTTCGACGTCTTCGACTGCGGGTTCTTCTGCCTTTTCAACGCTCACCTGTTCGACGGTGTTGGGAAGCGTGGCATAGTTGGGCTGGTGAGCCGCAACCTTTTCCGCAACGGTTTCCTGCACTTTTGCGGTGTCGGGTTTGAACTTCGCCTGCAAAGAGGTGATTTTGATTTCGATTGCGTGGAAACGGAAACCGAGCGCGCCTTTGAAAACTTCTTCGAGCAGGGTGCGCAGATAGGTTTCGGTCTCGAACACGTCGCGGTCTACGATGCGGACGGAAACTTTGAGTTTGACGCCGTATTCGTTGACGATGAGTCCGACTCTGCCGGTTTTGACTCCGTCGATGCCGTAGAACGTTTCTTTTACGAGTCTGCGGATTACGCCGAGCGTGGCTTTGCAGTTGCCGCCCTGTTCGCTGCGGAGAGTGATTTCTCTGACGGCTTCACTGCCTATGAAAAGCATGGTGAGCATTCCGCCCGCGAGCAACAGGTAAAGCACGGCGAGAGTGATGAACAGACCTTTGACGAGGTCGTTGTCGAACTCTTTTTGTTCGATGCCGCCGAATGCCGTCACGAGGAGAATGACGATGAGAACCATAGCGATGATGATGCTCGCGGAAGCGAGAATCTTCTCGATGTTTTTCTTCATATTGTTCATAGAGCCTCCTAAAAAATTTTGCGGAGTACAACCGCAAAACCGTGTCCGCGACCTGCGCGACGAACCTGTACGCCGCGCAAAATCGATTAGTGTTTATTTTATTTTATATAATATAAACTAATCCCACGAAATAGTCAAGCGGAAAAGAGGCTGTGAAAATGTTATAAAACCGCATTCCCGTACCAATAAACGACGGCAGTAAAAAGTCGGCGGAAATTTCCGCCGACTCGCTTTTGCTTTGTTTTATTATTTTCTTGCCGCCGCTTTCTTCGCCGCCGCGACAATGTCTGCAACGGTGAGATGGAACTTCTCGCTGAGGTAAGCCTGCTTGCCGACTTCGCCGAAGCTGTTGACAACGCCTATCATTTCAACGGGAGCGGGACACTTCTCTACCACGACTTCCGCGACCGCGCTGCCGAGACCGCCCGAAGTGGAGTGGTTTTCGCATGTGACGATTGCGCCCGTGGTTTTGACTGCGTCGACGATTGCTTCTTCGTCGATGGGTTTCCAGGTGTGCATGTTGAGAACCGCCGCCGAAATGCCCTCTGCCGCAAGTTCGTCCGCCGCTTTGAGTGCACGGTCGACCATAATGCCGGAAGCAATGAGAGTTACGTCTTTGCCGTCGCGGAGTTTGACTGCTTTTCCGAGTTTGAAGTCGAGAGTTTCGTCGTAAATTTTTTCCGCTTTCTTACGGAACATACGGATATAAACGGCACCGGGATAATCGATGATTTGCGGAAGTGCCTTTTCGAGCATGGTTGCGTCGGTGGGTTCGAAGCAAACCATTTTGGGAATTGCGCGCATAATGCTCATGTCTTCGAGAGGCATATGCGTACCGCCGTTGGCTTCCGCCATTACGCCGGGGTCGGAACCCACGATTTTGACGGGCAGTTTGCTGTATGCCACGGAGATGAAAATCTGGTCGTAGCAACGTCTGGTCGCAAAAGGCGCAAAGCTGAACGCAAACGGAATTTTGCCGAACGCCGCCATACCTGCGGCAACGCCGATCATATTGGCTTCGGCAATACCTACGTTGATAAATCTTTCGGGGAATGCTTCAAGGAAGCATTTTGTCGCGTGGCAACTCATAAGGTCGGCGTCGAGCACTACTATTCTGTCGTCGGATTTTGCCGCTTCGACAAGGCTTGCCGCCATAGTTTGTCTAACTTCTCTCTCGTCGGTCATTATTCGTACCTCCCCGTTTCTTTTCTCCAGACCTCTTCGGGAATGGACATGCTGTGGCAGTTTGCAACGCCTTCGGTGAAGGACGCGCCCTTGCCTTTGATGGTGCGCAGGACAATCATGGAAGGCTTGTCATGCTGCGCTTTTGCGGCATCTATCGCATCGGAAATCGCTTCGAGGTCGTGACCGTCGATGTCCTGAACGAAGAAATTGAACGCTTTCCACTTGTCAACGATGGGTTCGAGCCCGTTGATTTTTTCAACGGGGCCGTCCAACTGCATCTTGTTGCTGTCGAGAAGTACGATAAGGTTGTCGAGTTTCTTGGAACCCGCAAGCATCGAGGCTTCCCAAATCTGTCCTTCCTGGCTTTCACCGTCGCCGATGAAGCAGTAAATCGTAGCGGGATTGCGGTCGATTTTCGCGGCGATTGCCATGCCGACTGCGGCGGACAGTCCCTGTCCGAGCGAACCTGCCGTCATATCGATGCCGGGGGTCTTGTTCATATCGCAGTGCGAAGGCAGATTGGTACCGTTCTGGTTGAGGGTTTTCGTCCATTCCTGCGGATAATAACCGAGGTCGGCGAGAACGGAATACATAGCGGGACCGGCGTGTCCTTTGGACATAATGACGCGGTCTCTGTCCTGTTTTTTGGGATTTTTGGGGTCGATGTTTGCTTTGTCGTAATAAATGACTGTGAGCGCGTCCATCACGGACATGGTGCCGCCGATGTGTCCGACACCGAAGTGTCCGATAATCTCGATGGCGTCGTGACGGAGTTTAAGCGCTTTGTCTTTGAGAAATGCGAGTTTTTCTTTTTGCATACTTTCCTCCTATCGCGGAACATTATATCACCCGCAAGGTCGATTTTCAATAGGCGGGACAAAAAAAGTTCAAAAATTAACGATTTTGTATGCGGTAGTAATACATGTGTATACAGGCGGAAAATTTGCGCAAAATACAGAAACGGCGCCGAGCGCGCTCAACCAAAAAAAGGAGAAAGAATATGAACCGAATAAAAATTGCAGTAATATCGGCGGCGACGGTGATAGCCGTTCCCGTTGCGGGCGGAGTCAATGCGCTTGCCCAACATTTCGGCGAAAACGGCACGACGATGCCTTACGTTTACGACCATACTCCCTCCCCCGTGATAACGGAAGAAACCGCGCCCGAAAACGCAACGGCAAGCACGGAAATATCCGCGCTTGCGGCAGGACTTCTCCCCGACTCGGTATACGACAGAATAACGCCCGAAATGATAGAACTTTACGAAAAGGAAATTGCGGGAGAAAAATTCCTGAGCGACGCCCACCCCGCAAAACTCGTGAAACTCGCGGGCAAACTCGGCGTGGGATTGCAAAAACTCAAAGCGCTTATGGTTTTGCAGGACCTTGCCGCGCGCACGGGCGAAAACCTTAAACTTACCGACCTTGCGGCAATGGGCGACGCCGACCTCATCAGAACGGCAAAACGCTGCTGCAAGGCTTACGGCGACACTTTGACGGAAGAAAGAAAATCCGAACTCAAAGCAAAATTCAAAGCCGTTTTGTAATTTGCAATCGGCACTCAAAGTCGTTTTTAAGCGTGCAACGCAACAAAGCGTTGCGCGCTTTATTTTTTATCAGTGCAAAACCCTGCGTTTATCTAACCATATTGTGCATTTTAACATCGGCTTTTGCGATATATGCACAAAACCGTTGTTTGCTGTTTGCCTGCGATTTGTTGTATTTCCGACTTGATTTTCTCTGCTCCGTCTTTCCCTTCTCCGCCTTTTTACTGCTATGTTATGCTCTCGCACGCGCGTGTGTGTTCGCTCGCGCCCCGCGTGCGCTCTCGTGCGCTCTTTTATCACAAAAGATTTAATATCAATTCTTTATCCTTAATAAATCAAAATCGGTATTGACTATTCCATTCTTATGCCTTATAATTTAACAGTAAACTATTTTTTCGCAATAGTTGCAAAAAGGAAAATTATGTAGGAGGGCAAAAAATGCCAAACAATGTTTCTATTGATGAGCTCAAAGCAAAGGCAAAAGAATTGCGTCTGAATATCGCTCAGACTACGTTCAATGCCACTTCGGGACACGTTGGCGGTTCTATGTCCAGTGCCGATATGCTTATCGCGCTGTACTTCAAATATCTGAACGTCGACCCCAAAAACCCCGATTGGGACGAGAGAGACAGATTCATCATGTCCAAAGGTCACTGCGCACTCGCGTACGTTCCCTGCCTCGCTATGAGAGGTTTCCTCGATATCAAAGAGGTTATGAAGAACTTCAACAAGACCGAGTCCGCATACGGTATGCACCCCGACAGCAAGAAAATCAAGGGCTGCGACGCGTCCACCGGTTCTCTCGGCCACGGACTCCCCATGGGCGTCGGTATGGCTTTGGGTCTCAGACTTAAAAACATCAACAGCAAAGTCGTCGTTATGACCGGCGACGGCGAATGCCAGGAAGGTTCCAACTGGGAAGCCGCTATGTCCGCTGCCCACTTCAAACTCAAAAACCTCATCTGGATCATCGACCGCAACCACCTCGAAATCGACGGTGAAACCGAAAAGGTCATGGCTCTCGAACCCCTCGACAAAAAGGTCGAAGCGTTCGGCTTCAAAGTCATCAAATGCAACGGCAACGATATGGCCGACGCCGACCGTGCTCTCGCCGAAGCCTGGGCAACCGAAGGCCCCGTCTGCATCATTTCCGACACCGTTAAAGGTTTCGGTATCAAGTCCTTCGAAGGCAAACCCACCAGCCACTACTGCTCTTTCGGTGCCAACGAAGACGAACTCAAAGTCTATCTTGACGAAATCAATGCAAGAGGTTAAGGAGGTACACTATGGGAACTGCTTGGAACGTATATGACGCAAACAAAATGTCTTCCGGCGCAATGTACGGCAAAACGCTTGCCGAGCTCGCAGCCAAAGACCCCCGCATCGTCGGTGTAACTGCTGACCTTGCAAAATCCACCAACATCGGTCTGCTCGGTGAAGCTTTCCCCGACAGACTCTTCAACGTCGGTATCGCGGAACAAAACCTTTTCGGCGTTGCCGCAGGTCTTGCAAAAGTCGGTTTTATCCCCTTTGCTTCCACGTTCGCAATCTTCGCGTGCCTGCGCGGCGGCGAACAAGTCAGAACGGACTGCGCATATCAGAAACTGCCCGTTAAGGTCATCGCAACCCACGGCGGCGTTTCCTTCGGCGCGGCGGGCTCTACCCACCACTGCATCGAGGACTTCGCCATCATGCGCGCTATCCCCAACATGACCGTCGTTATCCCCGCGGACGCCTACGAAACCGCTAGCGCCATCAAAGCCTGCATCGACGTACCCGGTCCTTTCTATCTCCGCGTCGGTCGCGGTATGGAACCCCTCCTCCACAACAGCGAGGACGAATACGAATTCAAAATCGGTAAAGCAATGCAGCTCAAAGACGGCAACGACGTCACCATTATCTCCTGCGGCGTTCCTACCCGTGACGCTCTCATCGCAGGCGAAATGCTCGACGAACAGGGCGTGTCGGCTCAGGTCATCAACATGCACACCCTGAAACCCATCGACGAAGAAGCCATCATCGAAGCAGCTGTCAAAACCCGCCGTATCGTCACCGTCGAAGAACACAACATCATCGGCGGCCTCGGCGACGCAGTCGCATCCGTACTTGCTCAATCGGGTAAGAGATGCATTCTCACCAAGATTGGTATCCCCGACGAGTTCGGTCCCATCGGCAAACCCGAAGATTTGTATGCAAAATACAAACTTTCCAGCCAGGGCATCATGGAAACCGTTATGGAGTTGATGGGCAAAGAAATCGAAGAAGACGACTGGTCCGACGAAGACTAAGAGGAGGTGTATTATGAGAGCAAGCGAACAAGACGTCTTGACTGCCAAAATATACTTCAGCGCCGCCTTTCCCGCGCTCAGAATTCCTCTCGAAGAAGACGCGAAATACGCAAAGAAGTTTGAAAAAGTAAACGCCGTCGTGGAATTTCGCGCCGCAGACGATGCAAACCCCGTAGCCTGCTACATCGTCTTCCTCACCGAAGACATGGCTGCTAAATCTTCCTACGGCAAACGCTTCAAAGTCTTCCAGGGCGAATACCCCGGCTTCATCGAAATGGCAGACGGCAGCAAATACGAAGGACTCAAAGTCGTCAAAATGTACTTCAAGTCCATCAAGAGCCTGCTCGGCGTGTTCAAAGGAAGCTCCCCCGTCGAAATGCTCGGCATAGTGAGCCCCCTTCTCAAAAACATCGCCAACCCCGTCACCTTGAAGTTCCTCTTCCTCATGCTGGAACTCACCAAGACAATGCCTTCCTACAATCCCGACAAGAGCCAGCTCTGGGAACAGTACCTCAAAGTCAAACTTTCCCTGTTCCTCATCACCCGTGCTCTTTCTACGGCAAACAAAGAAGGTTGGCCTACCATGGCTGAGTGGACTCTCAAACAGCCCGACAGAACCTACCAGTTCATCGTCGGTCCCACCCTCGACGCAAACGGCAAGGAACTCTACCCCGAAATCAAGTCCTACCTCCGCGTCAAGATGGGCAAATCCAAAGCCGGTAACGGCGAAAGAAAATATCCTTTCGTTCTGTTCAAATTCCCCACTCCCGACGACTGCCTCGCAGTTCTCACCAACAGATACGACTTTGTCGAATCCGTTGCAAGAGGTTGCGTGACCATCATCGGCGCGGGCGACAGCTATGCGGTTCAGTTCAACGACATCATGACCAAATGTCAGGCAATGCTCGTTCCTGCACCCAAGAAATAACAACAATAAAAAACGCCGCGGCAACGCGGCGTTTTTTTATGCCCTTTCGAGAACTTCGGAAACCCCGCGGAAACAGCCGTCGACTTCGGTGCCACCGACCTCGCTAATTCTTATTCACTGTTCTGCTTGTGTTTCCCCTCTGCCCCGTACGCGCAAATAGTTTTAAATTCGTATGCTCTCCCGCATTCGCTCGCGCCAGCGCAACATTTCAAAACCGCTCTTGCGCCGACCGTGGACTGCTCTTTACAACATAAAGCGCAAAACAAGCCGATTTTTCAAAATCCGACGAAAATTTTTGTTTTTCGTGCTTGACAAAACCGACCGCAGCAAATATAATAATGATAACGATTATCAATAATGCACATTAAAACAAAAGGAGGGCGTATGCAGGAAGTTTCGAAACGGAACACCAGACAGAAAGCGACGATAGAGCGCGTCGTACTGGACGCATGCGACCATCCGACTGCCGAAACGATTTTCGCAAGGGTTCGGGAGGAACTTCCCGCAGTCAGTCTGGGCACCGTGTACAGAGTTTTGAAAGGGCTGATTGACGAAGGCAAAGTGAGAGAAATCTCCGTGCCGAACGCACCGTCAAGGTTTGACAAAACCACACGCTGCCACGCACATTTCGTTTGTACGGAATGCGGAACGGTTCAGGACGTCGAAGCCTGCGAAAACGAGTTTCTGAAAAGAACGGCACAAAATCACGGCGATCTTCAAATCGAAGAAGCCGAAATAATTTTCAAGGGCTTATGCCCTGTATGTAAGGAGAAGAAATTATGAACCTGCTCTTCAAAATCAGTTACGGTCTGTATATTCTCTCTTCGGAAGCCGACGGCAAACGCGGCGGATGTATGATAAACACCCTCGCCCAACAGACTTCCACCCCCGAGAGATTTTCCGTGACCGTAAACAAACAGAATTTCACGCACGACCTCATCGTCAAAAGCGGTAAATTCGCCGTGGCGGTGCTTTCTAAAAAGACGGCATTCGACCTTATTAAAGGTTTCGGCATGAGAAGCGGAAAAGACGTCGACAAGTTTGCCGACATTCCGACGGTCAAAGCGTCGAACGGCTGTTATGTCCCGACAGAAGGCACTCTCGGTTACTTTGAAATGAAGGTCGTCGACAAAATCGACTTCGGCACTCACACGATGTTCGTAGCCGAGCCGACAGCCACGGTTGCGCTGGTCGACAGCGGCGAAGAGCTGACCTACGCTTACTATCAAAGCGACATAAAACCCAAACCCGTCGTTCAGGCAAACGCGGAAGACGAGGAAGTATGGGTGTGCAAGGTGTGCGGATACGTCCACAAAGGCAAACTCCCCGCGGACTTTGTCTGCCCGATATGCAAACACGGCGCGCAGGATTTCGAGCGCGTTGACAACAAGAAAACCAACGGCAACCCTGCCGACAAAATTAACAATCAAGAAACTACGGTTAAAGGAGAAAAAGTTATGGCAAAATTTGTGTGTTCAGTATGCGGTTATGTTTACGAAGGTGAAGAAGCACCCGAAAAGTGCCCTCAGTGCAAAGCACCCAGAGAGAAATTCACGAAAGTCGTCGAAGGCGAAAAAGTCTGGGCGGCAGAACACGTGGTCGGTGTTGCGCAAGGCGCACCCGCTGATATCATGGAAGGCCTCCGCGCCAACTTCGAAGGCGAATGCACCGAAGTCGGTATGTACCTTGCAATGAGCAGAGTCGCACACCGCGAAGGTTATCCCGAAATCGGCCTGTACTGGGAAAAAGCCGCTCTCGAAGAAGCGGAACACGCCGCAAAATTCTGCGAACTGCTCGGCGAAATGGTCTCCCCCAGCACCAAAGTCAACCTCGAAAAGAGAATCGAAGCCGAAAACGGCGCAACCAAAGGCAAATTCGAACTTGCAAAACGCGCGAAAGAAGAAAACCTCGACGCAATTCACGACACCGTTCACGAAATGGCACGCGACGAGGCACGTCACGGCAAAGCCTTCGAAGGACTGCTCAACCGTTACTTCAAATAATAATTACCTCTCAATACTGACTCTTTTTCGGACTTGTCCGAGAGCAAGCGGGGCCGCAAGGCTCCGTTTGCTTTTGTCCGATTGAATTGCTTTTGTCTATTTATTACTGTCTCGCCGAAACTTACTACGTCTAAGAACCTACCGCGTCGCCAAAAATATTTGAAACAAAAAACGCCCCGCATATGCGGAGCGTTTTCTTATTTGTGTTGATTTAGATGTATTTTGCGTCGGGATGGTTCTTTCTGACCACTTTGTATGCTTCGTCTGCGACTTCCCAAGTGTACTGCATATCGTCTTTGGTAAGTGCCGCGTTGATGAAGTGGTTGTGGTGAGAGGTGAAGAATACGCCGCGCTTGACGCATTCCGCGACCCATTCCTGATGCAGAATGGTGGACGGATAGTCGTTGCCGAGACGCAGATAGAACATTGCGGGTTCGCCCGTTACGCGCAGGTCGAAACCGTTGTCTTTTGCGACTTCTTTAAGACCTTCGGTCAGCATGATGCCTTTCTTTGCGTTCTCTTCGACCGCATTGGTCGCCTTTGCCTTTCTGATGGTCGCGATACCTGCCGCGAAAGGAACTGCGGACAGCCAGTAGCTGCCGGTGTACATGATGTCGGAAGTGGCGTTTTTGAGTTTTTCTACGCCGCAGACTGCCGACACGTTGTAGCCGTTTGCGATTGCTTTGCAGAAGCAGGAAATATCGGATTTGATGCCGTAGTGATAGTCACTGCCCTTGATGTCGATACGGAAGCCTGCGCGGACGTCGTCGAAGATAAGGATAATTCCGTTATCGTCGCAGAGTTTGCGCATCTTCTGCCAGTATCCTTCCGGAGGAAGCTGGTTGTCGACGAAAGTGGGATGATAGTAAGGCGTTGCGATGAGTGCCGCAATCTGACCGGGATACTTCTTGATGAGTTTTTCGAACTGGTCGGGTGCGTTCCAATCGATATAGAGGTTGTTTGCTATATCTTCTTCGGTTATACCCGCATATCCGAGTTTCTGCATCCAAGGAGAAACGCCGTGATAGTAACCGCTGACGAGCACGACTTTCTTGCGGTTGGTGTATGCACGTGCAATCATGACCGCGAAGTTGGTTGCGTCGCCGCCGTTCTTTGCGAAGAACGCCCAGTCTGCCATGTTGATGGTGTTGACCATTTCTTCCGCGAAGTCGATGAGCAGTTCGGAAGTAAGCGTTGCGCAGTTGCCTTTTTTGAGCTGTTCGATTGCCGCGGCGTCGACGTCGGGGTCGTTGTAGCCGAGGAAGTTGGGGCCGTATGCGCACATATAGTCGATGAATCTGTTGCCGTCAATATCCCAGAAGTATGCGCCCTTCGCCTTGGACATAAACAGAGGATAAGAGCTGACGGGAATCATGCAGCCTTCGGAAGGTCCGAGGTGACCGTAGATACCTGCGGGGACGACTTTGAGCGCGCGTTTGAACGCTTCCTGGCTCTTTGTTACATCGTATATTTTCTTGGGTTCGTATTTCAAGTTCATTTCTGCTTCCTCCTTAACCGAGATAGATGCTGACCTGGCTCAGCAGTTTTGCCATCTGTTCGAGCATCTCGACTGCGCCCTTAACCTGGAATTGACCGGTGCCCATTCCGGTAAAGCTGGACGTCTTGCCGTTGAGAAGGTCGTGTGCGAACTGCATATCACCGAAAATCATCGTGGCGCGAGGCTCTTTGACTTTGCCCTTGTTGGTGACGAACTTGTGGTTCTTGACCGTGATGTTCATTGCGGGGCCGCCGTTGACTTCGCATGCGATTACGCCGTCGAGCATGCGTTTTGCAATGGCTTTGCCGATGAAGTCGCTGTTTGCGATTTCGGACATTGCATAAAACGCGGTGTAAGCAGTCAGAATGGTGTTGGTCTCAAAGTACTGAGGGTCTTTGAGCAACTCTTCTTTCTTGTCGGGAGCGGGTTGGAGATAATAGCTCAGTCTTTCCGCGAGAGTGGTGAACTCTTTGAGCAGGAAACCGACTTTGAATACGTTGTAGAAAATCGGAATGGTTTTTTCTCCGTCGACGAGTTTGTTGAAGTGTTCGGGAGAAGTGAAGTAGAGTTTGAGAGCGGATTTGCCCTTGCCTCTGGTGAAAGTGCACTTGCCGTCAGCGAAATTGAGCACCGCACTGCCCACTTCGGGCACGTTGAACTCAACACCGAGCTTGACGTCTTTGATAAGGTCCTTGGATACGGGATCCATAGCGCAAAGATCTTCTATGTTGCGCAGAACGGCGAACAGGTTAATCCTTGCTTTTGTGACATTGTCCATAACTTCCTCCTTTACGCAGTCCGAATGACAGAGCAAAGACGCTCCCTTACGTCCGACAAACCGACTACTTTAAGATTAAACTATTACTAATAATTATAATACTTTATAATGGGTAACGTGTCAATACCTTAATAAAAAATAGTTTAATTGTTTATAATTTTTCGGCAAAAAAAACCGCCCTGCTCCGATTGGAAGAAGGGCGATAAAAATAAGCATATTTTTCCTTTTCTCGATAAATTACAAAATCAAAGGTCAAGCGACTGATACCCGAATTTTATCCAACCGAGCTTGCGCATGATTTCCGAAGCCACGAAACACACGACCGCGGGAATTACGAAACAACAGAACACTATGCCGAGCGCAAGTTTCCAATCGGGAATTACGCCCGTCGACGCGTCTATCGCACCGAATATACCGACGAGCCCCGACGTTCCCATACCGCCGCCGACAGCGTTGCAACGGAGTTGGAACGCGCAAGTGGACAAAGGTCCGACGACTATGCTTGCAAGGATAGGCGGAACTAGTATAATCGGGTGACGCATAAGGTTGGGTATCTGCAACATACTCGTACCCAGTCCCTGTGCGATAAGTCCGCCCCATTTGTTTTCGCGGAAACTCTGAACGGCAAAACCGACCATATGCGCCGAGCAGCCTACCATTGCCGCGCCGCCCGCGAGCAACATGGCGTCGTAGGTTTCGAACGCAACCGTTCCCGCCGCAAATCCCGTAATAACGGGCGACGCCACCGCAAGCCAGATTGCCGCCGAAGAAGTCGGAAGCGTAAGCAGTATGCCCATTGCAACGGCGATGACGATACCCATAATCGCGGGAGTTGCCGCGGTTGCAAGTGCAATGCCCTCGCCTATGAGGTTTACGAACATAATGAACGGCCATGCAACCCACACCGCGAACAAGCAAACAACGAACATCACAAGCGGAACGACAACTATATCCACTTTCGTTCTGCCCGCCACAAGTCTGCCGCCTTCGATGGCAAGAACGGCAACGACGTATGCACCGATGGGGTTGCCGGGCGCCGCGGGTTTTACACCCGCAAGCACCGCCGTTACTCCGTCGGCAACAAAACCGCCCGTAAATCCGCCGACTATCGCGTCGCCGAACGCGCCGACAAATCCCGCCACCGCCGCGGTGAACATAACTAGCTTCGGTGCTTTGAGCATATGCGCTATGCCGATGCCGATACCCGCGCCCATCAGCATTTTGGCAATGTTGGCAACGGCAATGACTCCGCCGCCTACCGCAATGCCCGCATCTGTTCCCGCGCCTTGTATCCACGTTCCGATTTGTCCGAGAATGGTACCCGCAATAAGCGTGCAGAACAAACCCTG